>JBDSCZ010000034.1:0-10769 GCA_039920865.1 Burkholderiaceae bacterium
ATGCCGCGCAAGTCCGAAAGCCGACGAAGACATCATCGCGTTGCGGCAAATAGAAATTCCGGTATTGCGGCGAGCGCAGCCGCGGCCGGGTTACGAAAGATGCGCCGCGCAAGACCTGATGCGTGCAAAACCAGGGTGCCGAATACTCGCGATAGGCATCCGCCGCAAAACCCGGATAAGGCTCGAACGGAGTACAGGTCCATTCCCACAAGCCGCCCCATTGAAAAGCCGCATGGCCCGACATGGCCGCGTACTCCCATTCGGATTCGCTCGGCAAGCGGCGGCCGGCCCAGCGGCAGTAAGCCTGCGCCTCGAACAAGCTGACATGGCGCACCGCCTGATGGGCGGGCAAAGCGGTCAGCCGGCCGAAAATTTCAGTGCACCACCCAAGGCCATCGCGCTGCCAGTAACGCGGCGCCGATCGTTCCTGCTGCATCAGCCACGCGCGGCCGGCAGTGCTCCAAAAATCCGGATTCTGATAACCGCCATCCGTAATGAAATCGCTGTACCGGGCATTCGACACCAATGTTGCATCGATGTTAAAGGCAGGCACCAGCATCGGATGCGCCCATTTTTCGTTGTCGAACACGAAGCCGGACTCGGGCGCGCTGCCGAGCATCATCGTGCCGCCGGGAAAGTCGATCGCAATGTGCGGTGCTGGCGCTGCTGTCGCTTGGTTAATCCGTGGCGGTGCTTCCAGGCCCAGGGTTTGCAAGGTCATCGCGAAGGCCTCGCCGTGCATATCCTCATGCGCCAACACCAGTTGATAAGGAGCCAGGTCACGACCTGATGCACCTGATTTCTCCAGCTTGTCCAGCACCCGATCAAGGACCTCGCAGCAATACATCTTGAGCGCGCCGCTGCTGGGTAAATCGATCTGCCAGCGCGCGCGGTGCGGCACGGTATTCGAATCGAACCAATCGTCGCCCTGCGTCAGTAAACAAGGGCGCTGTGCCGCAGCGGGGTTGCTCGATTCGGCCTCGCGCAGCACGAACCATTCGGCGAACCAGGCGATGTGTCCCAACTCCCATAGCGGCGGATTGATGATGGGCAAAAACGGCACATGCGCTGATACATCCAGGCTCGCGGCCGAAAAACGATCGAACAGTAGCAGCGTATAATGCCTCGCGTCTTGCAAGGCAGTTGCCAGTTCTTCCACGGAAGCATTTCGAAACGAGAGATTGATCATATTTGCCGGTAAATTTTTGCGCCATCAAAGAATATGCTGACAATGAATATGCCGCAGATTGTTATTATCAGTCCAGCACTGGCAAAAGCCAATAACGGCAACTGGCAAACCGCCCGGCGCTGGTCGCTTTTCTTGCGCCAACATTATCGGGTGCGCATCGCCGCCGAGTGGGACGGCCAGCACATCGATGCGATGATCGCATTGCATGCGCGGCGCTCTGCCGCGTCCATTGCGGCATTTTCTGCGGCCCAGCCCGACTCGCCACTGGTGGTGGTGCTGACCGGCACCGATCTGTATCGCGACATCCGAACCGATGCCAGCGCGCAGCGCTCGCTGCAACTTGCCACGAAAATGGTGCTATTGCAAGCGTCGGGAATGCAGGAACTGGCAGCCGATTTGCGCGCAAAAACACAAGTCATTTACCAATCGACGCCGACTCTGAAGGCCGCTGCGGGCACAACACCTGCGACACGCAGGCACGTGACCATAACGATGGTTGGTCATTTGCGCGATGAAAAAGATCCGGCAACCTTCATGCGCGCCGCCGCTTTGATCCGATCGCCACAAGCGCGGCTAATCCATATCGGCGCCGCGCTGGAGCCTGCTCTGGGTCAATTGGCAGAACGCACCACACAAGCGCAAAACCGCTATCGCTGGCTCGGCAGCCTGCCGCGCGCGATCACCCGCCAGCGCTTGAAGCGCAGCCATCTGATGGCCATCAGCTCCAAGATGGAAGGCGGCGCCAATGTCATCATCGAAGCCGTCACCAGCGGCGTTGCAGTGCTGGCCAGCGATATTTCAGGCAACCGCGGCATGCTGGGCGACGATTACGCCGGATATTTTCCACTCGGCGACAGCCGGGAACTGGCACGCCTGATCGACCAAAGCATCGCCGACCCGGCCTTCTACGCACTGCTGCAAAGGCAATGCGCGGCGCGTGCGCCATTGTTCTCGCCGGAACGGGAAAAAACAGCTTTGCTGCAGTTGATGGATAATCTACTTCACAGCAATCTCAACACATGATCTCAACCATGGAATCCCAATGAACTCAGCAACCGACCCGAAAATCAAGCTCACCTCTTTTTCCCACGGCGGCGGCTGCGGCTGCAAGATCGCGCCCGGCGTACTGTCTGAAATCCTGAAGAACTCGACCGGCTTCCCGGTGCCGACAGAGTTGATGGTCGGGATTGAGACTGCGGATGACGCAGCGGTCTACTGGCTCAATGACGAACAGGCGCTGATTGCCACCACCGATTTCTTCATGCCTATCGTCGATGACCCGTTCGACTTCGGCCGCATCGCCGCCACCAATGCGATCTCCGACGTGTATGCGATGGGCGGGACGCCGATCATGGCGCTGGCGCTGGTCGGGATGCCGATCAATAAGCTGCCGGTTGACGTCATCGGACAAATCATTCGCGGCGGCGAATCCATTTGCGCCGAAGCCGGGATTCCGATTGCCGGCGGTCACAGCATCGATTCGGTAGAACCGATCTACGGCCTGGTCGTGATGGGCCTGATTCATCCATCCAAGGTCAAGCGCAATGCCGACGCCAAAGCCGGCGACAAGCTGATTCTCGGCAAGCCGCTCGGGGTCGGGATCCTGTCGGCTGCGCTGAAGAAGGATGCGCTGGACGCGGCCGGTTATGCGGCGATGATAGAAAACACCACCAAGCTCAACAAGCCGGGGATAGCGCTATCCGACATGAGCGCGGTACATGCAATGACGGATGTCACCGGCTTCGGCCTGCTCGGCCATTTGCTGGAACTGGCGCGCGGCGCCAACTTGAGCGCCAAACTGAACATGGCACAGATTCCGCTGCTGCCAAACGTGCAGCAACTGGCGCAACAAGGCTGCATCACCGGCGCGTCCGGCCGCAACTGGGAAGCCTATGGCCACGACGTGACGCTGGAAGCCGCCATCACGCCAACCCAGCAAGCACTGCTGTGCGACCCGCAAACTTCCGGCGGCCTGCTGGTTTCCTGCGACCCGGCTGCAGTCGATGAAATCCTGGCGCTCTTCGCCCGCGAAGGCTTCGCCGACGCGGCAGTGATTGGCGAAATGACGGATGGGCCAGCCGGGATAGTCGTAACAGCAGCGTAGTCCGACATCGCCGATCTACGGAAAATACCGCAAGGGGCTTGACAAACCCCGCTTGCGCCAACTACATTGAGTCCATGTCATTCACTCAATTCCCCCTTCCGCACTTTGTACAGCCTGCTGGCGCTCTGCTAGCAGACTCGCTACGACTGCCGCTGGCGTAAAACGCCCGCCTTCTGTTTTACCCTGCTGACAGCGCACTGCCAGCGGTTCAGCAAGAAAACAATACTGCTTATCCAATATCCATCATGCATTCCACACCGAATCCTGCAACCATCACGCAAGGCGCATTTGTTGCCATGCTGGTTGCTGCGCGTTCGCTGGGTCTGCTGAGTCTACCGCTACCGCTACTGCTGCTACCGCTACCGATCGGTTGCCTGGCCTTGCGTTAAGTGGCAGTCAGGCAGCCTCGCTGCCACCACAGTTATTCCCATTTCGCCTCAAAAAATTTAAAGGATTCATCATGACGTTGCCACAACCTGCAGCTAAATACCGTCCAGCTCCGGTAGTCCAGATCAGCAACCGCAGCTGGCCCGATCAGGTGATAGCCACCGCGCCGATCTGGATGAGCACCGATTTGCGCGACGGCAACCAAGCGTTGATCGAACCGATGAGTCCGGAAAAGAAGCTGCGTTTTTTCGAGATGCTGGTCAAGATCGGCTTCAAGGAAATCGAAGTCGGCTTTCCGTCCGCCTCGCAAACCGATTTCGATTTCGTGCGCATGCTGATTGAAGAAAACCGCATCCCGGATGATGTCACCATTATCGGGCTGACACAGTCGCGCGACGAACTGATAGACCGCACCATAGAATCCATGCTCGGCGCCAAACATGCGATCGTGCATCTGTATAACTCGCTGGCGCCGGCTTTTCGCCGCATCGTGTTCAAGATGTCGCGTGCCGACATCAAGGCGCTCGCCATCAGCGGCACCCGGCGCATCAAGGCCCTGACGGCGGCACATCCGGAAACCGCATGGCGGTTTCAATACTCGGCGGAGTCGTTCAGCCAGACCGAACTCGATTTCTCCAGGGAAGTATGCGATGCGGTGTCCGATGTCTGGCAACCGGACGCTGTCAACAAGATGATCATCAATTTGCCCGCCACCGTAGAATGCAGCACGCCGAACGTGTACGCGGACCAGATCGAGTGGATGCACCGCAATCTGGCGCGGCGCGAGGCGATCGTCATCAGCGTCCACCCGCACAATGACCGCGGCAGCGCGATTGCCGCCGCCGAACTGGCGCTGATGGCTGGCGCCGACCGGGTCGAAGGCTGTTTGTTCGGCAATGGCGAGCGCACCGGCAACGTCGATCTGGTGACGCTGGCAATGAACTTGCACACCCAGGGCGTGTATTCCGGCCTCGACTTTTCCGATATCGATAGCGTGCGGCGCTGCGTCGAAGAGTGCAACCAGATTCCTGTGCACCCACGCCATCCGTATGTCGGCGATTTGGTGTTTACCGCCTTCTCCGGCTCGCATCAGGATGCCATCAAAAAAGGACTGGCCCAGCAACAGGCAGATGTCCAGTGGGATGTGCCTTACCTGCCGATCGATCCGGCCGACCTCGGGCGCAGCTACGATGCGGTAATCCGCGTCAACAGCCAGTCCGGCAAGGGCGGCATGGCCTACTTGCTGGAGCAGGAATACGGCTTGTCGCTGCCACGCCGGCTGCAGATCGAATTCAGCCGCGCGGTGCAGGCCACCACCGACCGCACCGGAGGCGAAGTCGCCGCGCAAGACATCTACGCGATATTCCAGCGGGAATACCTGGCCCATACTGCGCCCTACGCCTATCAGGCGCACCGCATGGAGGAAAATTCGACCCGTGTGGAATCGGTTCAGATCGAGATCGACATATCCCAGGACGGCGTAGCTGCAACGCTGGCAGGCGGCGGCAATGGCCCGATTGACGCTTTCGTCAATGCGCTCGGACGGAATATCCAGCTGATGGATTATCACGAACATGCGATCGGTTCTGGCGCCAATGCGCAAGCGGTCTGCTATGTCGAATTGCGACTTGACAATGGCCCGACCCTATTCGGTGTCGGCATCGATGGCAATATCGTGACAGCTTCGTTCAAGGCGGTATTAAGCGCCGCCAACCGCCACCTGACGCTGCGCCAGCAGGAACCGGTAACGGCTTAATGACACCAGGGTTTGGCATCCGGCGGGTTATCGATATCGGTATATCCGCCGCTGCACCGGTTGCTACTTTGCGCCGTCGCAATGACGATTGACAACAAACGTTGATAAAATCACGGTTCGGGCATCTATACTTCACGCCTTGTGCAAAAAGAAAGAATGCATGGCCACTTCGAATCAGCCCGTTTCAGTAAAAAAAATCGTCGCTTCCAAAGCAAAGCAAAAGACCAGTGTGCCGCCGGTGGTTGGCATCGGCGCCTCGGCCGGCGGACTGGAAGCGCTGACGCAGTTCCTCGAAAACGTGCCGCTGGCAAGCGGTCTGGCTTATGTCGTCGTGCAGCACTTGGACCCGACCTACAAAGGCATGCTGCCTGAATTGCTGCAACGCATTACATCGATGGCCGTTTTTCAAGTCACCGACCGTATGCAGCTCAATCCGAACTGTGTTTATGTGATTCCGCCCAACAAGGATCTGTCGCTCCTGCACGGACGGCTACACTTGCTGGAACCGGCTGCACCGCGCGGCCTGCGTTTGCCGATCGATTCTTTCCTGCGCTCGCTGGCCGAAGACCAGCGTGAAATGTCCATCGGCGTGATTTTGTCAGGCATGGGTTCGGACGGCACGCTGGGCCTGCGTGCGATCAAGGAAAAAGCCGGGTTGACACTGGCGCAGGAACCGGAAAGCGCCAAATTCGATGCGATGCCGCAAAATGCAATCAATGCCGGACTGGTCGACATCGTCGCCCCGGCGGAGCAATTGCCGGCAAAAATCGTCACCTATATGCGACAAATACGCCCTAACAATCAGCAGGAACCGATTCTGGAACGAAAGTCCCAGACTGCACTGGAAAAAATCGTGATATTGCTGCGCGAGCGTACCGGCAATGATTTCTCGCTCTATAAGAAAAACACCGTATACCGCCGCATAGAGCGCCGTATGGGCCTGCACCAGATCGATGCGATTGGCAGTTACGTACGCTACTTACGCGAAAATCCACAAGAACTGGACTTGCTGTTTAAGGAACTGCTGATCGGCGTTACCAATTTTTTCCGTGATCCGCAGGTCTGGGATTATTTACTAAAAGAAACATTCCCCGCATTCTTCGCCGCGAATCCGAGCGGCAAGGTGATGCGGGCTTGGGTGCCGGCCTGCTCGACCGGCGAAGAAGCATACTCGCTGGCAATTATTTTCAAGGAGGCACTAGAGCAACTCAGTCCCAAAGTGCGCTTTACATTGCAGATTTTTGCCACCGATCTGGATCAAGATGCAATCAACAAGGCGCGTCTGGGGTACTTTCCAGCCAATATTGCAGCGGATATTTCGTCTGATCGGATGAGCCGTTTTTTCGTCTCCGACGACAATGGCTATCTGATTTCTAAGGAAATTCGGGAAATGGTGGTCTTTGCTCCGCAAAACATCATCATGGACCCGCCATTCACCAAGCTCGATATTCTGACCTGCCGCAACCTGCTGATATACCTGGGGCCTGAACTGCAAGCCAAGCTGATACCTCTGTTTCATTACGCGCTCAATCGCGACGGTGTTTTGCTGCTGGGTAGCGCCGAAACCATAGGCAGCTTCACCAACCTGTTTGCGCCGCAGGACAGCAAGGCACGGCTGTATCGACGCATTGACAACAACTTGCGTGCTACGACGATCGATTTTCCGACTAAATTTCCGCTCGCCCTGCCGTTCACCCAGGAACCGCGCAGGATCATCAATCCGGCCGCCAGCCTGCAGTTTCAAGCGGATCAGTTTTTATTGCAGCAGTTCACTCCGGCAGCGGTGCTGGTCAATGCCGAGGGCGACATCCTGTACATCAACGGGCGCACCGGCAAATATCTGGAACCGGCCGCCGGCAAGGCCAACTGGAATATTTATGCGATGGCGCGCGAAGGCTTACGCTATCAGCTAACCAACGCGCTCAAAAAAGTGGTGCACCAAACCGGCACCATCGTAGTAAAAAATCTGCAGGTCGAAGGCAACGGTAGCACAGCGCAAAACGTCAACATCACGGTGCAACTGATTGAAAAGCCGGAACTATTACATGGCATGGTCATGATCGTGTTTACCGAAGTGACAGCGCCGAAGGCGATGGTGGGGCCAACCGACGCCCCGCTCGATCCTCTGCAGCAGGCCGAACTGGAACGCGCCCATGAAGAGATCCAGATCATCCGCGAAGAGATGCAAACCTCGCAGGAAGAACTGACTGCGACCAACGAAGAACTGCAGTCAACCAACGAAGAACTGCAGTCGACCAACGAGGAACTGACCACCTCCAAGGAAGAGATGCAATCGCTGAACGAAGAGTTACAAACCGTCAATGCGGAACTGCAATCGAAGGTGGATGATCTGTCGCTACTCAACAACGACATGAAAAACCTGCTCAACAGTACCGATATTGCCACCATATTTCTCGACGAAGTATTGAATGTGCGACGTTTCACTACCCAGGCGACCCAAATTTTCAAACTGATCGCCACCGATGTCGGGCGCCCGTTGAGCGATATCGTCACCGATTTACACTACCCTAAACTGCAGCAGGACGCGCACGAAGTGCTGCGTACGTTGATATTTACGGATAAACAGATTGTGACCGGCGACGGTCGCTGGTTCAAGGTGCGCATCATGCCTTACCGCACGCTGGAAAACGTGATCGACGGTGTGGTGCTGACCTTCACCGACATCAGCACCGCCAAGCAGCTCGAAGCGGATTTGCGCGAGAAGATCAATGCGTACAAGACGTAAAACGAAAAAGTTAATGGCGCAAGCGTGCCAACGCACTTCAAACTGCACCGATTCGATTTCCATCGCATACATATACGGGAGTCTGTATTTTTTGTATCGCAATGAATAACTGCGGAAATAGCACTATTTTTTAGCATACCCCGCTATATCTTGCTTTTTTATAGTTAATTTTTGAGAGCGCCATCAACCGCCGTTCTTCCCCCCGATTAAATCATTCTAGGGCGGGCTCTGAGCAGGTCCGTTCGTCCTGAGTGGGTCCGTTCGTCCTGAGTAGCGCAGCGTATCGAAGGAAGCGTGTCGAAGGATGGCTACTTGCATCAACGCACTGCGGGCAACTCGGCATGAGCGGCATTGGGTTTGACGCAACATATTTTTTTTGCCACATATCGACATTTATTGCTTTCAAATTTATATTGCGTATAAACAGGCAACACATCAAGGCACATGCATTGTTTCAGCCCAAGTGCGTAGTGTGTGCCGGAACGATCAACACCGACTTGTAGGAAAATATTGATGACAGCTGACCGAAAAAAAAACGGTAGCCCACTACCCAATAGCGATCATCTGCGCCTGAGGGCAGAACAGGTGTTGCGCAGTAACCGCAACAAGCCGACATCATCAGTGCTAAGCGACATGGATGTGCGCAAGCAACTGCACGAATTGCAAGTCAATCAACTCGAACTTACGCTGCAAAACAGCGAACTGATGGAGCTGCAGCGGGCCCGACAGGAGATCGAGTTGTTGTTGGCGCGCTATACCGATCTGTATGAATTCGCCCCGATCGGGTATTTCACACTGGGCCGCGACAGCACCTTGCACGAAGTCAACCTGACCGGCGTCAGCCTGATTGGTCTGGTGCGTTCAAAAATGGTCGGGCGGCTTTTCGGTGCGTTCGTAGCGATCGAGTCGCGCGCGACTTTCAATGCTTTCCTGACACGCGTATTTGCCGGCGAAGCCAAGCAGTCATGCGAGGTACGGCTTCTGAATGCCGTGCAGCAGTCGTTTTATGCCCGCATCGAAGCCAATGCCGACGCAAACGAACAAACCTGCCGCCTGGTCGTGGAAGACATCAGCGCGCGCAAGTCGGCTGAACAGGCCCTGCACAACACCCAGGAAGAACTCGAATCCAGAGTACTGCAACGCACTTCGGCGCTGTTGCAGGCCAATGCGCAACTGGGCAAGGAAATTGGAGAACGCAAACGCACTGAAGAGGCGCTCAAGCACACCGAATACATCCTGCAGCAGGCACAGCGTGTCGCCCATGTCGGCAGCTGGGAGCGCGACATTGCCAGCGGTGCAGTACGCTGGTCGGACGAATTTTTCCGGATTTGCGGCTACCCGCCGCAAGCATTCACTCCCAGCATGACAAAGGCGCTGAAACCTATCCATCCGGAAGACCGTAAGGCGGTATACCGTGCAGTCCGGCGTTCGATCGAATTTTGCCAGGGCTTTAGCCGCACCGTCAGGATAGTCCGCCCAAACGGCACCATACGGTTCGTCCGTCTACAAGGCGACGTCCTGGACGGCGACAACGGAAAGCCGAAAACGCTGGTCGGTTCCGTACTCGACATCACCGAATACAAGAACACCGAAGAAGCGCTGCTGCAATCGCAGGAAACCATCCGCCGCCTGGCCGCCCATCAGGAGTGGGTCAAGGAAAACGAGCGCAAGCGCATCGCGCGCGAAATACACGACGAACTGGGGCAGAATCTGCTGGCACTGCGCATCGACGTGTCGATGCTGGCAGCGCGCACCGGACACAGCCATCCACGCCTGAATGCGAAGGTCAAGGCGACGCTCAGTGATATCGATGTCACCATCAAATCGGTGCGCGGCATCATCAACAATCTGCGCCCGGCGGTACTGGATCTGGGTTTGCCTGCCGCGTTCGAGTGGCAGGTCAAGGAGTTCCAGCGCCGCAGCGGCATTGCCTGCACGCTGAACATCAGCGGCACAGATGAGGACTACACACTGGATGACGACCCCGCCACCGCACTGTTCCGGATTCTGCAGGAATCGCTGACGAACGTCAGCCGTCACGCCCATGCCGACCGGATCACGATCAGCCTATCGAAAGATGCCCACAACGTGGTGATGAAGGTAGCCGACAACGGCATCGGCCTGCCGCAGGATAGCCGCAGAAAGGTAAACTCGTACGGCCTGATCGGCATCAGTGAACGCGTCAACACGCTGCGCGGCGAACTGATCATCGACAGCCGCGAAAATCAGGGGACCAGTTTGACCGTCATCATCCCGGCCGAGTGCCCCACGCCCTGGAACGCCGCATAACGGGTATCCTGCAGACTCGATTCTTATCCAAACGGGGTTTATTTGCCTTTTACACCATTTTTTAATATGCATTACTGGTCCGCGATTACCGGTTTTGGCGGCAGTACCGTGATGATGCCTGCGGCAGCCGCCTTTGCCGCCTGGCTGCTGCTGGGCGGGGCCTGGCGCATGGCTCTGTGGTGGTGCGGCCTGTTCGGTGCCGGACTGGCGCTGGTGATCGCATCGAAAATCGCCTTTATCGGCTGGGGCATCGGCATCGAGTCGCTCGACTTCACCGGATTTAGCGGCCAAGCGATTC
>JBDSCZ010000035.1:0-8386 GCA_039920865.1 Burkholderiaceae bacterium
CGTCGTTGATCGCTTTGAGCTTATCGCCGAAGCGTTGCTGCACGGTGTCGCGCAGCAAATAACGCGCGGCGAGGAACGCCAGTGTCGCGCCGATGCTGGAGGCGAACGATACCAGCAGCGTGCCGACAGCCAGGCCGAACAACGCGCCCATCGCCAGCGTCATGATCAACGCACCCGGCAAAGACAGCGCGGTGACCAGTACATACAACGCGAAAGCGATTGCAGTAACCAGCCACGGAGACTGCGCTTTGAGCGCAGCAAAATCGCCCTGGCTCTGCTTGAGCGATTCCAGCGTCAGGAAGCGATCCAGATCGAATGCAAAGAAGCCGATGAACAGCGCGACAATCAGCAAGACCAGCAGGACCCGCTTCATGCTGCACTGCTTTCGTCATGCAATGCGTCATCTTTGAGCGCGCCGCCGCAGCTGCTGCCCTGCCCGGCCGTGCAGCCATAGCAATGATCGGCGACCCGGATCGAACGACCCGCCGGATCATCGGTCAGCAGATGACGTAAATGCGGCCGCCCTTCGCGCAGTTGCGCCAATGGCGTAGCGCAAGGCAACGCCAGTCCCAGCTGCTGATTGAAATCGCAGTCGTACAGAAAGCCCTGCCAGTCGACGCTGACCAGACTGCGGCACATCACGCCAGCCAGGTTGGCGGCTGCGAAATTTTCCTTCAGCAGCCGCATGTAATCGTTGAACTGCCCCTTGGAAATCAGGGTTGAGCCAAAACGCTGGATCGGCATGTTGGCCAGCGCGAACAGTTCGTTGAACACGATGCCGAAATGTTCGAACAGTTCGCGCTTGTAGTCGGCCTGCAGCTTGACCTGATCCGGCGGCAGCGACGGCCCCTGCGGGTTATAGACCAGATTGAGCGTCAGTCCGGAACCTGCCCGGCCATACCCGAGCGCATTGAGCTTTTGCAGCGCTGCAATGCTCTTGTCAAACACGCCTGCGCCGCGCTGCCGGTCCACGTTCGCCAGCGAATAACAGGGAAGAGAGGCGACGATCTCAACATGGTGTTGCGCCAGAAACTCGGCCAGGTATTCCTGACCCGGCTCGAACAGTATGGTCAGGTTGCAGCGGTCGATTACTTTCACTCCCAGCGCACTTGCTTCGCGCACCAGTTGCCTGAAGCCTTCGTGTAGTTCGGGCGCACCACCAGTCAGGTCCAGCGTGCCGATGCCGCGCGCGGTGAGCACCGACGGGATCAAAGCCAGGTTTTCATCATCCATCATCTCTGTGCGGTTCGGTCCGGCATTGACGTGGCAATGCACGCAGGTCTGGTTGCAGCGGTAGCCGAGATTGACTTGCAAGGTGGTGAGCTGGTCACGACGCAATGGGGGAAATTTGGTTGCAGCAAGCAATGGCAGGGTGGCGTGCATGGTGATCCTCAATGGTTGCAATGACGGCTACAAGGCCGGCTATTGCACTGTAGTCGAGGCGGGCTTGCGGTTTCTTACACCCCCTATTTTTTTATCGTAACGTATCATGCCTCTGCCTTGTGTAAGAAACTGTCAGGCCGCCCCGACTGTTGGTTATGTCGCCGGACCACTGGCTGCTTCACCGATGCCAGGCATCCCTGCAGTTTTAATACATGGAGAAGTTACGATGGGGCTTGCCCTAGGCTGGCTGGGAAAAGGTTTGGCACGGTTTCTTACCCGAACCACGCATGTTCATGGCACCGGACCGGTAACCGCCCCGGATCGCTTGCTCGCGTGCCTTGAGCCGGGCGACGTGCTGTTGGTCGAGGGCAACAGTCGCGTCAGTACCGCGATCAAGTACCTGACCCAGTCCACCTGGTCGCATGCCGCGCTTTATGTAGGCTCCCATCTGGCCGAAGCGGGCGGCAATCCCGGTCACTGCTTCATCGAGGCCGACATGACGGACGGGGTGCGCAGCGTCGGCATCGACGAATTTGCCGGTTCGCATACCCGCATTTGCCACCCGATGGGATTGTGTGAATTGGATTGCCGGAAGCTGACAGCGTACGCCATCGCGCATCTGGGCAATCAGTACGATTTGCGCAACGTCATCGATCTGGCACGCTATCTGCTGCCGACCCCGCCGGTTCCGTTACGGTTTCGGCGCCGCCTGCTTGCACTGGGTAGCGGCGATCCAACCCGCGCAATCTGTTCGACGCTAATTGCGCAGGCATTCCAGTCGATTCGTTATCCGATCTTGCCTATTACAGACAACCGCAATGCCGACCGCCCGGATTGTCCCGCCTGTATCGAGGAAATCCTGCGGGTGCGCCACCATAGCCTGTTCGCACCGCGTGATTTCGATGTCTCGCCGTACTTCCAGATCATCAAGCCCACCATTGCTGCCGGCTTCGACTTCAATGCGCTGCTTTGGGCCGATACGCTGCAGATCGAAGCTACGCAATCTTTGGAGCCGTCGAAAGCAACGCTGCACCCAGGTTGACTTCAATCGAGCGGTCGATCTGCCAATGCGAAATAACCGCATCCCAATCCAGTCCGTGCCCAGATAGCACGATTCAATGCAGTGCACATCGTCCATGTTGAACACGAGCTAAATCTGGCCGACGATGCCTGTCAGGCCAGTCGCCGGCAATCATTGGTCAGCGCATGCCAGTCGAGTGCAATCCCATGCCGTTCACCGACGCGCTGGAATGCGCTGGATATGCCGCTGTGCCAGTCCAGGATGGTTCCGCCGGTAGCGAAGGCAAGTGCCTTGATCTTCATGGTCATGGTCCTTTCAAATAGTGTTCAGTCAGGCGGTGGCGCATTGATCTCGAGTAATCCTGGCAAACTGGAAAGGTCTGTAATTTCACCGTCCGGCATTTCGGGGATACGTTCCGGCACCTGACTGAAGCGGTTGCACCATAGCACCCGGAAACCGAAAGCTTTGGCCGAGAAGGCATCCCAGCTATTCGAGGATAGAAAACAGATCTTCTCGGGCGAAAGCCGGAGCCTGTCGCTAGCAAGCTGATATACCGATGGATGCGGCTTGTAGACGCCGACCTCCTCCACCGACAGGACCGCGTCGAATACATCATCGATGCCGGCGTTACGCACCGCCGACTCCAGCATTTGCGGCGTGCCGTTGGACAGGATGGCGAGCTTCATGCCGCCCGCCTTCAGCCGCCGCAACGTTTCCGGCACCTCCGGATACGCCGATAGCCCGAGATACAGATGCATCAGACGATCGCGCAAATCGGCGTCGGCAATATTGAGCGTCGTCATGGCGAAATCGAGCGCATCTCCGGTGACCTGCCAAAAGTCGGCATGGTGTCCGGCCAGGCTGCGCAACCAGGTGTATTGCAGCTGTTTGGTGCGCCACAAATCCGATAGCGCCTGCCATTGGTCGCCCAAGGCGTCCCTGGCACCATGCGCCACGCTGTTGACATCGAACAGCGTGCCGTAGGCATCGAATACGCACGCTTCAATGCCGGTCATCGTTTGATTATTAACGGTTGCCATTGTTTCTCCATACTTTAAGAAAATCGGCTGTCGCGCCGCCGCTGGCCCGTCTAAATTAGTGCCACCGGACGGTGCGATCAGGCTACCTTGTAGGCGGCAAACTTTTCATCAACCGTGGTGCCGAAAGCCTGATTGCTGTAGTTGCTCAGGGTTTTGACCGCTGCGGCCAGCACGATATAGAGCAGGTCGCGTTCCTGGTATCCGGCGTCAAGAAAAGTCCGGACTATCGCGTGGTCCGGTTGACCATGCTTGGCGACCATTTCTACTGCCATTGCAGCCAGGGCTGCCAGCTTTGCATCGGGAATCGGCTGATGTTCACGAATCGCCTGCAAAACGTCCTTCGGCACACCCGACATCTTGTCGGCAAGCATGCTGTGGGCCGCCGTGCAATAGTTGCAGCCGTTGTATTGGCTGACGACAAGAAACACCACTTCCTGCTCGGCGGAGGTGAAGCCGGATTCCTTGCGAAATAAATCGTAGCCGTGCAAATAGGTGCTTAGCATGCCAGGCGCATTGGCCATGTTGGCGTACATGTTGGGGATGAAGCCGACCTGCTTGAGCGCCAGGTCGAGGATTTCTTTTTGGGCGCCGGTTGCGCTGGCATGGTCGACCGGGGCGATACTGTGGATGATGGTGTTGTCAGACATGATTGTTTCTCCTGAAAATCCCGCAAAGACTGTTGGCCGAAAGAGGCTTCCCCCGGCTTCGGTGCGATGCTTAATCCTAATCGGTATGCACTTTCAGCTGTGAACCGAGCGTCTCGTTCCGATACCCGATCGTTTCAGGATGCGATGGCCGACCCACTTCCAGTTGCGCCTTGCGCCATTCGGTAGGAGAGCAGCCCAACTTGCGTATGAAGGCCCGGGTCAACGCGCTGGCGCTGCCGTAGCCGACGTCAAAGGCAATGTGCTTGAGTTGCAAGCCGCGTTTCAGCAAGCGCTGCGCATGCATGACGCGCCAGGAGGCCAGATAGTCGGCCGGGGTTTCGCCGGTGATTTCCCGGAAGTGGACTGCAAAGCGTGCGCGCGACATGCCCGCCAGGGACGCCATGCCTGACAGTGTCCAGGCGCTGGCAGAATCTTCGTGGATCGCCAGCAGCGCTTTGGCCAGGCGCTTGTCGGCTAGCCCGGCCAGGGTGCCGCCTTGCGTCATGCCCTGATCGATACAATGCCGCAGCAATCGAATCATCAGCACTTCACATAAGCGATCCAGCACCGCCTGGCGGCCAGAATGCTCGGAAAATGCCTCGTCGAACATCAGGCCCATCAGCGCCTCCACACCGGGCAGTGCCGCCAGCGCCACCAATACGACGTCCGGCAGCGAGTCGGTGACGGGGTTGTGTCCTCCGCCCCCGATCTGCACCGTGCCGCAGACCACATCGGAACCTGCTCTCCCCTCGGCAAGCAGGCGGTGTGTCTGCGGCCGCGGCAGGAACAGGAGGGTCGGCTCGTTGATGTTCATCACTTCCTTTTGCACCCCGATCACCTTGACCGATCCGTGCCTGATCAGGTGCAGATGGCCCCGCAAAGGGTCCTGCTGGAAGTCGTGGATGCCGCAGATGTTGCCGGTGTAGAAAACCCCGGCGTGGAGGGAGAAGTGGTTCAGCAGTGTCGTCAGTTGGTCCATGGCGCAAACGCGTGGGCAATATTCAGAGATGGTACGCACTTCCCGCGCAGGACGCGTCGGAATCCGTAGGTCGGATTAGCTATAGCGTAATCCGACATTCCCAGCCGCACATGTCGGGTTACGCGATGAAGCCGCTAACCCGACCTACAACATCATGGGTATATTTTATATCGCAATAAATATATGCGGTAAATGGCATAAAAATGGCAATACTCCTTGCTTTTTTTAAATTTACGCGTGACGGGCATGTGCTTGCGCGTGGAGGCATGGCAGCTTAATCGTCAGACTTGTCGCTACGCTGATCCGGTCCTTTGGCGTAAGCGCGCGCTATGTGACGCAGCGTATGCATCTGCTTGCCAAAATTGCGACAGCCGGAGCACATCATCACATGCATTTTGAGCGACATGCGCTCCTGCAGGGTGAGAGTGCGCTCTTGCGACTCCGAGTACAGACGGGTGATTTGCTGACAGTTCAGCATGACGTTTCCCCTTTCAGAAACCAATGGTTTTCAAGGCACTCGCGCAGGCGTATGCGGGCGCGGTGCAACATAACGTTGAGGTTGCTGACGGTAATTCCGACCGTCGCGCAGATCTCGTGGGATTCGAGCTCGACAAATTCACGCATCATGAAGACCCGCGCCTGGTTTCCCGGCAAATTTTCCAGGCAGGCTTCAAACACACGCCAGAACTGGCCTTCCCGCAAAGATTCCTCGGGATTAGCCCATGCGGCTGGACGATGGTCCGGCTGCCAGTGGCTATTTTTATCGAACAGTTCCGAGAAATCCTCGTCTTCCTCGCCCTCGCGCAACAGGCTGCTGGCATTGACAAGACGTTGCTTTTGTCGCAATACATCGGCGATTTTGTTCTTGAGAATCGCGAACACCCAGGTCTTCAAGGCTGCCCGTGCACCAAACGACTTGGCATTCTTGAGCGCGCCGATCAGCGCTTCCTGCACCGCGTCCTCGGCAAGCGACGCGTCCGATAATTGCAAAGTGGCAAATTTGAGCATCTGGCGCCGCAAGTCTTCCAGAAACGCGGTATCGGTGAGCAGCGATGCATGCTCCGGTTTTGGATCGCCGGCACCTAGTGTTACTTCAATCCGCATCTTCACTCCTGATGATTTCATTCTTTGCAGCACTATAACTTGCAACACAGTAGGGAACAAAATAGTTCAATATCAGGTGAAACCATGAGATGCCGGCACCAACCAGAATGGCGCCGCTCTGATTGACCAGGTTCAGCACCGTTCCAACCACCAAGGCGATGCGCAATGCGTTGTGCGCGATCCGGGCCGAGCAGACAGTCCGCAGCAAAGATTTCATCGCCAGCTCCCCATTGGCATCGCCGACGCTCTTACCAAGTCGGCAATTGGCAATGCCTCCACGGCCGCGCGAACGGTGCGCGCAATCAGCGCGGTATCGGCCTCGGGTTCCAGATCGGCAGCCAACCCCTGTTTTCCGGTAGGGCTCGCCACCAAACGATTATCCAGCAATTCCAGCGCGGATTCACCACCGCAATTGCGGCAGTAAACATGATCGCCTTGTTTGTGTTCGGGACGCAGCACCA
Source organism: Burkholderiaceae bacterium (assembly GCA_039920865.1). Lineage (GTDB taxonomy): Bacteria > Pseudomonadota > Gammaproteobacteria > Burkholderiales > Burkholderiaceae_D > AVCC01. Next base: position 6,636 of record JBDSCZ010000035.1, read on the forward strand.
GGGTCGGGCCGCACATCGGACAGGTCTGCAACGGAATGCCGTCATCGCTATGGCCCATAACATGATCCAGGCGACCCGCCTCGCCCAGCGCGATGAATATGTCGGCAAAATGGGCGTCAAACTGGGTTGCGCGAAATTCGCGGATGATGGCGATGGCCTGGTCGCGCGGCATGCCGGCGCGATACGGGCGATGGCTGGTCATCGCGTCAAAGGCGTCACAGATGCCGACTATGCGCGCCATGTCCGGGATCGCGTCGCCAGCCAAGCCGCGCGGATAGCCCCGGCCATCGGGGCGCTCGTGATGAAACAGCACAGCGTCGCTGACCAGCGCCGACAGCGGGTGTCCGGACAGCATCCGCAAGCCGATATCCGGATGGGTCCTCATGACCGCATACTCCTCGTCGGTCAGCCGATCCGGCTTGCGCAGAATTGCATCGGGCACGCCCACTTTTCCCAGATCATGCAAGAACCCACCCAGACCGATCCGGGCCGCGTCGGCGTTGCCGAAGCCGGCGCTTTCAGCCAGTAGCCGTGCATAGCGCGATACCCGCCACAGATGCCCGCCGGTATACGGGTCGCGGGCCTCGACAAACCAGGCCATGGTCAACAGACTCGCCAGCAGATTGCCTGAATGGGCCGCCTCGACGGACTCGTGGCCTGTCTCTGGCGCTAACCAATGCCCCAATTGCTTAAGCACATTCATGCTGCCACCTTCTCTGCAAATGCTTCATATTCGATCCCCTAAAGTGAAAAGCGCGCGATAAAGCCACGGTCGATCCGGTCTTTCCAGCGCCATACCCACCCGCCTTCCGCACTGAAGCCGCCCCAGGAGGCAATTGCATACTGCGGACCACAGGCCAGCAAATACAGCGAACGGCGTCGTGGCTGATAGGGGGCCAGTGGTCGGTCCGAAAGCGTCGCCAGCAAATTTGCGGCCAGCACCGGACCTGCGTGCACCGCATGCACGCCCGAGCGCGCCATCGCCAGGTCTTGCCGGGCGCAGACGTCACCCGCGGCGAATACATTCAGATGCGAGAGACTGCGATGATGTCTATCGACAGCGATGTAGCCATTTTCGTCCAACATCAGCCTGGATGGTTGCAGCCAGCAAGGCGCGCGTGCACCGGTGGCGGCAATCACACAATCGGCGGACAACAGCGTGCCGTCCGACAACATCACCCCTGCTTCCACTCCAGCCGCTCTCTGATGATGGACAATAACGCCGGCCTTGGCCAGAGCGCGCGTGATGCGGCGCTGTACGCCGGCAGCGTGTCCTGCCAGCAGGCCGGATTCGGAAACCACCAGATCCACGCTCCCATCGATATCATTGCATTCAAATGCATGGCGCGCAGCCAGCGCCAGCTCCACCCCTGCAGCGCCGCCGCCCACGACCACCAGACGATAAGCGGGGTTTTCCCTGGCAGCAGCCAGGACCTGCGGCCAGGCTTCGAGAAAACCATCCAACGGTTTGACCGGCAGGAGCCTTTCGCCTGCCGCCTCCAGCCATGACGCATCGATCTCGCTACCGGTATCCAGCGATAGCAGGTCATATTCAATCTGCCGACCATCCGACAAGGCCACACAGCGCCGCCCGGCATCCATGCCGGTGATGCAATCCACCACCATGCGCACCTGCGCTGCCTGCGCCAGCGGTTGCAAGTCGATCCTGCACTGTGGCCGGGTGTAATGTCCGGCCATCCAGCCCGGCAACATGCCGGAATAATTCTGGTGAGAGTTTGGCGTTACCAGCA
>JBDSCZ010000036.1:0-3800 GCA_039920865.1 Burkholderiaceae bacterium
TAGCGCGCTATTGACCAAAAAAGCGGTGAAATATGCACCGCTCAGGGGATTTTGTAGCCGATCATTCCTAAGTCCGACAGACTCCCAGGCAATAGTATTGTCGCGATGAGCGACAACCTGATAACCACTTTTTATTCCTGGTTTTTTCACCTTATTTGCACCCGACGCCCTTGAAAAACCTATCAATTCTGCGTGGAATGTCCTGGTCCGACTTGCGCAACCTGTTTCTGTTCGCGCGCAGCCGCCTGCATGAAGAGCGCCTGCCGCAAGTGGCCGGCAGCCTGACCTACAGCACCGTGCTGGCGCTGGTGCCGATCCTGACGATTGCGCTGGCGATCTTTACCACCTTCCCGCTGTTTGAATCCTTTCGCGCAGCGCTGGAATCGTATCTGGCCGGCAGCCTGATACCGGGGTCGATATCCGACACCATCCTGGGCTATCTGACACAGTTTGCGACCCAGGCCAAGAGCCTGTCGGCGGTCGGCGCGGTACTGCTAATCGTGACCGCTGTGCTGATGATGATGACGGTCGACCGTACCCTGAATAATATCTGGCGCGTCAAGACGCAGCGCCCGTTGGCTCAGCGGGTGATCGTGTATTGGGCGATTGTGACGCTGGGGCCGCTGCTGATGGGCGTGTCGATGTCGCTGACTTCATACTTGTTTACCGCCACCAGCGATGTGGTGGCCAGCGTGCCGTTGTTCGGCGCGATGTTTTATACGATGGTCTCGATCCTGTTTACCACCAGCGCGTTTACCCTGCTGTACGTGATGGTACCAAATCGGCCGGTCGACTGGCGCGACGCTGCCTGGGGCGGTCTGGTGGCGGCAATTGCCTTCGAACTCGTCAAGCGCCTGTTTGCCGGCTTCGTCAGCAAGTCGCCGAGCTACACCATGGTGTATGGCGCGATGGCTGCGATACCGATATTCTTGCTGTGGATTTATCTGTGCTGGCTCATTACCCTGTCCGGCGCGGTGCTGGCCGCATCCTTGCCGATCGTTAAGTACGAACGCTGGTGGCACGTCACCACGCCCGGCAGTGCTTTTGTGGACGCGATGGCGATCATCGAAGTGCTGTATCTCGCCCGGATTTCAGGCACTACTGCGGTGGTCGGTACCCTGACGATACGGCACCAGACGCGGCTCGGTTTTGAGGAGATAGAACGCTTGCTGCAAAACATGTGCGATGCCAACTGGGTCGCGCGCGTCAAGCCGGAGCAAACGGCGCGCGCGCGCTGGGGCAGACGGAGTGGGGAAGGGTTCGATAACTGGGTACTGGTCGCGAATCCTGATCAACTGGCGCTGGCAGACGTATATCGCATGTTCGTATTCGACTCTTCAGGTAATGCGGGACTGGTCAGGCAGGTCGAGGCAGCGGTCGAGCAGGGTTTGCGGGCAACGCTGGCCGAACATTTTTCCAAGGCTTGATCTGGTTCTTGAAAAGGTAATATACAGGGGTCACTATTTTCAGTGGCGCTAGGAAATTTATGCGGAAAAATGCATTGTTTTGCCTATACTCTACCTTAAATTAAGATGCAAGCGAGTCGTCTGCGGGTGCAAAATACGCGCTGCGAGCACGATCCTGTGTGTAGTTATATAATTAAAAAATGTTCGATATAGCACTTAAATATTGGAAATATTTTTCATAAAGCGGCATAATGGCTGCCTTTGCTATTCTCCACTTTGGAAATAGATTTGAAGCTCGCTTTTTTCGGCGGGCTTTTTTACTTTCTAAAAAACCAGTGGAAAGCAGGCATTACTCTAAATTTAAAGCACGAGACTGGCATATTTTCAGCAGGTACAAGTGGAAGTCAATCTTCATCCATCCGAAAATAATACTGGCGCGCGGATTACCGGCGCATGTTCTATGGCAAGCGGCTGATTGGCGGCGTTTGCCTTGAGAAAGTCTCACAAGAATCTCCACTATATCCCGTTGGCCGGATTTGGTGGAGTCATTCACCTCGTACATGAAAGCAACCAGGTCAGTCCTGACTTGGTGTTTAAGCAATGAAAAATACTTCTAAAACACTGAAACTCACCACGAAAACTGAGAAGCCGGGTTCGACGCCATTGACGCTGCCAAAAACAACGCTGCCCCATGTACCTGAAAATGAAAATGCTGAAGCCCAGAACAAGGTAACCATCGTTACCCGGCGTTCCAGGCTGGCGGTTAAGGCGGAACCGGCCGCACTGCCTAAAGAAGTTGCAGAAGCTGCGCCCGTCAGCGCGGACCTGGCACCTGCGGTAGATTCTGTGCCGGCTCCTGCTGTCAAGCCGGTCCCGGTCGCCGTCAAGAAATCCCGGTCGGTGACCGCGCCTGCCAAAACCGCCGCCCCGCCTGAAGCCGCGCCGGAGGCGAGTCCAATGATAGGCCAGGTGGTCAATCAAACTACCGATGCAGCCGTGCTGGCAGCGATTGATACCTCTGGTTATTTCCTGCCGTCGGTCAAGGTGCCGGGCCGTCGCGGACGCAAGCCCAAGGAATTCCAGCCCGAGAACGAAGAAATTGCTGCATTGAACGCGGTCGAGCGCTCCGAACTGAAGTCGGCCGCCAAGGCAAAAAGCCGCACTGCGAAAGAAAAAGCCCTGCTCAAGGGCGCGCTTGCGGCAGATCCTGAAGCCAGCGCAGAGGATCTTGAACAGCGCCGCAGCAAACTGCTGGCGCTGATCAAGTTCGGCAAGGAGCGCGGTTTCCTGACCAACGCCGAGATCAACGATCACCTGCCGGAGAACATCTTCGAGCCGGAAGCTATCGAAGCCATCATCAGCACCTTCAACGACATGGGCATCGCAGTCTATGAAAAGGCGCCGGATGCGGATTCATTGTTGTTGACCGACAATGTTGCAACCGTCACCAGCGATGACGAAGCCGAAGCCGGGGCCGAGGTGGCGTTATTGACGGTCGATTCCGATTTTGGGCGCACTACCGATCCGGTGCGCATGTATATGCGTGAAATGGGCGCGCGCGACCTGCTCACGCGCGCCGGAGAAATCGAGATTGCCAAGCGCATCGAAGGTGGCTTGAATGACATGATCCAGGCAATTTCTGCCTGTCCGACCACGATTGCCGAAATTATCGCCACCGCAGAAAAAATCGCCAATGATGAAATCAAGATTGATGAAATCGTCGATGGCTTGATCGACGCTGATACGTCGGATGATCATGTGATTACAGCCGCCGCGAGCGAAGCTGACGAAGACGATGCCGACGACGAAGATGAAGCCAATCAGGATGAGCCGGAGCAGCAGGCTAGCGGTATCAGCGGTGCGGCGGGCTTTAGTGCCGATCAGATCACGCAGCTGAAAAAAACCGCGTTGGCGAAATTCGCCATCATCTCGACCCAGTTCGACGTGATGCGCAAGGCTAGCGACAGCGGCGCTTACAAATCGGAGGCCTACAACGACGCGCAAGCCGCCATTTCATACGAACTTCTGGGTATCCGCTTTACTGCCAAGGTGGTCGAAAAATTGTGCGACACGCTGCGCGGACAAGTCGATGAAGTGCGCCACATTGAAAAACAGTTGCTGGGGATCGTGGTCGACAAGTGCGGCATGCCGCGTACCCACTTCATCAAGGTTTTTCCTGGCAACGAAACCGATCTGGACTGGGTCGATGGCGAAGTCGATGCCAAGTATCCGTACAGCATCGTGCTGGCGCGCAACGTACCGGCGGTCAAGGAGTTGCAACAAAAACTGATCGCCTTGCAGGCGCGTGTCGCCCTGCCGCTTCCTGACTTGCGCAGTATCAACAAGAAAATGTCGGCCGGCGAAATGCGCACCCGCAGGGCCAAGCGTGAGATG
>JBDSCZ010000037.1:0-10113 GCA_039920865.1 Burkholderiaceae bacterium
GTGCGATGGAAGCGGCCGAGCAGGCGCTGGCATCGATCAATCAGGCCAGCCTGTTCGATGGCGACGACAGCGACATGGCGCCGCCGCCAGAGTATGTCAAGGTTGCGCCCTGGAGCGACAAGCAGAAACTGACCGAAGAAAAGGCCGCGCTCGGCTTTTACCTGTCCGGCCACATGTTCAATGCCTATGCGACGGAAGCCCGCAAATTTGCGCGTACCAAGCTGGCGAGCCTGGAGCCGTCGCGCGAGCCTAAACTGATGGCCGGCGTGATCTCGGCGCTGCGCACCCAGATGACCCAGCGCGGCAAGATAATCATCGTCACCCTCGATGACGGCAGCGCAACAGCGGATGTGACCGTGTACAACGAAGTGTTTGATGCCAACAAGGCGCTGTTCAAGGAAGACGAGTTCCTGGCGGTGCACGGCAAGGTGTCGGAAGACCGTTTTTCCGGTGGTTTGCGGATCACCGCGGAGAAGGTGATGGATATCGCTGCCTGCCGGATTCAGTACGGCAAGAAGATTACTATGTCGTCATCGTCACCGATTGATCCCGTGCAGATCAAGAGCATTTTATCGTTGTACCGTTCTGAAGGCGGAGCTGGCTTACCGTTTGCAATGCACTACACGCAACATGGAATCTGCTGCGAGATACGCTGGCCGAACGAGTGGCGCATCTCACCTGCCGATGGAATGTTACAAGCGCTACTTGAGCAACTCGGTGCGCTGCATGTGGATATGGAATATTAGCGCGCACTGAACGTGTCCGGCCGACCGCTGTAGCGCATTGCGCTGTTCCGACGACGCGCTACAAATCGATGCGCTCATCGGGCGTCGGATGGTTGCGCAATCCGATCGGGGCCTTGATCAGTCCGCTTTGCATGCGTTCCTCGACCCGCCGTCGATTTTCCGATTCTTCTGCGCGCGTGTTTTCCCTGTGCCATAGGTGGAACACTTCAGTGGAGAATGCGCCGCCTTTACGTCGAACGCCGTGCCGCGCAAGGCGCAACACAAGGTCCGCATCTTCATGGCCCCAACCTGTGAAGCTTTCATCGAAACCATTGACTGCTAAAAAATCATTTTTCCAGATTGCAAGGTTGCAGCTTTTAATGCGGTTCCAGCGAACCGCACGGTAATGTCGCAATTTGCTGTCGGGTAGATGGATCAGCGGCACAACCTTGTTGGCATTTCCAACCAGGCGCTGCGCCAGCCAATACAGCAAGCCGCGGCCATGAACCGTAACTGTTTGGACGCCCGACAATAGTTTGTTGGTGAATTTTTCAGATAGCAGTACGCGACTGCCGGAAACCATGAAGCCGGCTTCTGCAATCAAGCGGTGACGTTCGACAAAATCGGTTCGCGGCAAGCAATCGCCGTCAAGAAAAATCAGATATTCGCCGTGCGATGCAAACACACCTAGATTGCGTGCTGCGGACGCCCTGAAGCCATCGTCCGGCTGCCAGGCATGAATGATCCTTATGTGACATTCCTTTGATGGAGAACGTTGAAGCGTACAAATCATTTCTCGGGTCGGTGCCGCTGAGCCATCGTCAGCGATGACTACTTCGAAATTCGCATCAGTCTGATTCATCAGTTCACGGATCACCGCGTACAGCGCGTCGGGACGATTATAGGTGGTGACGATTACCGATATCAATATGGCATGTTTCAAGATCGGACCTCAATAAAGTCAGGAATGTTGCAGCGGCGGCCAGTGGGTTAGAGGTCGCACGCCTTAGCGTGGCGGATTCTGGTCCAGCAACCAGATTTTGAGGTAGCGATAATAGCTGCCTTCCGCATTGGAAATCGCCAGCGCAAGGCCGTGTGCACCGTCCAGAAAACCTCGCTTCAAAAAGTAAGTACGGATGAAGGCCCACGAGCCATGCAGCACGGCAGTCCCGATACCGGCGCGCTTGCCGCGCGCGTGTCCTTGCTGTGCCGACAAAGTTGAATAATTATCGATTTTTTGCAGCACCTGGGAAAAATCCATGAAACTGTAGTGCAGCATCTGCGATTCGAGGCGTCTGGTGACACCATCGACGATCAGGCGCTCATGCACGATGTGGTCCGAAAATCGTCCAGCACCTCGCTTGAAGAGCCGGGTCACATAGTCAGGCGTCCATCCGGCATGATCGATGAAGCGGCCGCAGTACCATGAGCGTCGCGAAATATCGTAGGCGTCGGCCGGTTTCGGCAATCGGACCGCCGCGCAGATTTCATCAGCCAACGCCGGCGTTATGCGCTCATCGGCGTCGAGCGATAGGACCCAATCGCCGTGAGCAGCAGTTAGCGCACGGTTTTTCTGCGGTCCGAAACCGGGCCAGTCGGCCGTCACAATAATGGTGGCGCCGGCCGCACGAGCCAATTCTACCGTGTCATCGGTGCTGCCTGAGTCGACTACAATGATTTCATCAGCGAAGCCAACGCTATCCAGGCAGGCCTGAAGATTCGCCGCTTCATTCTTGGTGATGATGATCACGGACAGGCGGACTGCCGCTTGTTCTGATTGAATTGACATCGCTATTTTTCTGGTTATCCGGTTGCAGGATTTTTGCTGTTGGAATTATAGGGTATCGACTGGCTTTTCAAATCGCCAGAGCGTAGGGTTTACGACCTTATTGGCTAGGTCAAATCACGTCTCGCCTGGATTGTCACATATAATCGTGCGGCATTTGATCTGCAAGGATGTGCGACGCATCCATATCAGAACCACCGGATATTCGAATTCTATGACCAATTTTGGAAACGCGTCAGAGCGACTTGCTCGCCAATTATTGCTTCTTTCGCTATTTACCGTTCCTTTCTCCACTGCACTGACTAATGTCTTTGTCGTATTGACTTACTTGATTTTCTTGCTAGCGCTGACCACCAATAAGGAATTAATAAAAGGACTGAAATTGACGCCGTCAGTTCTTGCGTTTGTGCTGTTCGCATTATTTCTTGTGGGCAGCACATGGTCAATTGCACCACAAGCGGAAATCCTGCAGGCGCTCGGCAAATATATGAAGTTGTTGCTGATTCCGATCGGGATCGCATTGGCTTGGCGCGACAGTACATTGTCCAGGCGGGCGCTGATCTACTTTCTGCTCGGTTCTGCAATCTTGGCACTTTCGTCTTATCTGGTGTGGCTGAAATGGATGCCGACCAGTGATCTCGGTTGGTGGCGGATAGGTGACGGCGCAAATGCCACCGCATTTAAGAATCACATAACAATGGGCATTATTCTCGGATTTTCCTCATTAATCTGCTCGAATTATTTCTTCTATGCATCTTCATTGCGCGTGCGCTTACTTTCGGTCGGTGCCGGTATTTTCTTTGCTTTCCCCATAATTTTTATGACACAAGGCCGCACTGGATACGTCGTCTTGTTTGTTGGTGTGGTGATGTTTAGTGCCTTGCATTTTCGATCGGCTTGGAAAATGCTGTTGGTCAGCATGCTGACCGCAACCACGATGTTCGTCGGCTTTAATAGTCTGTCAGATAATTTTAGGCTGCGCACCAGTCATCTAATTGCAGAAATCAAGGATTATTCAAGCGCAAATCAAATGCATTTAAGCGGGACACGTTTGTCAGGTTCGGGTGAAGAAAATTCAAGTGGTGTGCGCCTTAGCTTCTACAGTGCGGGACTGGAAATGATCGTCCAACATCCACTTTTCGGTCTTGGAACCGGCTCTTTCTCGGAAGGATTCGCGCCAACAGCTAAAAAACTCTGGCCCAAGGACGACCCTAAATCCATTGCCCGGCATCAACCACATAGCGAAGTGATTTTGATTGGTGTCCAGCTCGGTGCCGTGGGATGGATCATCTATTTTTCGCTGTTGGGTTCATTGATAGCGGTAACCCGCAACAATAAATCTTTGGAAGCGAACAGTCTGTCAATACTGATCGTTATTTTCGGCGTGTCTGCGATTTTCAATAGCTTGTTGTGGGATGTCACGGAAGGTCATTGGTTTGTTCTGCTCGCAGGATGCCTGTACGCGCAGGTCAGAAAAAAAAACACATTTACTGTTAAAGAATGACCCGTTCAGTGAAGCATTTCTATTACCTTACATGGCTGGTTCCTGCATGCAATTCTGCTTGATGTGATTGATGGCTATCAATTCCAAACCCAGGTAAGGATGCTTCAAATAATATCCTTCAGAAACTTTTGTTTGGCCCAAAGTTTACCCACATATAGTAATTATTTGGTTCCATGATCTGACGTGTTCAGTTTGTGCAGCAAGCGGATAATTATTTAACGAGTTTAATAATGACTTTACCCCTGCATTTGAAACGCCTTTTCTTGATGTTGCAGTCTTACAGGAAACGTTTGGCACTGGCTTTTCTAGGCATGATATTGACAGCTCTCACTGAGCCGATGTTCCCTGCCGTGATGAAAGTATTGCTCGATCGGGGTTTTGTCGCCAAACCCACGTTTTCACTCTGGCTGGTGCCGCTTGCGATCATCGGAATTTTTGTGTTGCGCGGAATGTCGACTTTCATGACCACTTACATGATGACATGGGTTTCAACGCGGCTTTTAACTACGCTGCGTGCGCAAATGTTCGCGCGCATTCTCGATGTGCCGCTCGATTTTTACGGCAACCATTCGGTTGGCCGTGTAATCAATTCAATGATGTTCGAAGTGCAGCAAATCGTCGAGATGATTACCAAAGTATTTACTTCACTGATTCGCGATACGTTAACAGTGATTGTTTTACTTAGTTTTCTCTTCTGGCTCAACTGGCAGTTGACGCTGGTGGCGCTGGTAATGCTGCCACTGATTGCATTGGTCGTGCGCATGACGGGAAAGCGCCTGAGAAGGCTCACCCGCGACTATCTGGAAGTCAATGGAGAGCTGACACAAGTTATTGAGGAAACGACTCGCGCCAATCAGGTCATCAAAATTTTTGGAGGGCATCAATACGAAAAGGATCGCTTTGAAGACCGTGCTGCCAAATTGCGCAGCTATTCGATGCGCATGGCGAGTACTTTTGCCGCGACGGTACCGATCACCCAGATAATGGCATCCTGTGCGGTCGCGGTCGTCATCATGATTGCTCTTGTTCAGTCGGGCCAGAACCAGACCACGGTTGGTGGCTTCGTGTCATTCATCACGGCAATGCTGATGCTGCTGACACCGCTGAAGCATCTGGCTGAAGTCAACGGTCCGCTGCAGCGAGGATTGGCTGCAGCGGACGCGGTATTCGATCTGATCGATGCACAGCCGGAACGCATTACTGGCAAGATACTGCCAGCACGGGCTGAAGGCCAACTGGATTTCGTCGATGTCGGCTTTTCCTATCCGGGTCATCAACTAATGGCACTTGAAAATATCAATCTGCGTGTGATGCCCGGTGAAACCGTTGCATTTGTCGGCATGTCGGGCGGTGGCAAATCGACGCTGGTCAATCTGGTGCCGGGTTTTTATACCGTCAGCAGTGGTGAAATTCTTTTGGATGGCGCGCCGATCGAACAGATTGCCTTGAACAGTCTGCGCGCCCAAATTGCCATGGTAAGCCAGAATGTGGTGCTGTTCGACGATTCGGTTGCCGCCAATATTGCGTATGGCGATGCAGCGCCGGATCGCCACCGTATTGAATCCGCTGCCAAAGCTGCATACCTCGATGACGTGATTTTTGGCTTGTCGCAGGGATTGGACACATTTATCGGCGACAACGGATCGCGCCTGTCTGGCGGTCAGCGCCAGCGCGTAGCAATTGCACGTGCTATCTACAAGGATGCGCCGATCCTGATTCTAGATGAGGCCACGTCAGCGCTGGACTCGGAGTCAGAACGCGCAGTACAGGCGGCGCTAGACCATTTGATGCAGGGCCGCACCACGCTGGTGATCGCGCATCGGCTATCCACCATCGAACGCGCTAGTCGTATTGCGGTACTGTCTGACGGACATATCGTGGAGCTAGGAACGCATCACGACCTGCTTACCAAAAATGGCGTCTACGCCAATTTGTATCATTTACAATTTGCCAAAGATCCCACTCAATAAATGACACTCATCAGAGACAGCGTAATGCGTACACTGGTTATTTCACCGAACTGGATCGGTGATGCAGTGATGGCCCAACCGCTGTTGCAATTGCTGCAGCAGCAGAGTCCGCAACAGCCGATTGATGTGCTTGCCCCAACTTGGGTGGCGCCGGTATGGCGCGCGATGCGTGAAGTCGATACGGTACTGGAATCACCTTTCAAGCATGGCATGCTGCAATTGCGTGATCGCCGTGCTTTTGCAAAGATGCTCCAGCAACGTGGTTATGGGAAGGCTTATATCTTACCGAATACGCTAAAATTTGCCCTCATCCCGTGGCTGGCGCGCATTCCGCAACGGATTGGATATCGTGGCGAGATGCGCTATGGCCTGTTGAATGTCATGCATCGGGATGATCGTCTTGTGCCACGCCCGATGGTGTCATTTTATGCCGCTCTTGCGGCTCAACCTGCTGCAAGCGCACAGCTGCTCTCGGATTTGCCTCGCCCAACCTTGTCTGTCACCGACCTACAAATACAGCAAACCATGAAACGGGTTGGCTTGCAACTGGATCGTCCGGTACTGGTTTTTGCACCCGGTGCCGAATTCGGTTCTGCCAAACGCTGGCCGATCGGACATTTTGCGCGACTGGCCAAGACGATTCACCAAAACTATCCAGACACCCAAATCGTACTGCTTGGATCGGCCAAAGACCAACCGGTATGCGACCAAATCGCGGCGCTTGCTCCTACAGTCCTGAGTCTAGCTGGCGTAACAACATTGGACGAAGCCATTGCATTGATTGCACGCGCGGACGCAATGGTGAGTAATGATTCCGGTTTGCTGCACATTGCTTCGGCATTGAATCGTCCCGTCGTGGCAATTTACGGGCCGACCGATCCCGACCATGCTCCACCTTTTTCGGATGTTGCAACAGCACTATCGCTACGGCTGGATTGTGCACCGTGCCGGCAGCGCGAATGTCCGTTGCGGCATCATAATTGCATGCAGAAACTCATACCGGACATGGTATGGACACCGCTACAAGCCATATTAACGAAATGATCGGGCAGCGCTTGCACGCCTATTTATAAAAATCCGATCTAATCTGATCTGCTATCATTTTTCATGGAATTTCAATAAAGCAACTATACGAGACCGAAAATGATCATGCAGCGCATTACAGACATCGTCTGGCACCGACTGACCGGCCTGATGCCGGGGGAACTCCAGCAGACCGAATTGAGCTGGCTGGCGTCACCCCACTCGCATCTGAGCTTGCTGGCGCGGCGGCGCGCGACCATGATTGTCAACCGGGTGCGCCTGTTCGCGTTCCTGTTCGCGGTACTGACGCCGCTCTGGAGCGTAGTCGATCTGGTGGTTTTCCCCTTTCCACTGTGGTTCAACCTGGCCCTGATGCGGTTGCTGGCATGTGCTGCGTTCGCCAGCCTGTTGCTGTATTACCGGCCCAACGGCGATCTGTTCGACGCCTATCGGGCGATGGCGCTGCTGTTTGCCATCCCGACCGTTTTTTATGTCGCTTCCTACACGCTGCTCGGCCATTACCAGTTATCCGGCATTTCGGCTGCAATCGGTGCCGGGTACGCCTTCTTGCCGTTCGTGCTGCTGGCCGGACTGGCCATTTTTCCGCTCACGATGCTGGAGAACCTGGTGATCGCCAGTCCTATCCTGATCGCCCAGGGCATATCCGGTTCGCTGCGCTGGGCGACGCTGGACTGGCCGTCGTTCGCCGGCGCTTTCTGGCTGCTGGTGCTGATCACCGGCGTCTCGACGCTGGCCGGCATGAGCCAGTTGGCATTCATGATTGCGCTGGTGCGCCAGGCCATTCGCGATCCGCTGACCGGGGTTTTTTCGCGCAGCAGCGGCGAGGAAGTACTGGAGCTGCAGTTCACCATCGCCAGCCGCAGCAATGCAGCGCTGTCGGTGGCCTTCATCGATCTGGATCACTTCAAGAGCATCAACGACAAGTTCGGCCACGAAGCGGGCGACAAGGCGCTGCTAGACATGACCGATATAGTTAGCGGCAATCTGCGCGGTGGTGACATGTTGGCGCGTTGGGGCGGCGAGGAATTTGTGCTGATCATGCCCAACACCGATCTGACCCAGGCCGAAGCAGCGCTGGTGCGGCTGCGCAGCATTGGTTTCGGCATCCGTCCCGACGGCACGCCGCTTACCGCCAGCATCGGCATTTCTGAGCGCAGCGCCGATCAGAGCACAGACTGGAAAGCGTTGATCGAGTTGGCCGACCAGCGCATGTACCTGGCCAAACAAGGCGGACGTAATCGGGTATTTTGCAAGCATGTTCAGATGGATCTCTGCTCTGAGCCGTTGAAACTCTAATCGCCACGCGCGGCGGGTGCCGGCCAGTGGCAGTGCCGCATTGCGGCACATCCCGGATTCTTTTGTACCAAACTGCGACCACATGTCCATCATCACCATCCTGTTCCCCGATTTCTCCCTGATCCTGCTGGGCTTTCTGCTCAAGCGCTACCTGCATTGGGGCGATGATTTCTGGCCGGGGTTGGACCGGTTGGTGTATTTCGTACTGTTTCCGGCACTGCTGTTTTATTCGACTTCGCGCACTCCGTTCGATTTCAATGCCACCGGCAATCTGCTGGCAGTAAGCCTGGCCGCCTGCTGCAGTGGCATCGCCCTGGGCTGGCTGGCGAAACCTTTGTTCAAGTCAAAACCGATGATTTTCGAGTCGGGAGTGCAAACCGCGTTCCGTTTCAATTCGTATATCGGGCTGGCGGTGGCATCCCGGTTGGCGGGCGACCAGGGTACGGCGCTGATGGCGCTGATCATCGGCTTTGCAGTGCCACTGTGCAATATGGCGGCGGTGCATGCTCTGGTGCACAAAAATGGTGGCCTGCTCAGAGAGTTGGCCAAAAACCCGCTGCTGCTGGCGACCGCCGCCGGGACGCTGTGCAACTTGGCCGGCGTGGTGTTACCGGACGTGTTGGGTGCGACGCTGGCGCGGCTGGGCAACGCCTCGATTGCACTGGGGTTGATCGCAGTTGGGGCAGGTTTGCGGCTATCCGGCCTGCATGAATCGAAGGGGATCGCCGCATATTTCATCTGCGTCAAATTGCTGGCAGTGCCGGCGCTGGCATTCGGACTTGGTATCTGGCTGCGCCTGCCGACGCTGCAACTGCAGATGGCGGTGATGTTTTGCGCATTGCCGACCGCATCCAGCGCCTATGTGCTGGCCAGCCGCCTGGGCGGCAACGGCCCGTTTGTGGCATTCCTGATCTCGGCAGGAACCTTGCTATCGGTGCTAAGCCTGCCGTTCTGGCTATCACTGGTGCATTGACAACATGTAATTTATAAATTACTTGAAATGCATGAATCCACGCAAAATAAAATACCTACATATGTATTTTAAAAATACGCTTAAATACATGCGGGAAAACCGCATATATTTAACATACTCCTGATTTTACACAATCATCAGGCCGCTGACTTGCCGGTCATTTTCCGGTAAAACTTCCACGCTGCGCCCAGCATCAGCGGCACCACCGCAGCAGCGACACCGATCAGGACGATGGTGTTCAAGTGGTCGCGAATGATCGGGATATTGCCGAAAAAATATCCGGCTGCGACTAGTCCGACCACCCACAGCAGTGCGCCAGTCACATTGAACAGCTGAAATTTGCTGAATGTCATCTTCGACACCCCAGCCACAAACGGCGCAAAAGTGCGCACTACCGGCACGAAACGGCACAGGATGATGGTCTTGCCGCCATGCTTTTCAAAAAACACGTGCGTCCTGTGCAATGCATTCTTGTCCAGCCATTTGTAATCGCGCGTGAATACTTTTTCGCCGAGGATGGAGCCGAACCAGTAATTAAGCGTATTACCACCGGCCGCCGCCACCAACAACAGGCTAATCAACAGCCAGGCATCCATCGCGCCGGTCGCGCAGAAAGCGCCGCCGATGAACAGCAGCGTGTCGCCCGGCAGGAACGGGAATACCACCAGTCCGGTTTCGGCAAACACGATCAAAAACAGTACCGCGTATACCATGGTCCCGTAATTTTCCAGCAAATGTCCGAGCGTCTTGTCGACATGCAAAATCATGTCGAAAAATTGCATGAATTCCATACTTCTCCTAAGCATAACCAACCC
>JBDSCZ010000038.1:0-4927 GCA_039920865.1 Burkholderiaceae bacterium
CATCATCGACATGCGCATCAAGTTCAATCTTGGTGAGCCGACCTGCGACCAGTTTACCGTGGTCATCTTCTCAACCTTGCCGGACATGTGATGGGCATGGTGGTCGACAGCGTGTGGATGTCATTACGCTCACCGCCGAGCAAGTCGGCCCTGGGGTTGGGTACGAGATTCGATACAAATTACCTGCTCGGCTTGTATGCGCTGCAGGCGCGCATGCTGACTTTGGTCGATATCGACAAATTAATGTCCGGTTCTGAGATTGGATTGATTGAAAAACTGGCTGCCTGAAATTTACTTTGGATACCTGCGATAAAAATGAACATCAATAACCTGAAAATAGGAACCCGGCTCGGACTTGGGTTTGGCGCCGTACTCCTGCTATTGGCGATTATCGTCGGACTCGGCATTACACGTCTGGCCGATCTCAACGATGGCACGGATAGGATCACCAACAAAACCTATCCCAAGGTACTGTTGGCGCAGCATGTCTTGAACAACTCCAATCACATTGCACGTTCGCTGAGCAAGACGTTGTTGGCAACTGATCCAAACCTGATCGCGAAGGAATTAGCCATTATCGCTGCGCTGCGCAAAGATAATAATGAAACCATGGACAAGCTCAGTCCGCTGATTATTTTCGAGAAGGGCAAGGGATTGCTGACAGCGAGTGTGGAGACGCGCGCATCCTACGTGGCGGCACTGGATCAGGTATTGAAGCTTCAGGCCGACGGCAAAAAAGAGGACGCGGTAACTTTTTTGCTCGACAATGTGCACCCATCGCAGTCCGCCTATATGGATAAAATCGCTGCGCTCATCACATACCAGCAAGAGTTGATGGAGGCAGACCGCCAACTTGCCGAAGAGACCTATCATGATGCGCGCAATCTGATGAGCATACTTGGAGTGCTGGCCATGGCTCTGGGGGCGCTGTTAGCCTGGTGGGTTGCACGTTCGATCACGCGCCCGATAAATGAAGCAGTGAAAGTTGCGCAGACCGTCGCAGCGGGCGACCTGACCAGCCGTATCGAAGTCCATTCAAAAGACGAAACAGGACAACTGCTGCGAGCGCTGAAAGACATGAACAGTAGTCTGCAAAACATCGTCGGCCAGGTGCGTATCGGCACAGACACCATCGCCACCGCATCCAGCCAGATTGCGGCCGGCAACCTCGATCTGTCGTCGCGCACCGAGCAGCAAGCCAGCTCACTCGAGGAAACCGCGTCCTCGATGGAGGAATTGACCTCTACCGTCAAGCAGAACGGCGACAATGCGCGTCAGGCCAACCAATTGGCGGCATCGGCGTCGGATGTGGCCGTCAAAGGCGGCCAGGTGGTATCGCAAGTAGTCGATACGATGGCATCGATCAACGAGTCCTCCAAAAAAATTACCGACATCATCAGCGTGATCGACGGCATCGCGTTCCAGACCAATATCCTGGCACTCAACGCGGCAGTCGAAGCGGCGCGTGCCGGCGAACAGGGACGCGGCTTTGCGGTAGTCGCCACCGAAGTGCGCAACCTGGCGCAACGTTCGGCGGCTGCCGCCAAGGAAATCAAGGTACTGATTGACGATTCGGTCGAGAAAGTCGACGTCGGTAGCAAACTGGTCAATCAGGCCGGCACCACCATGGGTGAGATCGTCGCCAGCGTCAAGCGCGTGACCGACATCATGGGCGAGATCACGGCTGCCAGTCAGGAGCAGGAAGCCGGCATCGGGCAGATCAACCAAGCCATCGCCGAGATCGACACCGTCACGCAGCAGAACGCGGCACTGGTCGAGGAAGCCGCTGCCGCTGCGGAGTCGCTGCAAGACCAGGCTGGCAATCTGGCGCACGTGGTCAGTGTGTTCAGGCTGGACGGCACCCACGCCGCAGCCCCAGCACACCGGTCGATCGATGTCACACCGATCAAGTCAAATGTAGCACTACTTGCCAGGAAGGCTCCTGCGGTCAGGATCGTTGCCACCTCTGCGAAAATCAATAGGGTTGCCAACGCCAAAGCAGGTAGTGAAGAGGAATGGGAGCAATTTTAGGATTACACGAAGCAGGCACGGTGTCAGTCAATCCATGATGGGTGCACGGTGCAAAAGCCGGTAAGGAATTTCGGCTGGTGCCAAACCTTATATAGCGTTACACACACTCAGAAAAACGACGATGCCATGTTGCACACAATATTTTCGCGGCTCCACATCCGCCTCCTGCTTCTGATCCTGATTTCGGTCGCCCCTGCATTCGGAATCATCGCCTATACCAGTATTGAACAGCGCACAAAGGCCCATTCCGACGCGCAACAGCAGGCGTTGGGGGTCGCGCGCAACCTGGCCGCCCGGCAACGGGACTTCGTGACGCACTCGCACCAGTTACTAGAAAGTCTCGCGCGCTCTCCCGAGGTGCGTGGATTGACGTCGTCCGACGCCTGCAACGCATTCCTGGCCGGGTTGGGCAGACTTCATCAGGATTATGTGGACCTGTTCGTGGCGGGAGTGGACGGGACGGTGCGATGCAGTGCGAACCCCATAAATCCTGCTCTCAATGTAGCGGATCGGGCTTATTTTCAACGCGCGCTTGATACCCGGGATTTCGCCATCGGCGACTTCCAGACCAGCCGCATTAGCGGCAAACGCACCATCATATTCGCCCATCCGGTATTCGATAACAGGGGCGAAATCAAGGCGGTAGTCGCGGTCGGACTCGCCCCGACCTGGTTCAACAAATATCTGGAAGATATCCCGCTGCCTGCCGGATCCGTGATTACCCTGGTCGATAGCAATGGCACGATCCTGGCCAGAATTCCCGATCCGGCGGGATTGGTGGGTCGCCCCATTTCGGAATTACCGCGATTCAAGGCCTTCATTGTCCAAAACAAGCCCGCGACAATGGAATCGTTGTGGCTCGACGGCGTCAGACGCATCACCGGTATCGCGCCGGTATACGGTATAGCTGGCGACGTCTATGTGCGGGTCGGTATTCCCACGCAATCCATCTACGCCGATGTCAATCGTGCCTACTACCGCAACCTCATCCTGCTGAGCGCTGCGGCCTTGCTTGCGCTGACCCTGGGATGGCTGGCCAGCAATCGCCTTGTCTTGCGTCGGGTCGTTGATCTGGTGCGTACCGCGAAACGCCTCGGATCGGGCGATTTGAGTGCCCGGACGAGCCTGGTGCCGGATGAGAGTGAACTGGGCGTACTCGCGCGTACTCTGGACGAAATGGCGGGTGGAATCCACATACTTCAGACCCGGGTGGCGCAGGTCAATCAGGAGCTTAACCGGAGCAACCGGGCATTGCGGGCGATCCACGATAGTGAGAGGGTCATCTCGGTAGCAGGCAACGAAAACACTTTACTGCAGGGGATTTGCGACGTGGTGGCAGCGGCGGGATATCGCATGGCCTGGGCAGGAATATTGCACAGCGACGGCAGTGGTAGCATCGTGCCAGTCGGCATTACCGGCGAGTACCAAGACTATCTGGCATGCCTCAAGAAACCGCTTCAGGATGGGGCGCGGGGTACCGCCACCATCGGCGAGGCACTTCGCACGCGTCGGCCCGTCGTTGCAAACCATTTTAAGAACGATGCACGCCTGAGCGCCTGGCGCGAAGATGCGCTACGCCGCGGCTTCAATTCCAAGATCGCACTCCCGCTGTTCCATGATGAGGAGATGATGGGGGTACTCAATGTCTACGCCATAGAACAGGATGCCTTCGATACGGAAGAAGTCGAACTGTTGATGGGATTGGCCCAGGGCGTCAGCGTTGCCATTCAGTCCTGTCGTCACCGCGACGCGCTACGAACTACAGAAGCCGCATTGCATCTGCGCGAGCGCGCGATCGAGGCCAGTGCCAATGCGATCATGATCGCCAGCGCAACAGCGCCGGACTATCTGGTGGAATATGTCAATCCAGCGTTCGAGCGCATTACCGGCTACACGGCAGCCGAGGTGCTCGGACGCAGTTGTCACCTGCTGCAGGCGGGCGATATTGAGCAGCCCGGCCTTGAAGAACTGCACGTTGCGCTGCGCGAAAAACGCGAGGGAAATATGGTCCTGCGCAATTACCGCAAGGACGACTCCTTATTTTGGAACCAGATCTACCTGGCGCCGGTCCGGGATGCGGACGGCGAGGTCCGTCATTTCATCATCACACAGTACGACATCACCGCAATGAAGCAATCCGAGGCCAAGTTGCAGTACCAGGCCCACCACGATGCCTTGACCGGATTACCCAATCGCGCACTGTTGCAAGATCGACTAAATCAGGCGATCGCTTATTCGGCGCGCTATGCATGCCCGATATGGATTGCGTTCGTCGATCTTGACCGCTTCAAGTTAGTCAATGACAGCCTCGGGCACAAAGCCGGGGACCTGTTCCTGCAGCAGATAGCAAAGCGCCTGGTGTCGGCCGTGCGGCAAATGGATACCGTGGCGCGTCTGGGAGGCGACGAATTCGTACTGATCCTTCCGGAGCATACCGATGACACAGCGAATCACCTGTCGGAGTCGACGCTACAACGTATCCTGGATGTAGTACAACAGCCGCTGATTGTCGAAGGACACGAGTTCTTCCCGAGCTGCAGTATCGGCGTGGCAGTGTATCCAAATGACGGTACCGATGCCGAAAGCCTGATGGCGCATGCGGATATCGCGATGTTCCGCGCCAAGAATATGGGGCGCAACAACTTCCAGTTTTACGCAGCGGAGATGAACGAAAAAACGCTGGAGCGGCTACACCTGGAGGGGGAATTGCGTCATGCGTTGGAACGCGATGAATTTGTGCTGCACTATCAGCCGCAGGTGGATCTGATGACCGGGCATATCGTCGGCATGGAGGCATTGATTCGCTGGCAACACCCGCAATTTGGCCTGGTGCCGCCGGACCAGTTCATTAGCCTGGCCGAAGAAAACGGACTCATCGTGCCGATCGGCGCCTGGG
>JBDSCZ010000039.1:0-4060 GCA_039920865.1 Burkholderiaceae bacterium
CATCGGATTTGCCACGCAGCACTGTCGTTGGCCGTAGGCACCCGCTCCCAGTCAGTTGCAACAATTGCTGGCCGAAGCCGATGGAATGCAGGTCGGCGCGGATAAAATGCAGGTTCACTTGCAGCTAATCTTGGTTTGCGCGCTCCGTCAGTTGCAGTTATTCCTGGTCGAAAAACGCGTCAAATGTAGGTCGGCGCGTTTTCAAATGCAGGTTCTTACACGTAGTGATCGATTTTTAAGATTTTGGGTTAATGCGACAGAGCCGGGTCCTGTGCGAAGTGGTGTTGGCTGCATGTGGGTCAAGATCGGCAACCCGGGTCAACTTAACGCTGGTGCCAACTACTTGATACCACGGAACCGCAAAGCTACTGGTTGAATTAGGCAAGGCTACTGAACTGGCCCGGTGAGCTCGGTGATGATGCGTTCAATCACCTGCATCTGCGGCGCCCTCTTGGTGAGGTAGCGGTTTCCCTCGGGCCACCCCGGATCCAAATAACCCCACCAATCCCAGCAGCTGTTTGGATTGGGCTCGACCCATGAAGTGTTGACGATGGGCTGCACTGGAGCCATCTGACACACCTCTTCAGATACGGGGGCATCTGGCTCCATTGCAGGGTAAACCACGATCACTTTGTAGTACTCGGCCCAATTGTTGTAACCGGCCGCTATGGCGAAATGTCTGGCGTCCTGCTTGCAACCATGTAGCGCAACATGTGCACGGCATTTGCTACCAGCGTGGCGGCAGGACGGCGGAACGTAAAGGTATCCGGACTTGGCCATGTCGAGATTCTTGCGCCGCACACTCTTGTAGGGGAATACCCAAAATGCACGGTCCGAAGCAATCGTGCTCACGCCATTTTTCACATCATCAATCATTCGCTGCTGGTCAAACTGCCACACGTCACTCTCATGAATATTGCTTACACGTTTGCTGGCATCGTAGTCCGAACCTTGTCCGTAGAGGGCAAGAAACAGTTTTCCCGCATTGTCTTCAGCGCCGCATCGTCGGATATAGGTGGCTTCGTTGCCGTCGGCGCGGCATGAATCGGTACCGTCCGGTGAAATAATACCGTGCCCGGCGTTGTTACTGCCATCGTTAAGGTTGCCCCAATCGATAACAGGCCCCTTGCCAATGAATGCTGTGAGAAAGTCGATACCTGCCTTTCCCGATTGCTCCACCACGGTGCCGTCGCCCGCACTGTGAAAGACATAGGCGCGCTTTAGCGCCTGGGGCTTTTCTGCAATCAGAGGATCCATTTCTCCATTTTTAATGGTTGCCAGCGCGCGCGCAGCGTCGATTTTCGAAGCCACCGGTTGCCGGCCGCACATGCAGTCATTAATCGCTTGGGAGACGCGACCCTCTGCGCATCCCCATCCCGGCCCAGCAATCGAGCCGACACCGACAATGGCGCTGGAATGCGCGACGGCGTATTGCACCGCCATGGCAGCGCCAGAGGATACTCCAGAAAGGCTGACATCCTTGGCGTTACCGCCCCGTTTCAGGCCGAGTCCGTCATCGGCGTGGGCAATATGCAGTCCCAATAAGAGGGCAGCAACGAGAAAATTGGTAGTACGTTTCACGATTGATCTCCTTTCCATCAAGATGGCGGGACGATGACGCTTGGTTGGGCTCTTCAAACTGAGTGGCGACAGCAGTCTCATAACAGATTGATGGTCTAGCAAGGTACACCACCGGTTGGGAGGAGCCAGGTGATCTGAACATCAAACATCGACCGCGCAGGCGAAAAGGCTATCCGGAAAATGCAAACGGGCCGCATCTGCGGCCCGTCGAATTACTGCCCTGCTCGCAATCGATTACTTCTTGGTAGCGTGGGATGTGGTTTTTGCTACTGCTTGTGAAAACTGTTCTGTTGCTTTAGCAACATGTGCCTCAGCCGTTGCAGTGGCTTGCTTGGTGGTCTTGTTCAGTTGCTCGTAGCCGGCACTTGCATTATCGATCACCGATTTCAGCATGGCCACTGCCTGTTCCGAACCGGCAGGTGCATTCTTGGTAAATTCTGAAACCAGCGCGGTTATCTTGTCCTTGGTCTCTGCGACTTGCGCTTCGGTTGCCTTGTTGAGTTCGGCAGTGGTGCTGGAGGCGATTTCAGCCAAAGTGCGACCGTAGGACTGCGCTTTCTCAGCATTCAGCTTTGCTTGATCGGTAATCAGTGCCAGGAATTCCTGCGGGTCTTTGGCCGCAAGCAATTGCTTTGCCGCAGCAGTGGATTCTTCCGAAGATGCTTTGACAGCAGCCAGGTTCAATGCGACAACCTTTTCCACCGAACCAACAACATTATTCGTCAGTGCGTTGAATGCCGCGAACTGGTTTTCAAAAAGAGATTGCGTGGCGCCTGAGAACTGTTGGGTATTGGAGAACATGATTTTTCCTTTGGATGCAATGGATGTAAAGCAGCTCTCCGGTAAAATGGTGCGCCGCAACAAATTATATTTTACACGAAAATGTGGCGCTGTAAAGAGAAAAAACCGGCATTTTGTCGGCGCTGGATTGGTTGTTGTGTCAGCAGCAATGCCCCTTTGGACGTTATCTAAAAATTTTGTGCATTATCAATACCATTTATTTGTTGCGGCGCCACAATCCAAATATTGGTAGTGTAGCAAAGGGGATACGCGACGACTCGTCTACACTGGTTCGATTCCAGTCTCTGCCAATATACGCATGCATCTGCTGCTGCGCCCTTGGGGGTGGGCATAATTATTGTGGGTAATTACGACGGTATTTTTCGGTTTTTCAAAAATCCATGCCATACAACGCGATGTTCAATACGGAATCGAAGCATTTTGGTTTCGTCCTGCATTTGTGTGCGCTAGCGAACAGTGCGGCAAATGGCTTTGTCACATAATGCATGCGTCTCCTCCAATCTCCTCCAAGAATTGGACTTAACCCGCCGCCGCAAGGTGCGCGGGTTTTTTTTCGTTAATCGATACAAGAATCTCTACGCTTTTTTTCAATTTGACTTAAATGCCAGTCCATATTTTCGTGAGCGGTAACAACGGCAAAGCCGGCGCCGCGTCAGGGCCGGCTTTGCCGTTTGTAACAGTCATTTTTCGTGGTGGGGGGCTTATGTCAAATTTGGTGGAATTCGAAGGGCAGCAACCGGCCATAAGCGGCCGGTGGAGCTTCTGCTCAAAAGCCGCCATTCGTGTCAACTCCGTAAATTGCGTTCGCGGTTGCCATTGACAGTATCGTTGCCAAATTGACATTTTGATCCTACACTCGCGCTATCAGCACCTGTCTGCCTTTCACGGTTTTTTATTGACGCCTAACTTGGTCGAAAAACGCATCCCAAGCACCGGCGCGCGTTTCCGGCTCGTGGTCGGTCAGGATAGGCAGACAACCTGCCGGGTTAGACAGAAATTTTTTTCACCCTAATTCAAGTTGGGCATCAGACGTGCCCATAATAAATGCGTGGTTTGTTCTTCCCCGCGCTAGTGCTGGGCGGGACCGTCCGAAGTGGTTAACCATACAAATAGGAGTAATAAATCCATGAATCGCAATACTTCCGTCGCGTACGCACTGGCCGTTGCTGCAGCGTGTCTCAGTTCACCCGCCTCCGCGGCTGATCTACCTAAGAGCGGAACATACTCCGCCCACTACGGTTGGACATTCAGCGGGCAAGTGCAGGAGCTAGGCGCAAACCGCACAATCTATGCTGGTGTGTTGCCTGGGGTCATGTTCAATGACGCGGGCGAAGGCTTCATGCACAAGGCGCGGGTCGATTGCACTCTTTTTAACGACGTCAATCAAGGACGCGCCAACGCGAATGGCACGTGCGTGGTCACGGACGCGGATGGGGACAAAGTCTTTGTCGAGTGGAAATGCGCGGGTGTGATGCCTGCGTGTCCAGGCGATGAACGCTTTGTGGGAGGGACCGGGAAATACAAAGGTATTAGCGGCATCCAGAAATTTCAGGGCAACTTCATAGGCACCACTGGAGCAGGCTGGTCTGATTGGAAGGGAGAGTACAAACTTCCCTGAACCTCGGCTGCAGAAACAAGAGGCAGGAGCTGCCCAACCCCCGGCTCAAGCGGAGCGCCC
>JBDSCZ010000040.1:0-7422 GCA_039920865.1 Burkholderiaceae bacterium
CGGTGCGCCGCGCGACAGCGCCTGAAATTTCCCCTGGGCGCGCACTAGCGCCGTCTGCGCGCGCAAACGCTCGTTGTCGGCCTGGGCGACGCTGCTGCGCGCCAGATTCAGATCAAGCGGCGCCAGATTGCCCGCTTTCAGCCGACGGGTGACGTCAGCTTCGATCCGGCTGGCTTCCTTGCGTTTGATTTCGGTCGCATCGAGCTCGGTCTGTGCCAGACGAACCTCCCACCAGGTTTCGCGCAATTCGCCTGCGAGTTGCCAGCGCTGCTGCGCCAGACCTTGCATGCTGGCCTGGTATTCGCCTTGCGCAACCGCGCCGGCACGTTCACGCTGGCCTGACAGCCACAGCGGCATGCCGACTTCGGCTTCCCATTCGCGCAAACCGTTGTTGCGGTCGATCTGGTCGCTGCGGCCGGACAATGTCAGTGTCGGCGGCTCTGGTAGCCAGGCATGGGCGGCCGCTTGTTGCGCGTCGAATTGCGCTGTACGGGCCGATTGGGCTGGTGCATTGGCAATCCACGCATGGTCGAGAGCGTCCTTGAGCGTGGCGGCGCACAACGGCGCGGACAGGCCTAGCCAGAGCACAGTCATTGCCAACCCTCCCTGACTCAGGGAAATGATCTTGTACAAGTCGACACTCCAGTTATTTGTTTGAGGCAATTCCCTAGGCAAGAATCGTTTCCTGTCATTTCGAATTTCGCATTACGTAACCTCGTAACCTCGGAAGCCGGACTGACTGCGAGGGGAAAGTGAGGACAGCTTAATTGCATAATTGGCCGTTTGACGAAACTGACAAAAATGTAATCTGAATGTAATCCTGTTGTCTTTTGTCGAATCAGGCAGCCGGCAAGGCGGCATGAATCCGCAGTTCCAGCATGAACAATAGATCAATAGCGCATCGACACGATTGTCTTTGGCCAAGAAATGCTCCGCCAGGAGGCGGATCGCGGCCCGGATTACGGTTGTGATTGGTATATATGAATTGGCACGAAACAGCCCTTCAAAGGGCCGCTGAAATTGCAAATAAGAAGGAGTATCACCAATAACATCGCATCTGCCGCATGGATATGGTGCGGCTTTAAAAATACACTGATGCGTATGCGGTCGACAGGCAGGCATGAACCATCTTACTGAACTACGGGAACTGCCCGGCGGTTGGCCGGGATTGTGCGCGGACGTTTTGTTTTTCGCCCGCGCAGTGGGCATTGGCCTGGTTTAAAACTGCTCCCATTCGCCATCCGTCTGGGTCGGGATGTTCGCGCCTTTTTTTACGTTAACGCTATTGTTCGACGCGATTCTGACCGTGTTCGGTTTTTTGTCGAGCGACTTGATAGCGGCTTTCGTCGGTACTATACGTTGCTGTTTTGCAATCGATGCCATTGCTGTCGTCGTGTGCATGTCATCGAGCTTGAATAAACTGACCACTTGCACCAGATTGTCGGCTTGGTCATGCAGCGATTCGGCGGCGGCGGAAGCTTCTTCCACCAGCGCAGCATTCTGTTGCGTCATGCCCTCCATATTGGTGATGGCTTGATTGATCTGCCCGATGCCGGCTTCCTGCTCCCGACTGGCTGCACTGATTTCACCCATGATGTCGGTGACGCGCTTTACGCTGGCGACGATTTCATCCATGGTCGCGCCTGCCTCGGTCACAAGTTTGCCGCCGATTTCGACTTTTTCGACTGAATCACCGATCAGGGATTTGATCTCTTTGGCAGCGGAAGCCGAGCGCTGTGCCAGGCTGCGCACTTCGGTGGCGACTACCGCGAAGCCGCGGCCCTGTTCTCCGGCGCGCGCAGCTTCGACTGCGGCATTCAACGCCAGGATATTGGTTTGGAACGCAATGCCATCGATGACGCCGATGATGTCGACGATTTTTCTGGAAGATTCATTAATCGAATGCATCGTGTCTACCACTTGCGATACCACCTGGCCGCCTTTGACTGCAACACTGGATGCAGATACCGCCAATTGGTTGGCCTGGCGCGCATTGTCAGCATTTTGCTTGACCGTCGATGTCATCTCGCCCATCAAGGATTCGGTTTTTTCAAGCGCACTGGCTTGCTGTTCGGTTCGCGATGACAGGTCCAGATTGCCGGCCGCGATCTGGCTCGACGCTGTCGCGATGGTATCGGTACCAGAGCGCACTTCGCCGACAATCCGCACCAGGCTGTCATTCATATCTTTCAACCCTAACAGCATTTTTCCAATTTCGTTGGTCGATTTGATCTCAATTCTCTGCGTCAAATTGCCTGCTGCGATGCCATGGATTACCTTCACGCCGTCCTCCAGCGGCTTAGTGACGACCTTGCGAATGAAGGGATAAATCACCAGCAGCAACGGGATGCAACTGAGGAGGGCAACAATAATCGATTGGGTGCGCTGATTGGCTATGATGATATTGGCCTCATCCAGCGAGATTTTCATGCTGACAACGCCCAGCACGGTGTTTTCTGCTACCTGATGGCATGAAATGCAGTTTTTTCCAAGGTAGTTGGCCGAGGCTAAAGCGGGCCGCACCGCCCGCAGATACTCTCCCTTGCTGTCGGATTCGACCTGGATGACTTCTTTGCCAGTGCGCAGCACTTGTTGTTCCAGCGCATCGGGATTAGATGCATCAGTGGCGTTGCCCGCCCCAAACAACTTGATCACGCCTTCGCCGCGGATGACCCGCACATCGCGTATCGCATTGAGTTGCTTGAGCTGATCGAGAAAAACAGCACGCTGAGCGACCGTGCCGGTGACCATCATGCCAGTGAGGCCGGCCATAGTGGCTTCATGCATGCTGAGGGAAAAACCGCGTGCTTGCCCGATGGTGGTTTCACGATAGACATGGTTTTGCCAGACGATGATGCCTGACCATACAGCAAGCAGTGCGGCCCCGATGATGACCAAAAGTTGGACCCATATTTTCATATTTGAGACGCGCAACATATTTATTCTTTCTGATGTAAGCCAGTATCGAATCCGGCGAATAGACTGAAATCGCGAGCGCGAGGTTGCGGCGGTGAACACGTGTACTCGATTTGATTCTCGGGACTAAAGCAGCCAGCAAGGAAAACCTTGCTGTTGCCAAGGATAAACAAAAAGCAAGAATTGGTCTAGAGAAAATCGGTGTGCGCCGGGACAACCCGGCGCGGCGCGCAGGAGAGACTCAAAAGGAGATCCGCGGGTAGCTTTGAATGTTAATACTGGTGCTAATAAGCTGGGTATGACGCCAGAGAGCGCAGAGACTTTGACGGTCTAAAAATTGCTAATGATTAATTTAGTGCCGGGAGACTGTTTCCGATAGCCCGATAGCCCGATTGGCATACAAAATGGACGCGGCATCGGGGCAGCGCTACTTATGAGGCGTAAATAGCGGCGCCGGCCCCAAGCTTAAAATGCGATCCTGATTGACAGTCCGCGACCGTCCTTGCCGTGGCCCAGTTGCAGTTGTCCTCCGTGGTGTTTGACGATGCGCTGGACGATTGCAAGCCCCAGGCCGGCCCCGTTGGCTTGGCCGCGTGCGGTATCGAGGCGGGTAAATGGTCGCATCAGCCGATCAATGTCTGCATCCGGTATGCCGGCGCCCTGGTCGGCGATTTCCAGGATGGATTTGCCGTTTTCAATGGTGCTGCGGATATTGATTTCGGCGCGGTCGGTGCCGGCCGTCTTGCCGTAGCGGCGTGCATTTTCTATCAGGTTGTTGATGACGCGCTTTAGATCGGTCTGGTTGCCGCTCACCTGCATCCTGTCGGTGATTGCGGTCGTGATGCTGGCGTCCGGCAATCGTTCGGCGTCCCGCGCGCAGTCGCGCAGCAAGGCCGATAAATCGACCGTCGAAAAACTGTTGGCGTCTACCGGCCGTGCGTAATCGAGGAATTGTCCGATGATCGCATCCATTTGCGCGATGTCATCCGACATGCCTTGTCGGGCTTCGGCGGATAACGGTGCCATCTCGATTTCGAGCTGCATTCTGGTGATCGGGGTGCGCAGATCGTGTGAAATGCCAGCCAGGATGATCGCGCGATCCGATTCGATCTGGTTCAGGTCGCTGATCATTTGGTTGAAGCTGCGATTGGCTTCCCTGATTTCGGTCGGCCCCCGCTCCGGCAGCTGTGCCGGTTGCTTGCCTTTTGCTATCGCGCGGGCAGCGGCGGTCAGCCTGGCCAGCGGTTGGTTGATCAGGCCGGAGATGAAGAGTGCACCGAGCAGGGACAAGCCGAAGATGCTTGCGCCCCAGCCCAGCAATTGCAGGCTGGTGAAGTTTTCGATGCGATCCCGTTCCAGCATTAGCCAGTATGCATCGTCTTCAATGCTAAAACTGATCCAGAAACCTGCTACGTCATTGACTTCGCTGGCGAATCGGGTGTCCTGCCCGAGTGTGCGGCGGATGTTTTCTTGCAGTGCGAGCTCGATTTCGCTTTCCTGAGTCGGTTTGGCACGGTCGCTGCTCTCGAGCGGATAGATCCGGATGCCTTCATTGCTGGCCAGGTCAAACAGTAATTCGCGTCGCAAATCCGGGGCCGAATGGGTCAGTGCAGCGCGTGTGATGGTGACGATGGAAACCACTTGCGCGGCCAGTTCGCGAGCACGGGGCGCGCGTTCCAGCACCCGGTAGGTGCTAATCCAGACCGTCATGCTGGTCATCATCAGAATTGCCAGCAGCAGAAAAGTGCGCCAGAACAAGCCGCTGTGCAACCAGTTGAAGCGGCTGCTGCCGCCAGGTATCAAGCTTGCCGGATGCATCAGCGCGGCTGGCCTTCGGGAATGAAAACATATCCCAGGCCCCAGACGGTCTGGATGTATAGCGGGTTGGATGGATCTGGTTCGATGAGCTTGCGCAAACGCGAGATCTGGACGTCGAGACTGCGATCGAATGCTTCATATTCGCGCCCGCGTGCCATTTCCATCAATTTTTCACGCGACAGCGGTTGCCGAGCATGACGGGCAAAAACTTTCAGTACCGAGAATTCACCGCTAGTGAGCGCAATCGATTCGCCATCTTTCTTCAGCGTGCGGGTTGCCAGGTCGAGTACGAAACTGCCGAATTCGAAGGTTTGCGGGGTATTGGAAGGCGCGCCGGGGATCTCATCCGGGCCTTTGCGGCGCAGCACCGCATTGATGCGGGCCACCAGTTCGCGCGGGTTGAATGGTTTCGGCAGGTAATCGTCAGCGCCCATTTCCAATCCGATGATGCGATCAATATCCTCGCCTTTGGCTGTCAGCATGATGATTGGCGTTTCGTCGCCGGCACCGCGCAGGCGGCGGCAGATTGAAAGCCCATCTTCTCCCGGCAGCATCAGATCGAGCACCAGCAGATCATATCGCTCGCGTAGCCAGAGCTTGTTCATGGCCGTTGCGTGTTCGGCAGTGACGACATGAAATCCTTGCTCGCTGAGGTAACGGCGCAACAGATCGCGCAGGCGGATGTCGTCGTCTACCACCAGGATTTTTGCCTTATGGGTATCGCTGGTCTGTGTATTGGTTGTATTGGGCGGCATGGTGGAGTTAATTATGTTCATGTTGTTATGGTAACGTCAGAAAGACGCTGCGAAAATGCCAAGACGCAAAGCATTACAAACGGTTACACACTTTACCGTATGGCGCTTAGAGCGCGGGACAAAGCGGCCTACACTGTAATTCATGCGGCAAAGTCTGCTCGGCATTAAGAAAGAAATCGCTATGAAGATACCATGCAAAAGCATTTTCCTCACGCTACTGTTGCTAGCAGGGTTAACGACTGCGTACGCCGAACCGGGGCACGGTCGGGGGGGGCAGCAGGATCAGGGGCAACAGGATCAGGGGCAACCGGTTTATGAAGCAGAACGCAATGGAGAGCGCGCGGCGCAACCCAACGAGCGCGAGCCAAATCGAGACAATGTGCATGCGCCGTCAAGAAATAACGGCCGCATGACACAGGAAGAGCGTAGCGCACTGCGCCGCCAGATCAATGAAGCCGGACAAGATATTTACTCAGGTAAATATAAACGTTAAAACGCGCGTTAAGCGCCACTGATCTTGCCGCGCATGCGCTTGAGATCGCCGCGCGTGGTCTTGTGTTCTAGCCGCTTGCGTTGCGAGCTGCGGGTCGGCCGGGTCGGTTTGCGGTGTTTCGGCAACACCATCACGCTATCGACCAGTTCCTGCAGGCGCTGCAGCGCCTCTTCCCGATTCTTTTCCTGACTGCGGTGTGATTGCGCCTTGATGACTACCACGCCATCCTTGGTGATGCGGTTATCGTTCAGGTTCTGCAAGCGCTCCTTGATGTGCTCCGGCAGCGATGATGCTGCAATATCGAAGCGCAGATGAATCGCACTCGAAACCTTGTTGACGTTTTGGCCGCCGGCACCTTGGGCGCGGATCGCGCTGATCTCGACCTCGTGCTCGGCTATGGTGATGGCGGGTGCATGCATGGCGGCGATAACGCTGTTCAGGAATGGAACTTTACCGCCGCTGCGGTACTGAGGTAGCTTCCTTCGGTTGGGTGTTGCGCCCGGCCTACCATGCCGCGGGCCTGGAACAGCGGATGGGCCAGCGCTTCATCCATGCGCAGGATCGGCGTCACGCAACAATCGACTGCATCAAAACGTTCGCTCCAGGTTGCCAGCGTCTGCTGCGCAAAAATCGTATCCAGTTCCGCCTTGATTGCCATTGCCTCGGCGCCGCCGACCGTCTGACCGAGGCTCCAATGGCTTGATTTCAGGTCGGGGCGCGCCAGCACGTCGCAGCAGCCTTGCCAGAATTTCAGCTCCAGCGCCCCGACCGCCATGAAGCGATCGTCGCTAGTGCGGTATACGTTGTAGCAGGGCACGCCACCGGTCAGCAAATCGCGTCCCGGTGCAGCGGTGCGACCGAAATTATTCACCGTTGCCAGTGGCATGATGTTGTGCGCAAGTACCGTATCGGTCATCGAAACATCGACGAAACGCCCGCACCCTCCCATCTTCACGCCCAGCAGTGCGGCCAGAATCCCTTGCACTGCTGCCTGCGCACCGCCCAATAGGTCGCCGACCTGCAGATTCGACAGTGCCGGCACGCCGTCCGGCCCGACATTTTGCTCCAGCATGCCGGCATACCCGATGTAATTGATGTCGTGCCCGGCCAGTTGCGCGAATGGTCCGTCTTGACCGTAGCCGGTAATCGCGCACATCACCAGTTTCGGATTGCGCTCCCGCAACACAGTCCAGCCGACACCCAGCTTATCCATCACGCCAGGGCGGAAGCTCTCGACTACTACGTCAGCATGCTCGACCATGTGCAGGAATTCTTCACGCTCGGCGGCATTCTTCAAATCAAGCTGAATGCAGTCCTTGCCGCGATTGACCGCAATAAAAAAATGCGACACCGTATGCTTCACGTAACCCATGGTGCGTGCATAGTCGCCGGCGCCGCGGTCTTCGATCTTGATAACCTCAGCGCCCATATCGGCCAGAT
>JBDSCZ010000041.1:0-6904 GCA_039920865.1 Burkholderiaceae bacterium
TGCCCTGCACCGCTTCCAGCGTAATTTCTCCGGCAGCGTAGGCAATCGCTTGATCGGTCAGCGACAGGCCGTCGCGCATCGAGCCTTGCGCGCCTTGCGCCAGCAGACGCAGCGCCGGCAGCTCAAAATTAATGTTTTCCTGACCCAGAATATTTTCCAGATGGCTGACAATGTGGCCCGGCGGCATTTGCTTGAGGTTGAATTGCAGGCAGCGCGACAACACCGTGACCGGGATTTTTTGCGGATCGGTGGTGGCGAGAATGAACTTGACGTGCTCAGGCGGCTCTTCCAGCGTCTTCAGCATCGAGTTGAAGGCGGTATTGGTGAGCATGTGGACTTCGTCGATCATATAGACCTTGAAGCGCGCATTCGACGGCGCGTACACCGCCTGCTCCAGCAATTGCGCCATTTCGTCGACGCCGCGATTGGAAGCGGCGTCCATCTCGATGTAATCGATGAAGCGCCCGGCATCGATGGCGGTGCAGGCTTCGCACACGCCGCAGGGTTGCGCGGTGATGTCGCCAATGCCGTCGGCACCGATGCAATTGAGGGACTTGGCCAGAATCCGCGACAGCGTGGTCTTGCCCACACCGCGCGTGCCGGTGAACAGGTAGGCGTGATGCAAGCGCTTTTGCTCCAGCGCGTGCGTCAATGCGCGCACGACGTGTTCTTGCCCGACCAGGGTGTCGAAGTTCTTGGGGCGGTATTTGCGGGCGAGGACTTGATATGACATGGCGTGATTTTACCTTATGCAGCAGCAAACAATTCAAGCCCCGTGGCTAGTCCTGATTTTAGTCGCATACGCGGCACTGAACGCCGCAGGCAGTTGCGGCGACATTACTGCGCTTCCAGCCTTATAACATACTACATTATGTATTTTAAAATACCGACATATATAATGCGCAAGTACCTGCATTTATTGGCATACCCCTACATTTATAAAATTCACCAAGATTAACCGGCGCTCTTGCCGTCATCTTCCATCAACTCTGGCGCGATCTGCAGCGGGCCGCTGCCGCTGAAACGATCGAGGAACAGGTAAATCACCGGCGTGATGAATAGCGTAATCGCCTGCGAAAAAATCAGGCCGCCGACGATTGCCAGTCCCAGCGGCTGGCGCAGCTCCGCTCCTGCACCCAGCCCGAGGGCAATCGGCAACGCCCCCATCAAGGCCGCCAGAGTGGTCATCATGATCGGCCGGAAACGCAGCAGGCAGGCGGTGCGGATCGCATCAAACGGCGTCATGCGCTGGTTGCGCTGCGCTGCCAGGGCGAAATCGATCATCATGATCGCGTTCTTCTTGACAATGCCGATTAGCATCAGGATGCCGATGGTGGCGATCAGCGTCAGCTCGAAGCCGAACAGGCGCAAGGTCAATAAAGCGCCGACCGCAGCCGAAGGCAGGCCGGCCAGGATCGTCAGCGGATGGATATAACTTTCATACAGCACGCCGAGCAGGATGTAGATCACGATCACCGCCAGCAGCAACAGCGCGAGCTGGCTGCCTTGGGACGACTGGAAAGCTGCCGCATCACCGGCATACGACGTAATCACGCTGGCCGGCATGCCCAACGCGAACTTGAACTGCGCGATTTTCACGCTGGCGTCGCCCAATGGGACATCGGGGGCCAGATTGAAAGAAAGAGTAATGGCCTGCAATTGCCCCTGGTGATTCACCGTAACCGGCCCGACCGTGCGGCGCACGCTGGCAATACTCATCAACGGAACCAGCGTGCCATTTGTACTGCGCACCTGGATTTTATGCAGATCGGTTTCGTCCTGGCTACCGCTGTTGGCATCCTGCAAAATTACCTGAAAGCTGTTGCTGCTGGTAAAAATGGTCGAGACCTGGCGCTCCCCATAGGCGCTATAGAGCGCGGTGCGAATATCCTGGATCTGGACCCCGGCGGTATTGGCGCGGTCGCGGTCGATATCCAACTGCGCCTGCAAGCCTTTCAACTGGGAATCGCTGGTGACGTCGCGAAAGATCGGGTCGGCCCGCATTTTTGCCTGCATCTGTTGCGACCATTCCTCGAGTTCATCGGCGCGCACGCTTTGCAGCACGTATTGATAACGGCTCTTGCTGGATCGACCGCCCAGACGCAAATTCTGCACCGGGTTCAGGAACACCGACAAGCCGGGGATGCTATTGGCCTTGCGCCGCAATTGCTCCAGCACCGCATCCATCGACTGGCGATCTGCCCTTGGTTTCAGGCCGATGAACATCGCGCCGCTGTTACCGCCCCGAGTACGCGCCGTGACGCTCTCCACGTTCGGATCGTCCTTGACGATCGCTCCCACCTGCTGGACCAGCGCCGCCATCGCCGGATAAGAGATATCCTGCGGCCCCTCGATCGACGCACTGATCTGGCCGATGTCCTCGCTCGGAAAAAAACCTTTCGGTATCTCGATGAACAACACTGCAGTCAGCGCAAAGGTGGACAGCGCGACCAGCAGCACTGCCGTGCCGTGGCCCAGACACCAGTCCAGCCCGTGCGTATAGCCCCTGACTACCGCCTGGAAGCCTTTTTCGAAATTGCGGCCGAGCCAGCCATCTTTTTCATGCGTCTGGTGGCGCAGGAAGCGACTGCACAGCATCGGCACCAGCGACAGCGATACCACCGCCGACACCAGCACCGCCAGCGACACCACCACCGCAAATTCGTGGAACATCTGGCCGATCACCCCCGGCATGAAGAAAATCGGGATGAATACGGCCACCAGTGAAATCGAGATCGAGATAATCGTAAACGCCATCTCGCGCGAGCCTTTGAGGGCCGCCGGCAACGGTGCCATGCCCTGCTCCATATGGCGCACGATGTTTTCCAGCATAACGATCGCATCGTCGACCACCAGGCCGACCGCGATGGTGATGCCGAGCAGCGAAATATTGTCCAGGCTGTAGCCGAGCCAGTACATCAGGCCGAAGCAGCCGATCAGCGAAATCGGCAGCGTCAGCACCGGGATCATGGTGGCCGAGAGGCGCTTCAGGAACAGGAAGATCACCATCACGACCAGGAAAATGGTCAGCAGCAAGGTGAATTTCACGTCGCGGATCGCTTCCCGGATCGAGGTCGCGCGGTCGTTCAATACCCGCACATCGATCGATGTCGGCATCTGCGCCTGGAATTGCGGCAGGGTCGCCTTCACCGCATCCACCACCGCCACCGTGTTCGCATTCGGCTGGCGGTATACCCCCAGCACGATGGCCGGCTGCCCATTCGACCAGCTGCCGTTCTTGGTCGATTCGACGCTATCAATCACATTGGCGACATCCTTGAGCCTGACCGTAGCGCCATCCTTGCTGCTTATGACCAGGTTGGCGAATGCCTCCGCATTGCGCAATTGCTGATTCGCTTCCAGCGTCAGGCTTTGGCGCGCGCCATCCAGTACGCCCACCGGACTGTTCGCATTGGCTGCGCGCAAGACGGTGGCGAGCTCATCCATCGTCATGTTGCGCGCCGCCAACTGATCCGACCTGACCTGCACCCGTACCGCATAACGCCGCTGGCCAAAAACCGACACCTGCGCCACGCCATCGATAGTTGACAGCGTCGGGGAAATCAGATTTTCTGCGTAATCATCCAGATCAGCCAGCGACATTGACGGCGACGTCAGCGACAGCAAGAGGACAGCCGAGTCGGCCGGATTGACCTTGCGGTAGGACGGCAACGACGTCATTTCTGCCGGCAAACTGCGCTGCACGCGCAGCAAGGCTGCCTGTACATCCACGGCAGCGGCATCGATGTCCCGGTCCGGCGTAAATTCGAGCGTGATTGAAGTGTTGCCCAGAGTGTTGCTGGAGCTGATGGTAGCCAGACCGGCGATGGTGGAAAACTGTTTTTCCAGCGGTGTTGCAACCGACGCCGCCATGATCTCGGGGCTGGCTCCCGGCAAAGATCCGCTGACATTGATGATCGGCGTGTTGTAGCTGGGCAAGGCCGCAATCGGCAATTTGGTGTAGGCGAACAAGCCAACAACAACCAATGCAATCGACAGCAAGACCGTCATTACCGGCCTGCGGATGCATAATTCCGAAATATTCACGATGGATTTTTCTGTTGTGGCCTGGCGTTGTCCGCAGCTGGGAGCGATGGGAGTGATGGAGTAGCGGGCTGAACTTCTTTGACTTTTGCGCCGGGACGCAGATCTGCTGCGCCTTCCAGTACCACGCGCTGTCCGGCTTCCAGGCCGGTCACCACAGCCTGCCCATTCTCAATAGTCACAATGCTGACCGTGCGCGATTGCACGGTATGGTCAGGCTGCACCAGATACACAAACTGTTCAGACGGCCCGGTGATAACTGCCTGTGCCGGCACCACTACCGCTGCCGGCAGGGTGCGCGAAATCATCCGAACGTTCACAAACGCGCCCGGCCATAACTGCTTTTGCGGATTGGCAAACTGCGCCTTCATCCGTATCGTGCCGGTAGCGGCATCCGCAGCATTGTCGACGAAGGACAACTTGCCTTCGATGGTCTGCGTATTTGGCAGTTGCACGAATACTGGCGCGTCCAGCTTCGGGTAAGTCGCGACAATATTGGCTAGCTCACGCTCCGGCACCGGGAAGCTGACCGCGATCGGATCGAGTTGCGAAATGGTCAGCATCGGTGTGGCGCTTGGCTGCGCCAGACTACCTGCATGTACATTGATGGTGCCGATGCGGCCGCTAATGCTGGCAGTAATCTTGTTATAACCGAGCGCAATATTGCTAGCCTCGATGCTGGCCTGATCGGCGCGTACCACGCTGCGCGCGGCCTCGGCCCGGCTGCGCGCGGTATCGACCACTGCCTGCGAGACGAAATTTTGGGACAGCAAATCCTGATTGCGCCGGAGCGTACTTTCCGCGTCCGCCAGATCGGCGCGATCTTTCGCCAGTTGCGCCTGCGCTTTCGCAACAGCGGAGGCATCGCTGCGCCCATCGAGGGTAAATAATAACTGACCGGCCCGCACTTCCTGCCCTTCAATAACATGGATCGCACGCACCACATTCTGGATCTGCGGACGCACATCGACCGTATTGATGGCTACGACATTGCCATTGACCGTGATCGTGATCGGAATCGATTTCTGCACGGCCAGCACCGTCTTCACGCTCTGGGCCTCACCATGCGCCTTGGGCGAAACTTGTTTCTGATTTGACGCCATCAAGTAATAGGCAGCACCAACGCCAAGCACCACGACACCGGCAGTAACCAGCAAATACTTAGAGTTCAAGCGCATAAGAAATAATCAGAGTGATTTTAATAAAGGCAGCTGTCGATAGTACTTACCAAAAGCAATACTGGTCAACCGATGGTATGTTTCGCAATGTATGAGCTAGCAGCCTGTTGACCCTGCGAAATCGAAGCAAAAAATTGGCAAATCCTGCAACAGCGACCTATTCTGACAGTTAACTTCGAAACAAAAAAAGGCCTGGGTCATGCAATGGCAAACACACGAAGTCACCAATCAAGTGCCGCAACTGCAAGATTACAACCTGTTTGCGACTGATATTGCACTGACAGAAGGCGTACAACGCGAACAGGCGGCCTGGCATGCCGAGGCACTGATGCAGTTCGGCGCTGAACTGGGTAGCCAGGCGGTATTGGAACTGGCTGAACTGGCCAACCGGCACGCACCTGAATTGCACACCCATGACCACAACGGTCAGCGCATCGACGTGGTTGAATTTCATCCGAGCTGGCATGCGTTGCTGGCGCTGCTGCGCAAGGAAAACCTGCATGCGCTGCCGTGGATGCAGCCCCGACCGGGCGCACAGGTGGCGCGTGCGGCCGGCTACTTTCTGCATGCGCAGGTCGAATCCGGCTCCTTATGTCCTACCACCATGACTTTTGCCGCGATCCCGCTGCTCCGAAATGAAACCGCGCTATTTGCCACCTTACAGCGCAAGCTATTCTGCAGCCAGCATGATGCGCGCGATCTGCCGCTGGCGCACAAGCATGCGATTCTGGTCGGCATGGGCATGACCGAAAAGCAAGGCGGCTCTGACCTGCGCAGCAACACCACGCTGGCACGTCCTCTGTCCGGCATCGGACGCGGTGCCGATTATGCGCTGACCGGCCACAAATGGTTTTTCTCGGCGCCGATGTGCGATGCACATCTGGTGCTGGCCCGCACCGAGCCGGGCCTGTCCTGTTTTTTCGTGCCGCGCTGGCAGCCCGACGGCAGCAAAAATGCAGTGTTGATCCAGCGCCTGAAGGACAAGCTGGGTAACCGCTCCAACGCCAGCGCCGAAGTCGAGTTCCAGGATGCCTACGGCATCATGATCGGGGAAGAAGGACGCGGCATACCGACCATCATCGAAATGGCCAACACCACCCGACTGGATTGCGTGATCGGCAGCTCCGCACTGATGCGCCAGGCTTTGGTGCAGGCCGCGCACCACGCCCGCCACCGCAGCGCATTCGGCCGACCGCTGGCGGCGCAACCGCTAATGCGCAATGTGCTGGCTGACCTGGCGCTGGAAAGTGAAGCCGCAAGCTTGCTGATGCTGCAATTGGCCAGCGCCTGCGAACAGTCTGAAGATCAGCCGCAAAGTCCGCTGCAACGCGCATGGCAGCGCATCATGACGCCAGCAGCCAAGTTCTGGATCTGCAAGCGCGCGCCGGAATTTTGCGGCGAATGCATGGAAGTCTGGGGCGGCAACGGCTATGTGGAAAGCGGACCGATGGCGCGCATGTACCGTGAAGCGCCGGTCAATTCGATCTGGGAAGGTTCCGGCAACGTGATGTGCCTGGACGTATTGCGCGCCATCGAACGCGAAGCGGAAGAATTTCACCTGCTGCTGGGCAGCTTGCAGCAAGCCGCTGCCGCACACCCGATGCTGCAGCGCATGCTGCGGGCCTTGCGCTGCGATTTGATGCTGCCGCCTGATCAGCAAGAAGCGCTGGCACGCCGCTTTG
>JBDSCZ010000042.1:0-3328 GCA_039920865.1 Burkholderiaceae bacterium
TACCAACCTCAGACTAAGAGCGGAATTCACAATATTGTCATTCCCGCGAAGGCGGGAAACCATACATCGCACGCTGAATCACCGGTGTATGGATCCCCGCCTTCGCGGGGACGACGGGTTTTTTTGAGCGTGTAACGCTGTTTCTGAGGTATGTAGCTAATCAGGTAAAAATAAGGAGTATCGTCATTTTTATGGTATTTACCGCATATATTTATTGCGTGAATAAAATATACACCATCCAATATTGAAAATGCACCGAACCTCTTTTAAACCTATGCACTTGTTCTGATTCAGAGCTTGTTCTAACCATCAAGGAGATAAATCAATATGTACACACAATCCTTTAATGTCCAGGATAGCCCCGGCCTGAAGGCGGCAGCACCTGCGCCGTCGACGGAAAATCCGGAATTGCAGGCCAGTTTTGACAGCAAGATCGACGCCGATGGCAGGATCGAACCGCAAGACTGGATGCCGGAAGCCTATCGCAAGACGCTGGTGCGCCAGATCAGCCAGCACGCGCACAGCGAAATCGTCGGCATGCTGCCCGAGGGAAACTGGATTTCCCGCGCCCCGAGCCTGAAGCGCAAAGCGATTCTGATCGCCAAGGTGCAGGACGAAGGCGGCCACGGCCTGTATCTGTACTCGGCGGCCGAAACACTCGGTACCAGCCGCGAGCAGATGCTGGACGGCTTGCACAGCGGACGCGCCAAATACAGCTCCATCTTTAATTACCCGACGCTGACCTGGGCCGATATGGGCGTGGTTGGCTGGCTGGTCGATGGCGCGGCGATCATGAATCAGATTCCGCTTTGCCGTTGTTCCTACGGCCCTTATGCGCGTGCCATGGTGCGGGTGTGCAAGGAGGAATCTTTCCATCAGCGCCAGGGTTACGAGGCTCTGCTGGTGATGATGCAAGGCACCGAAGCACAGCGCGCGATGGTGCAGGATGCGGTCAACCGCTGGTGGTGGAAGTGTCTGGCCATGTTCGGCCCGCCCGACGCGGACAGCCCGAACAGCGCGCAGGGCATGCGCTGGGGCATCAAGCGCATCAGCAACGACGATCTGCGCCAGAAATTCGTCGATGCCACCGTGCCGCAGGCCAAGGTGCTGGGTATCACGCTGCCTGATCCTGATCTGAAGTGGAACGAAGAGCGCCAGCATTACGATTATGGCCAGATCGACTGGGACGAATTCTGGGCTACCGTCAATGGTGGCGGTCCTTGCAACAAAGAGCGCCTGGCGACCCGCGTCAAAGCGCATAACGATGGGCAATGGGTGCGCGACGCCGCGCTTGCCTACGCCCGCAAACAACAAGAACGCACCATCAAGGAGACAGCATGAGCACCGAATTGAAAACATGGCCACTATGGGAAATTTTTATTCGCAGCAAGCAGGGTCTGGAGCACAAGCACTGCGGCAGCCTGCACGCCGCCGATGCGCAACAAGCGCTGCAAATGGCGCGCGATGTGTATACGCGTCGCCAGGAAGGCGTCAGCATCTGGGTCTTGCCGTCGGCCGCGATCACCGCCAGCAAGCCTGACGAAAAGTCCGAGTTTTTTGATCCGATGGCCGACAAAATTTATCGTCATCCGACTTTTTATACGATTCCTGACGAAGTGGGGCACATGTAATGACAAGCCATGTTGACTACCTGTTGCACCTGGCCGACAACGCACTGGTTCTCGGTCAACGCAATGCCGAGTGGTGCGGGCATGGGCCGATCCTGGAGGAAGACATCGCTTTGGCCAATGTCAGCCTCGATCTGATCGGGCAAGCACGCATGCTGTATCAACGCGCAGCCCAGCTCAAGGGCGGCGCGGCGACCGAGGATACGCTGGCCTATTTCCGCGATGTCGGCGATTTCCGCAATTACACGCTGCTTGAGCTGCCGCATCACGGTTCGCTGGCAGGCAATGCCGCAGCCGATCACGATTACGCCACGACCATCGTGCGCAACTTCCTTTACAGCGCCCTGATGGCCTTGTTGTGGGAAAAGTTGCAAGAATCCAAGGATGAGCAGCTGGCTGCCATCGCTGCCAAATCCTTGAAGGAAGTGCGTTACCACCTGCGTTATTCACGCGACTGGCTGGTGCGCCTGGGCGATGGCACCGAGGATTCCCATGCGCGCGCGCAGGCAGCGCTGGATCATCTGATGCCGTATACCCAGGAATTCTGGAGCGACAGTCAAGCTGAGTCGGATGCCAGTGCAGCCAGTGTTGGCGTCGATCTGCACAATCTGAAAGCGGATTGGGATCACATGGTTGACGACGCGTTGCTGGAAGCGACACTGATCCGTTCCAAAACCGACGGCTATGTGCCACAGGGTAAAAACGGTCTGCATTCCGAGCATCTGGGTTATGTGCTTGCCGAGATGCAAAGTCTCGCCCGCGCCCACCCGAATGGTTGCTGGTAAGCCGATGAGCACCCGCGTGCAAGATGCCTGGGCGGCACTCGACGACTTGTCCGATCCGGAGATTCCGGTCATCACCTTGCGCGATCTGGGCATCCTGCGCGATGTGCGCGAGACCGACGATGGGCTGGAGGTGGTTATCACTCCCACCTACAGCGGTTGTCCGGCCATGGGGCAGATCGAGGATGATGTGCGATCCACCCTTCAGGCGAAGGGAATTCCGGCGCGGGTCGTCACCCAGCTTGCCCCGGCATGGACCACCGACTGGATGACCGAGGCCGGCAAGGAAAAGCTGCGCGCCTATGGCATCGCGCCGCCGCATCAGACACCGGCGGCGACCAGCGTGGTGCGTTTCATGACGCGCCGTGCCGTATCGAGCGCAGCCGATGCGGTGGTGTGCCCCCATTGCGGCTCCGGCAACACCGTCGAATCTTCCTATTTTGGGTCAACGGCCTGCAAGGCGCTGTACAAGTGCCTGGATTGCCAGGAACCGTTCGATTATTTCAAGCCTTATTAGTTTTTACCGGAGCATTACGATATGTCCGTCCCTCAGTCAGTACTTCAGTCCGCACCTAAGTCCGTCCCTCATTTTCACGAACTCACCGTCAAACGCGTCAGCCCGGAAGCGGCTGGCTCGGTCGCGATCACCTTTGATATTCCGCCCGAATCACGGGAGCTGTTCAACTTTCAGTGCGGACAATTCCTGATCCTGCGCACCAACGTGGGTGGCGAACAGGTACGCCGAAATTATTCGATCAGCAGTCCGCGTAGCCGTCTGGCCCAATCCGGCGAACTGGAAATCGGCATTCGTCCGGTCGAGGGCGGAATCTTCTCCAATTGGGCGGCGACCTCGCTCAAGGTCGGCGACACGATCAGCGTGATGCCGCCCGATGGTCGCTTTATCGTACGCAAACA
This sequence comes from Burkholderiaceae bacterium, assembly GCA_039920865.1. Classification (GTDB taxonomy): domain Bacteria; phylum Pseudomonadota; class Gammaproteobacteria; order Burkholderiales; family Burkholderiaceae_D; genus AVCC01. The sequence goes on from JBDSCZ010000042.1 coordinate 3,326, forward strand.
GCG
>JBDSCZ010000043.1:0-25040 GCA_039920865.1 Burkholderiaceae bacterium
CATCGAACAACGCCAGCAGCAATTTCTTGACCGGCGCCGGTAGCGGTGCGCCGGCTAGTTGACTCTGCGCATACCAGACATGGCTATTTTGCCCGACCAGCGTCAAACGGCGCACCAGACTGACCCGATATGGCGTGACCTGCAGCTTGAAATGGGTAAAGCCGTGGGAAAACGACGGCAATTGCTGACACGACGCAACGCTGCCGAACGGCGCAACGATGCGGGCCACCGATTGCGCAAATTGCGCCGGGTCCGGGGTCTGCTCCGTCATCAGCTCCAAATTCAGCGCGGTTTGTCCATCCACCTCCGGCAACGACAGCAGGCCGCCCCAAATTCCGCTGTCCGGGCGTTGCTGCAACAGCACCTGCTCGCCATCCACAATGACCAGCATTGCAGTCTGCTTGTGCGGCAGCGCCGGCTTCGGTTTTCGCATCGGCAGGAATGCGACCCGATCGCTGGCGTGCGCGACGCAGCGTGGCAGCAGCGGGCATCTGCCGCAGGCCGGTTTGCTGCGCGTACACAGCGTCGCCCCCAAATCCATCAAGCCCTGGGTGTAAGCCTCAATGTCGCGATGCGGCAGCAACGCTTGCGCGCGCAGCCAGAGCGCGTCTTCCACCGGCTTGGCGCTAGGATAGCCTTCGATTCCGAACACCCGCGTCAAGACGCGCTTGACGTTGGCATCCAGAATCGCGGCACGCACCCCGTGCGAGAATGCGGCAATGGCGGCGGCAGTGGAGCGGCCGATCCCGGGCAGCTCATTCAGCAGCGCGGGGTCAGACGGGAAAGTCCCGTCGTATTGCGCCACCACGCGCTGCGCGCAGCGGTGCAAATTGCGCGCGCGCGAATAATAGCCAAGACCGCTCCAGTGCGACATCACTGCGTCGGCGGGCGCCGAGGCAAGTGAAGACACATCGGGAAAACGGATCAGGAAGCGGTCGTAATACGGGATCACTGCAGCGACCTGGGTCTGCTGCAACATGATTTCCGAGAGCCAGATGCGGTAGGCGTCGCGCGTGTTTTGCCATGGCAGCACATGACGACCGTGTTTTTTTTGCCATTCGATGACGCTGGCGGAAAAGCCCGGATCGATCAAATCATCTAGTCTCTGTCGATCTGCATCAGCGCCGGCAGCCTTCGGGTGTTTGTACGGCTTGTACAATTATGCGGCCTCGAGCAACGGTGCAGCATCGAAAGCCAGCGCCGCCATCAATGTGCACTGCAATTCCAGCTGGGTGTCTTTCTGGACTTGCAATTGCGTCTGGAGCGTCTCAATGGCCTGGATTTTCTCCTCCAGGCTATCGGTCGCCAGATGGATCCGCTGCATTGACTGCAAGCGCCGTTTCAGCTGGCTCTTATGCTCTCGGATCTGGGCTTCGAGCGGCGCCATGATAACTTTAAGCCAGGCCTCGACGTCACGGTTGGCCTGCAAGAAGCTGTACTTGACGCGCGAGACGATCGAGTCGAAAAATTTCTGCATCAGCACCACTTGGGGCGTAGTCAGGATGACGGCAGTACCAAACTGCTTGTGATATACATTCTCGATCAGCGCGATTTCGTTGCAGTATTTTTGCAGCGAGAACGGCATCGGCAGCGATACCGCCAAGCCGTGTTCGGTCGAAAATTTACGGTACATGACCGTCATCATTTCCGAGATTTCCTCGGTTTTTTGCCCGGATAGCGCCAGATGGCGCCTGGTGCGGTCGAAAAATACCCGCACCGCCTGGCGCAAACCGATAGAAAAATTGCTGTGCTCCATCGCATCGCGCGCGTTCAGGATGTCCTCCTTGAGGATTTCCATGCCGAGGCTGGTAAACACCTCCATCGACAAGCGGGTAAAAACTGCGCGCGTTCCTTGCAACTTCAGCAGGCTTTCATCGAATTCCTTTTTTTCCACGTCGATGCGCTGCATCATGTGTTCGATCACCTTGCGATTCTTGCCGCGCAAGCTTTTCAGCTCTACCAGTTGTTCGGTGACATTGCGCGCGCGCGACAACAGCACCGTCAGGTGTGCCGCAGCCATGGCCTCGATTTCGCTCGCCAACTGGGCCCGGATGATTTCTTTTTTGGCCGGGATCAGCGCATTCGATAATGCATCTTCCAGCGCCGGCAAACGGCTCCTGGCCAGCAATTGCGGGTCGCGGTTGATCTTTGCGACCAGCCCTTTTTGCGCCGACACGGGAAAAACCTGCTGATCCGGCAATCCGAGCATCTGCGTGACGCTGGCGACCTGGCGCTCGATTTGCCGCTCCACCTCTTCCGGGCTGCGCAATTCATCCCACATGCTGTCGATCTTGTTGAGCACCACCATGCGCCCGGGGCCGGCACCGATATGGTTGCGCCAGACCTCGATGTCGCTCTTGGTGACACCGGTATCGGCGGCCAGCACGAACAGCACCGCGTGCGCGTTCGGAATCAGATTCAGCGTCAGTTCAGGTTCGGTGCCGATCGCATTCAGACCCGGCGTATCGATGATGATCAAGCCCTGTTTCAGCAGTGGATGCGGAAAATTCACGATCGCGTGCCGCCAGCGTGAAATTTCGACCTGGCCGTGGGCATCGACCGTCATGCCGTCATCCGGATTGTCGGCGTCGAACAAGCCGTACCGGGTCGCCTCCTCGACCGGCACGCGCTTGGTCAGGCTGACCTGCTTGAATGCCTCCAGCATGCCGTCGGAAGACGAGATGTCCAGCGGCAGCACGGTCCAGACATGGTTTTGCGCCTTGAAATCGCTGGTGGACTGGATCTCGGCCCGGGTTTCGATCGGCAACAGGCGAATCGACGGCGGAAAGGTTTCGTCATACAACAGTTCGGTCGGGCACATGGTGGTGCGGCCAGCCGCGGACGGCAGGATGCGCTGTCCGTAATCGGCAAAGAAAATCGCATTGATCAGCTCCGACTTGCCGCGCGAGAATTCGGCTACGAAGGCGATCGACAGCTTGTCGTCGGCCAGCTTGCCCAGCAGGCGGGCGAGGCGCTGCTCACTTGCGGTATCAGACAGTTGCGATTGCCCGATCCATGTGCGGTAATGTCCCAATGCCGCCGCCACGCTGGTGCGCCACTCGCTGTACGCTTCGAATTTCCTGATCAGATTGCTCATCTTGCTCCAAACAAATCTATTTGACTGCGCTCAATCTAGCACTCGCGCTCACTTTTGACAATTTACACAGTAAAACGTCGAACGCTGTCCCTGCCGGATCTGCCGGATCGCTCCGCCGCAGATCCGACAAACGGCATTGGCGCGATCATAGACGAAATACGACTGCTGAAAATATCCTCTTTGGCCATCGGCGCCTATAAAATCACGCAAAGTGCTGCCGCCCTGGGCAATCGCGGCGGCCAATATCGCGCGGATCGAGTCCGCCAGTTTCTCGTATCGCGCCATACCGATGCGATGGGCCGGCGTTTTCGGATTGATGCCGGCCCGAAACAGGCTCTCGGAGGCATAGATATTGCCGACCCCGACCACGATGTCGCCGGCCAGCAATACCTGCTTGATCGCCGCGCGCCGCTGCCTGGTCTGCCGGTACAGCATGGCACCCGAAAAGTCGGCACCGAAGGGCTCCACTCCCAAACGGCGCAACAACAGGTGCTGTTCGACATCGCCATCGCGGGCCGGGTGCCACAAGACCGCGCCGAAGCGGCGCGGATCGGTCATGCGCAGCACCTGGCTGCCGACCTGCAGATCGAAATGGTCGTGCTTCTGCGGCGCGCTGCCCAACGGCAGGATGCGCAAATGGCCGGACATGCCCAGATGGATAATCAGCGTGCCATGCCCGAATCCGATTAGCAGGTACTTGCCGCGGCGCCCGGTCAGACCGATGGCGCGGCCGCATAGCAGAGCAGGCAGATCGTCGGGAAACGGCCAGCGCAAGCCGGCCCGGCGCAACACCACGCCGGTCACGATCTGTCCCTCCAGATATGGCGCAACGCCACGGCGGGTAACTTCAACTTCCGGCAGTTCTGGCATGATGTGATTGAATGTAAATAAGCACGCACAATACACAAGTTACGGTGACAATGCTCAACCCATCGGGAAGCTGTTGAGCGTAGAATCGTCGCTCGCGCCCCAGTACTCTTGCCAGGATCATCACTTGAAAAAAGCCATCGCCGTTGCAAGCCTGTCGCTCATGCTAGCCGCATGCGCGACCGTACAGCCTGAAACTGCCACCCAGCCAAAGCAATCCGCAACTGAAGCAGTTGCCGAGCCGGCAGCTACAGTCCATCCGGATCATGACCAAGCCGACACCGAGCCGGCCTCGGCCATCCATCAAGGTCCGCTACCGGCGGCGCTGCTGACGAATGAAATCCTGTTCAAGCTGCTGGCTGCTGAAATCGCCTTTCAGCGCGGCCAGTGGCAAACCGCCTACATCGCCACCTTGGGCGTGGCGCAGGAAACGCGCGACCCGCGCATCGCCCGGCGCTCCGCTGAAATCGCGATGAGTGCAAGCCAGTCCGCAGAGGCGCTGGCGGCGATCCGCCTGTGGCGCGAACTGGCGCCGCACTCGGAACCGGCGGCGCAGCTTTACCTCGGCCTGGTGATACTGTCCGACAATCCGGCCGAGGCGCAGCCGATGCTGGCGCAGCGGCTCGCCGCGGCCAGCCCGCAAGAGCGCGGCGAACTGATCCATCAGATTCAGCGCTTGCTGCTGCGCGCCAGCAACAAGACAATCGCCTTCGACATGCTGGAGCAATTGCTGGCGCCTTATGCCGGCTTGCCGCAGACGCCGCTGGCACTGGCGCAAGGCGCATTTGCCAAGGGCGACCGGGAGCGCGCATTCCAGGACGCAAGTCGCGCACTCAAGGCCGACCCAGAATCCGAACTGGCGGTGCTGACAGTGGCCCAGATGAGCGCCGACCAGGATGCTACAGCTGCCGTACTCACGCAGTTCCTGGATAGCCACCCGCAAGCACACCAAGTGCGCATCGCGTATGCGCGCATCCTGATCGAGCAAAAACAGTTCGAACCGGCGCGCCGACAGTTCGAAGCCTTGCTCAAGGAGCAACCGCACGATCTGGGGGTGATGTACGCACTGGGCATTCTGGGAGTGCAGGCCAACGACCTGGACAGCGCCGAAAAATACCTCGGTGCCTATGTCGCTGCGCTGGAAGTGATGCCGCGCGAGCAGAACGACCCGACCCAGGCGCTGATGACCCTGTCCCAGATCGCCGAAGACCGCAAGGACAATGCGGGCGCGCTGCGCTGGCTGGAAAAAATTGCACCGGGCGAGCAGCAAAGTCCGGCCTACTTCAGCGCACTGCTGAAACGGGCACAACTGATCGCCAAACAGGGCGACTTGCCGGCCGCGCAAAAGCTGCTGCAGAACCACGCCAGCGCGAATGTCCGGCAGCAGGTTCAGATCATCCTGGCGCAAGCGCTGATCCTGCGCGAAGCTGGCCTGGATGGTGCTGCATTGGCGACGCTGGAAACCGGCAGCAAGCAATTTCCGGACGATACCGATCTGCTGTACGACTATGCGATGGCAGCAGAAAAACTGCAGCACCACCAGCAGATGGAGGCTGCGCTACGCCGCATCATCAAGCTCGAACCCCAGAAGCAGCACGCCTACAATGCACTCGGCTACTCGCTGGCGGAGCGCAATCTGCGCCTGCCGGAAGCCCGCACCCTGATCGCCCGTGCACTGGAACTGGCACCGGAAGACCCGTTCATCATGGATAGCATGGGCTGGGTCGAATTCCGCCTCGGCAATTTCAAGCAAGCCGAAACCCTGTTGCGCAGCGCTTACACACTGCGGCCGGACGTTGAAATTGGCACGCATCTGGGCGAAGTGCTGTGGGCAGTCGGCAAGAAAGACGAAGCGCAACAACTGTGGCGCGCAGCGCTGGACAAGGAACCGGGCAATGAAATACTGAAAAGCACGCTGTCCCGGCTCAAGATACAGCTTTAGAACCAGCCTTAGCAGAAACTTAGTAGAAAACATACTGCATACCGTATTTTAAAATACACAGAATAATAATACGGAAAATACAGTATTTATTGCCATACCCCATGAAAAATACAATTACACTCAAAAAAATCAGCGCTCCGGCGCGACTGTGTGCGCTGGCCGGCCTGCTGGCGCTGCAACTGGCCGGCTGCGCCAGCCTGTCCGCCTTGCCGGACAGCGCTATCAATGCCGTCGATGCACAGAAATATCACAACGCCATCGAAGTTGGCGGTCGGCTCTCGGTACGCTACCAGCGCAATGGCCAGGACGAAGCGATGCATGGCAGCTTCTCCTGGTCGCAAAGCCCGGCGCACACCCTTGTCACGCTACTGTCACCGCTTGGCCAAACCCTGGCCACCATCGAATTGACGCCACAAGGCGCCACCCTGGTCCAGCCCGGTCAGCCTGCGCGCAGCGCGGCCGACGCCGACGCGTTGGCAGCCGAGGCTTTCGGCTGGCCGCTGCCGGTGGCCAACCTGCGCAACTGGCTGCAAGGCTACACCCTCGATGCGCGCGGCGGCCGCAGCGGCGCCGCCGGCAGCACCGACACGATCCGTACGCCGGACGACTGGCAACTCAGTTATCCGGCCTGGCAGCACGACGGCAGCGGGACCGACTACCCGAAACGCATCGACCTGGCGCGCCACAGCGCCGAGGCCGGCGAGATCGCGATTCGCATCGTCATCGACAGCTGGCAGCCGCGCCCATGACACTGCCGCGCACGCTAAACAACTGCCCGGCACCGGCCAAGCTGAACCTGTTTTTGCATGTCACCGGACGCCGCCCGGACGGCTACCACTTGTTGCAAACGGCGTTCCAGCTGCTCGACTTCGGCGACACGCTGCATTTTGCACTGCGCGATGATGGCCGCATCGAGCGCAGCAACGCATTGACCGGCGTGCCGCAGGACTCCGACCTGACCGTGCGCGCAGCCCGCTTGCTGCAAGCAGCCGGCAGCGAAAAACTGGGCAAGCCGCTGGCCGGCGCCGACATCGCGCTGGAAAAACGCTTGCCGATGGGCGGCGGCCTGGGCGGCGGCTCGTCGGACGCTGCCACCACGCTGATGGCACTCAATCATCTGTGGCAAACCGGCTTTTGCCGGGCCGAACTGATGGCGCTCGGCCTGCGGCTCGGCGCCGACGTGCCGTTTTTCCTGTTCGGACAAAATGCCTTTGCCGAAGGCGTAGGTGAAATACTGCGTCCGATCGAGACGCCCGATTGCTGGTATGTCGTGATCGAACCCGGCGTAGCAATTGCCACTGCAGACATTTTTAACGCAAAAGATTTGACAAGGGATACAAATCTGGTCAAAATATCGAACTTTTCAAAGGCACCTAAAAGCTTTGGAAAAAACGATCTGCAAGCTGTAGCCTGCAAGCTGTTTCCTGAAGTTTTTAACGCCATAGAGTGGCTAAAAAAATTCGGAGATGCTAGAATGTCTGGCTCCGGTTCATGTGTATTCTGTTCAGTAGAACAAGAGCACCAAGCCAGCGAAGTACTGAAAATGGTACCGCCGCACTGGAAAGCATGGAAAGCAAGGTCGGTCGCGCAACATCCACTGGCGAATTTGCTCAGTTAGCAGCAAGGAATTGGTTTGACGTTGAATATCTTGAAAATTGTTGCAAATGCAATTGCAGATGCAGTTAAAAATGCAGTTTCAGATACAAGACGACAGACAATCGGTTGTGTAGGGGAATCGCCAAGTCGGTTAAGGCACTGGATTTTGATTCCAGCATTCGAAGGTTCGAATCCTTCTTCCCCTGCCAGTAAGTCATATAAAGCAAAACGCATATATAGTGTAAAAGCCGCCGACGTAAGACTAAATCAGTCCTGCGTCCGTGGCTTTTACTCCTTTTAACGACTGCAAACAGGCACTACTCCATGGCTCTCGAAAACTTGATGGTATTTGCCGGCAACGCCACGCCGGACCTCGCTGTTGAAGTATGCAAACAGCTCGGCCTTTCTCTCGGCAAAGCCAACGTCACCAAGTTCTCGGACGGTGAAGTTATGGTCGAAATCAATGAAAACGTACGCGGCAAAGACGTTTTTGTGCTGCAATCGACTTGCGCGCCGACCAACGATAACCTGATGGAGTTGATCCTGATGGTCGATGCGTTGAAGCGCGCATCGGCCGGCCGCATCACTGCCGCGATCCCGTATTTCGGTTATGCCCGCCAGGACCGTCGTCCGCGTTCGGCGCGGGTCGCGATTTCCGCCAAGGTGGTTGCCAACATGTTGGAACAAGCCGGCGTCGGCCGCGTTCTGATCATGGATTTGCACGCCGACCAGATTCAGGGATTTTTCGACATCCCGGTTGACAACATTTACGCCTCCAAAATTTTGCTGGGCGATCTGGTAAAGAAAAACTACGATGACCTGCTGGTGGTGTCCCCGGACATCGGCGGCGTGGTGCGCGCCCGTGCTCTGGCCAAGCGCCTCAACTGCGATCTCGCCATCATCGACAAGCGCCGCCCGAAAGCCAATGTTTCCGAGGTGATGAACATCATCGGCGAAGTCGAAGGCCGCAACTGCGTGATCATGGATGACATGGTCGATACCGCAGGCACCCTGACCAAGGCAGCTGAAGCACTAAAGGAACGCGGCGCCAAAAAAGTACTGGCTTACTGCACCCATGCGGTACTGTCCGGCCCCGCCATCGAGCGCATCGAAAATTCGCAGATCGATGAAGTAGTCGTGACCGACACCATTCCGCTGTCGGACGCTGCCAAAGCCTGTAGCAAGATCCGCCAACTGTCGTGCGCCCACCTGCTGGCGGAAACCTTCCGCCGCATCACCAAGGGCGATTCGGTGATGTCGCTGTTCATGGAATAAGCGTCCAGCCACTAATCAAATCCGGCCCGTTCCGAACGGGCCAAATACCGCATCAGGACATGGAAAATGCCATGTCCACACTTGAAATCCCCTGGTCGCGGGGGATTTATACCGCAAGGCTTTGCCTTGCATACTCTGGAGCTTCAAAATGAAAGTTATCGCATTCAAACGCACTTTGCAGGGGACCGGAGCGAGCCGCCGCCTGCGTATTTCTGGTCAAACGCCTGGTATCGTCTACGGCGGAACCGAGCCGGCAGTCAGCATCACACTGGATCACAATGCGCTGTACCACGCATTGAAAAAAGAAGCGTTTCACGCATCGATCCTGGATCTGGAAATCGACGGCAAAGTCGAAAAAGTCTTGCTGCGCGACTTCCAGGTACATGCGTTCAAACAATTGGTGCTGCATGCCGATTTCCAGCGCGTCGATGCGAATCAAAAGATCCACGTTAAAGTGCCGCTGCATTTCATTAATGCAGAAATTTCCCCTGTCGTAAAACTGTCCGGCGGCATCATCAGCCACGTCATGACGGAACTGGAAATTAACTGCCTGCCAGCCCAACTGCCTGAATTCATCACCGTCGATCTGGCAGCGCTGGAAGCTGGTCAATCGATCCATCTGTCGGCCATTACTTTGCCAGACGGCGTGATGAACGCCACCATCCATGGCGACGATCCAACCATCGCTACCGGCACCATTCCTGCCGGTGCGGTTGCTGCTGCCGCCGAAACGCCTGCAGCAGCAACGCCTGCAGCCTAAGCTGTTGCGCGCTCCGGCGACTTGCGCCGGATACAAGAAACCCGCCGAAATTGGCGGGTTTTTTATTGCTTGGTTATCAGGGGTATGACTAAAAACACATGAATTTCCGCAATAAATTAAAGCGACTTAAAAAATACCCCCTGGATGTGTGCTTGCGCGCGCGATCTGGGCCAGCTGCAGTCGTTATAATCGCTGTTTTGCCCTGATACCACACCATGTCCATCCGCCTCATCGTCGGTCTCGGCAATCCCGGACCGGAATACGAACAAACACGCCACAACGCCGGCTTCTGGTTAGTCGATAATTTGGCCATCGGAGTGGCGCGCTGCCGCTTGCAGCGCGAATCCCGATTCAATGCACTGGCGGCGAAAACCAGCATCGGCGGTCACGAAGTCTGGCTGCTAGAGCCGCAAACCTTCATGAACCGCTCCGGCCAGTCGGTCGGCGGCCTGGCGCGCTTCTACAAAATTCTTCCCGACGAAGTGCTGGTGGTGCATGACGAACTCGACATCGCCCCTGGCTTGGCCAAAATCAAGAAAGGCGGCTCATCCGGCGGACATAACGGATTGAAAGACATCACCGCTGCGCTCGGTACCCAGGATTACTGGCGCTTGCGCATCGGCATCGGCCACCCGCGCGCGCTGAATCTGCAACAGGCGGTAGTCGATTTCGTGCTGCATCGGCCGCGCAAGGATGAGCAAATCCTGATCGATGAAGCGATTGCCCGCAGCATCGATGTGATCCCGCTGCTGTGCGAAGGAAAATTCGAAGCCGCAACCATGCAGCTGCACACGGTCAAGTAAGCATGCCGATTTTCCAGCGTGCTGGCCCCAAAGCCATTGCCTGGATCAAGTCGAACAGCTTTAGAACTCTGGATATTATTCGTAGAGGCAGGTTCCAAACCTGCCCTCTGTGAATCAACCCGAGGCAGGTTTGGAACCTGCCCCTACGATGCCAATTGCGGCCTCCCAACGTCGCATCAGCGCCTCGGCCTGATCGCGGCTGATGACGGGCTCGAACACACGATCAATTCGCCATTGCGATTCAAGTTCTAATGTACTGCGATACACGCCGGTGGCAAGGCCGGCCAGGTAAGCCGCGCCGAGCGCGGTGGTTTCGGTGACCTGCGGCCGGATCACCGGGATGCCGAGCAGGTCGGCCTGAAATTGCAATAACAGTGAATTGGCGGACGCGCCGCCATCGACCCGCAGTTCGGTGATCGGCGACGTGGCATCGCGCAGCATCGCCTGCAGCAGCGCGGCACTCTGGAACGCGATCGATTCCAGCGCCGCGCGCGCGATATGGGCGACCGTGGTGCCGCGGCTGAGACCCAGGATCGCCCCTTTGGCAGACGGGATCCAGTACGGCGCACCGAGGCCGGTAAACGCGGGCACAAACACCACGCCATCGGAATCCGGCACCGAGGCAGCCAGCGCTTCGATGTCGGCCGAATCCTGGATTGCCTTGAGGCCGTCGCGCAGCCACTGCACCACCGCGCCGCCGATGAAGACGCTGCCTTCCAGCACATATTGCTTGTTGCTGCCAAGCTGGCAAGCCACGGTGCTGATCAGTCCGTTATGCGAGTCGGCGCAATCGTCGCCGGTGTTAAGCAGCATGAAGCAGCCGGTACCGTAGGTATTCTTGGCCATGCCCGGCTTGAAACAGGCCTGTCCGAACAGCGCCGCTTGCTGGTCGCCGGCGATGCCGCCGATGGTCACCGGCTGGCCCAGCCACTGCGCATCGGTGGCGCCAAACAGATGGCTCGACGGATGCACTTGCGGCAACACTTGCGGCGGGATATCCAGCCATTGCAGCAATTCTTCGTCCCAGCAGCCATCGTGGATATTCCACAGCATGGTGCGCGAGGCATTGGTCACATCGGTGACATGCAGGCGGCCGCCCGTCAGGTTCCAGACCAGCCACGCATCGACGGTGCCGAATGCCAGTTCGCCGCGTTGGGCGCGCTCGCGGGCGTCGCCGACATGGTCGAGTATCCAGCGTAGCTTGGTGGCCGAAAAATACGGGTCCAGCACCAGGCCGGTCTTGCGCTTGATCGCATCGGCCAGTCCGCTATTGCGCAACTCTGCGCACAATGCTTCGGTCCGCCGGTCTTGCCAGACGATCGCGTTGAAGATCGGTTGGCCGCTGCTGCGCTCCCACACCACGGTGGTTTCGCGCTGGTTGGTGATGCCCAGCGCGGCCAGCTCGTCGGCCCTGATGCCGGCCTTGGCCAGCACCGCCCGGCAGGTCTGCAGCTGGCTTTGCCACAGATCCATCGGGTCATGCTCGACCCAGCCAGGTTGGGGAAAGTGTTGCTTGAATTCTTGCTGCACCGAGGCAACAATTTCTCCGCTGTCCCGGAACACAATGCTGCGCGAACTGGACGTGCCCTGATCCAATGCCAGCAAATAAGCCATGGCTATTCCTATCGTATGAAAAATTTACGTAAAAATAATGGTTGATGAAATTCCATGAACAGGCATCGGAATATTTTCACTATTGATTGATGTTTTCAAGCCATTGCTGCAGACGTGCGACATGCTGCGGCGTGCAGCACAAGCCGCATTTGGTTCTGCGCCAGAGGATGTCTTCGGCGCAGCGTGCCCATTCCACCTGGAACAGATAACGCGCTTCCTGTTCATAGATGCCGGGCGTCAGTTCCTGGCCCAGGTCGGATAGTTTTTCCGCGGCACCCAGCAGCCGATCGGCACGAGTCCCGTAGCAGCGCGCATAACGTTGCGCAAGCTTGCCCGGCAGCCATGGATAGCGGGCGCAGAATTGCCGCGAAAAACGTGCAAAGTCATAGCTCTCGACCAGTCTGCCGGCTTGTTGCAGGTCGCCGCCCGGCAGCGGCGCGGCAGCGGTCCAGTCCGGCGCGTGGCGGCCCAGGCGCGGCAGCAGCATCGCCAGCGCCTGTTCCGACAGCTTGCGGTAAGTGGTGATCTTGCCGCCCCATACATTCAGGAACGGCGGTGTCTTTTCGTCGCATTCGAGCAGGTAATCGCGCGTCACTGCAGCGGCGTTTTGCGCGCTGTCGTCCAGCAGCGGCCGCACGCCGGAATAGGTCCAGACCACATCGGCAGCAGTAATTTGTTGGCTGAAGTAGCGATTGGCCATCTGGCACAGGTATTCCACTTCGCCATCGCTGATCGTCACCTGTCCGGGGTCGCCGGTATATTCAAGATCGGTGGTGCCGATCAGCGTGAAATCATCCTGAAACGGAATCGCAAAGATGATGCGTTTATCCGGGTTCTGGAAAATATAGGCATACGGATGATCGAACAGGCGCGGCACGACGATGTGGCTGCCCTTGACCAGCCGCAACCCGTGCGCATGGGTGGTGCCGCTGGCGGCGTTGGCGAATTGCGCGGTCCAGGGACCGGACGCATTCACGATGGCGCGCGCGCTGACTTCGATACGGCCGTGTTGCTCGCTGGCTAGCGTCGCGTGCCAGCCCTCGCCTGCCTGCCGCACCGCCACGCATTTGCTGCGGGTCAGGATGCTGGCACCGCGTTCGCTGGCATCCAGTGCATTAAGCACCACCAGTCGCGCATCGTCAACCCAGCCGTCCGAATACACGAAACCCTTGCGGTAATCACCTTTCAGCGGCGCGCCCGCCACATGCTTGCGCAGCGACACGCCCTCCGAGGCCGGCAGGAAGGTGCGGTGTGCCAGATGGTCGTACAGGAACAGCCCGGCGCGTATCATCCAGGCCGGCCGTTGTCCGGCATCGTGCGGCATCACGAAACGCAGCGGCCACATGATGTGCGGCCCCGCGCGCAACAGCACTTCGCGTTCTTGCAGCGCCTTGCGTACCAGTTTGAATTCGTAATATTCAAGATAGCGCAAGCCGCCGTGGATCAGCTTGGTGCTGGCCGACGACGTGTGCTGGGCCAGATCGTGCTGCTCGCACAGGATCACCCGCAAGCCGCGGCCCGCCGCATCGCGCGCGATGCCGACACCGTTGATGCCGCCACCGACGATCAAAAGGTCACACTCTTGTTGCACAAGCTGCTTGGGTGTCGATTGCATCATGATCCTGGAGGTGACATTGCGCCGCTGGCTAATTCCAGCCAGTGTAGGCGGTTTCAATACTGCGGCACAATAAAGGGCGACATCGTCCGTCTGGAGTGATTCGGATACGTAAAATACACCAATATGTATTTTTATATCCGCTCTACTTATATCCGGAATACTCTATATTTATTCTAATACTCCCGTAATTTATATGAAAAACTCAATTACTGTTCAGGGTGAATCAATTGCCAATCAATTCGACACGGCATTCGATGGACGTAAAATTCCGATGCCAGAGTGGCAAAAATTGGCGCTACAAGACGTGCATCACGCTTGATCGATAAACGCCTTGTTTTCTCGAATAGCCATGACTAAGCTGGGCATTGTGACAATCAATTCATGATGAACCGCATGTTCGACTAATCTATTTCCTCAAGGAAAATGTCATGCCCTACGTCGACGGATTTGTTTTGCCTCTTCCCAAAAAAAATGTGGAAGCCTACCTCGAAGTTGCGCGCAAGTGCGGCGCGATCTGGCGCGAGCATGGTGCGCTGGAATTTCGCGAGTGCATTTCCGACGACGTGAAGCCCGGGAAACTCACATCGTTCCCGCAAAGCGTGAATCTCGAACCCGACGAGACCGTGATTTTTTCCTGGATCGTGTATGAATCTCGTGCCCACCGCGACCAGGTCAACGACAAGGTGATGAAGGACCCGCGCATGGCCGACATGATGAAGCCGGAAAACATGCCGTTTGACGGCAAGCGCATGATGTATGGCGGGTTCGAGGTGCTGGTTGATCTTTGACAGTCGCATGGGCCGGCCGCAACGTTGATGCTGGAGAAACACCATGCAAAAAATCACGCCATGTTTATGGTGTGATGATCAAGCCGAACAGGCAGTAGCCTTTTATACCGAAATCTTCAAGAATTCCAGGATAGTCATCATTGCCCGCTATGGAGATTTCGGGCATGAAGTCTACGGAAAAGCCGCGGGAACGATCATGGCTATCGCGTTTGAACTCGACGGGCAGTCGTTTTCCGCGCTCAACGGCGGCCCGGCGTTCAACTTCAAAAGGCATCTCGCTCCATGTCAATTGCGAAACACAGCAAGAAGTCGACTATTACTGGGAAAAGCTGTCCGAGCGCGGGGATAAAAAGGCGCAGTAGTGCGGCTGGCTCAAGGATAAATACGGCGTTTCATGGCAAATTGTTCCGATCGTTTTGTTCGAAAAGCGCAATGATCTGTTGGCGCCAACAACCGACACACCGTCGCCGCTGCAAACCGACGGACAGCCGAGACGTCCGGTTAAATCTAGAATAAGTCTCGCGTGGTCGGTTGGATGATTTGGCCCGACTTTTCCTTCGGTCTTGCGTCTTTCGGTGTGGGTGCCGGTTCTGCGCGCATCAACTCAGCAGGATAAGGTTGCAGCCAGGTTCTGGCCCGTTCCGGGTCTTTGCAAGACAGCCATTCGTCATACTCTGCACGCGGCACGATGACCAGCGAGCGTTTTTCCGCACCGGGCCGATGAAACCGTTGCATCAATGGATGGTCGTCGGCGTTGATGGTCAGCTGCGTAAATGCAAACGAGGTGTTGCCGTCCTGTTCTTTCCACTCGCGGTACAGTCCGGCGACGGCAAACGGCGATGCGTCAGCCATGCCGATTTTCCACCGAACATGCGCCTTTTGCTCCCAGTTCGGCTCGAAAAACGCCAGCATCGGCACCAGGCAGAGCTGGCCGGCATTCCAAAACGGCTTGTAGCTTTTCAGTTTCCCGATGGTGTTATCACGCGCATTCATAGTGGAAAAATCTGTGCCGGCCGGCAGATGGCGCTTGGGAACCATGCTGTAACTAGCAATCAGCCCCGCGCGTTTTCCGCCGTCGTCATGGACAATGATTGGACCCAGGTAGTCCCGGTAAAGCTCCTCGCGCCACTCCTCGTCCGACGGCACCGATGTATCGAATACGTCGTACAGGACCTGACGGGATACCGTTATATAGTTGACGCACATGGCTGGCCTTCAGGTTCGATTGTTGCGGATTATTCTATCGGAAGGTCGTGCTACTTTGACAAATCAATGGAAATCGCGGCTGCGTGTCTCCAGGTCTCCCAGCAAGGGGGAAAGGTCGACCAATCTCATGGCGACCAAATGACGTACGTTGTTTTGGCACTGCCACTGTCCGTACACGCCCAGCAGTGACGCGCCGAGCAATTCCCGGCGTTGCTGTTCGACTACACTGGGCCACACGATGACGTTGACTGTGCCAGTCTCGTCCTCCAGAGTAACGAATATCACTCCGTTAGCCGTCTCCGGCCTTTGGCGTACCGTGACAATGCCACAGCCGCGTGCGAGTTGTTTGTCCTTGAATGTATGCAAGACGTCGGCCGGCAAAAAACGCATCTTTGTCAGCCGGCTGCGCAGGAACGATAGGGGATGCCGACCCAGCGTCAGCCCAAGATGGCGATAATCGGCCACCGTGTTTTCTGCTTCGGATGGCGCTTCCAACTCCACTAGTTCTTCAACCAAGGTTGCCGGGCGCAACAGTCCTTTGTCAGGCACGCTGGCAGCCGCTTGCCAAAGCGCCTGCCGCCGGTTCCCCGACAAGGATTCGAGGGCATTTGCGCTGGCCAACGCATTGAGGTGTCTAGTGTTCAATTGCGCTCTGTTCGCTAAATCCGCAGTGTCGGAAAACGGTTGAATTGCCTGTGCCTCGTCTATTCTCCATCCTGCCTCCCGCTCCAGACCTCTGATATTGTTCAGACCCAGTCGCACGGCTGGCTGGGCACCTGCGATGGGTTCCAATCTTGCCTCCCAGGTGCTGAAGCAGACATCGACCGGACGAACCTCTACGCCATGCCGGCGCGCATCTTGCACCAGTGATGATGGAGAATAGAATCCCATCGGTTGTGAATTCAGCAATGCTGCCAAGAACGCTTCTGGCTCATGACACTTGAGCCAACTGCTAGCGTAGGCAAGCAAAGCGAAGCTGGCGGCGTGCGATTCCGGAAAGCCGTATTCAGCGAAACCGCGGATTTGACCAATAATCGCGGTGGCGAATTCGCTTGCATAACCGCGCTCAATCATGCCGCTCATGAGCTTATCTTCGAACTGCTCCAGCCCACCTTTCCTCTTCCAGGCCGCCATCGCACGCCGCAACTGGTCCGCCTCACCCGCACTAAAGCCCGCGGCAACCATCGCGATTTGCATCACCTGTTCCTGGAAAATTGGGATGCCCAGGGTCCGCGACAGTACCGCTTCCATTTCAGGGCTCGGATAGGTGGCGGGGTCTATGCCTTGCCGACGCCTCAGGTAGGGCTGAATCATGCCGCCCTGAATCGGGCCAGGACGGATAATCGCGACCTCAATTACCAGGTCATAAAACGTGCGCGGTTGCAAACGGGGCAGCATCGACATCTGTGCGCGGCTCTCAATTTGGAATACGCCAACCGTATCGGCTTGGCATATCATTTCGTAAGTGGCAGCGTCTTCTGCAGGAATGTCACGCAATTCAAATCGTTCCCCGCGCTGCTCGGAAACGAGTTCCAGCGCCCGGCGAATGCAGCTCAGCATGCCGAGTGCCAGAATATCGATTTTGAGTAGCCCGACCGCATCGAGATCGTCCTTGTCCCATTGCACTATGGACCTGTCCACCATGGCGGCATTCTCGATGGGCACCAGCCGCGAAAGTTTCGAATGCGAGATGACAAACCCGCCCGGGTGCTGGGATATGTGCCTTGGGAAACGCATCAGCTTGTCAGCAATTTCACTCCATTTCTGGGCTATGGCGGAGTCGGGGTCGAGCCCGCATGCCATCATTCTCTCGCGCAGGTCCGCCTTGCCGCCCCAGCCGTGGCTGGCTTTTGCGATTTTGTCGACAACCGATAGGTCTACGCCCAGGGCCTTGCCGACATCGCGCAATACGCTGCGTGGCCGGTAACTGATGACAACCGCCGTGAGCGCGGCGCGCATGCGCCCGTATTTTTGGTAGATGTACTGGATGACTTCCTCGCGGCGCTGGTGCTCGAAATCGACATCGATGTCAGGCGGCTCATTGCGTTCTTTCGAAATAAAGCGCTCAAACAGCAGCGTGCCGCGCACCGGGTCAACTTCAGTGACACCGAGGCAAAAACACACCGCGCTATTGGCAGCGGAGCCTCGACCCTGGCAAAGGATGTGCTGGGAGCGTGCAAACCGGACAATGTCGTAGACGGTCAGGAAATAGCTCTCGTACTGCATTTCAGCGATGAGTTCCAGTTCCCGCTCCAGCAATGCCTGGACGTTTTCCGGGATGCCGCTCGGGTATCGCCAGTGCGCACCGATGTAGGCCTCGCTGCGCAGATACGTCGTTGCCGTTTCTCCGGCGGGCACCAGTTCGTGCGGATATTCGTATCTGAGCTCGTCGAGTGAAAATTTGCAGAGATTGGCAACACGTACTGTCTCGTCCAATGCCTCGCGCGTGTACAGGTTCCCCAGCCGTAGCCTTGAACGCAGATGCTGTTCGGCGTTGGGGGACAATTTATACCCGCACCTGGCAACCGGCGTATTCAGACGGATGGCAGTCATCGTGTCCTGCACCGGTTTGTATGACCGTAGATGCATGCACACGTCCCCCGTGGCCACAATGGGCAGGTGAAATTTTCGCGAGATGGCGTTGACCAACGCTTTATGTTTGCCATCCTGCGCGCGATGGTGCAGGGTCATCGCAATGCGCGCGCGGCCGGGCGCGCACTGCAGTAACCAAGCTGCCTGGCGCTCGACCTCTTCATACGTACCGCCGTACCTGGGTGCCAATATCAGTTGGCAGTCCGGCATGCCACGTAGAGGGAGCAGAACGCCGACGGGACTGGCGATATCGCGAGGCCTGACCAGGTAAGTTCCTTTTTCAGCACGAGTGCGCGCGACCGTAATCAGCTCGCTGAGATTGCCATAACCGTTTCTGTTCATTGCCAGGACAATCAGCATAAACGCCGGGCTGCCGTCCTCTGGCGTGACTATCATCTGGCTGCCGATGACCAAGTGCAATCCAAGACGCTTTGCCTCCACATGCGCTTTGACGACGCCCGCCAGCGTGCATTCGTCGGTGATGGCAAGCGCGCTATAGCCGAGCTGGGCCGCTCGTTGAACCAGATGTTCAGGAGCGCACGCGCCTCGCAGAAAAGTGAAGTGGCTGAAACACTGGAGCTCTGCATAAGCCGGCAGGATAAATGGTGTGGCGGACATGATATTTACGCGTACAGGCCATGCAAAAACCAGCGGGCCTCGCTGGTTCGCTCGAGATAAATCCAATAACAGCTGGCATCCGCCGCCTGTGCAACGAAATAATCTCGCGCCGCGGTCTGGTCGTCCCACCAGCCGGCCTCGACGCGCTCCGGCCCCTGAATCAGTTTTAACGGCGCGCCATAAAAAGGACGGTCGTTTCTCATTAGGAGCGCAATCGGCTTTGGAAGAAGCCAGAATGGCCGTTCTAATACTTCACCCTGACCGTCTTCTTTCGCTGACTTATCGGTGGCTGGAGCCCATGCGTTGCAGACCTCGGGGCGGTAGTCTTGCATCGAAACCGGCGCCAGCACATTTTCGTTTCCGAGCCGGGCAGTGAGCAGCTCCAGCAAACGATAAAAGTCGGCCGGCGAACCGCCTGGCTCCGGAAATAAGGACTGCGTCGGTGGCACCATCGGCACCAGCTGCTTGGCTTCCAGTCGCAGCGCAATCACCGGCGCGGCGAGCTCTACTTTGCCCAGTCGCTCTTTTAGCAAGCGAACCAGGTGCTCTTCATGCCAGGCGGGTTCAGCCAATGCGATGTCCAATTCAGTTGGCGGTATCGCGGCGCGGCCCCGCTCATGCTCCAAAATCAGCGTGAATTTCCTCACCGCCTGTTGCAGCGATACCAGCCATCCGACCAGTTGCAGGATGAGTCGCTTTGCTCCGAACAACAATGCATCAGCGTGTTCTATCCGGTCGAATGTCTCAATCCGCTGCGAAAACGTCAATGGCACCTTTATCCATTGGAACAGTTCGGGGGCCTGACCGTAGGCGCGGTCGAGCTCTTCCAGCACCTGCTTGTTCGTCCTGCGTAAGAGGCCGGCGCGCGGTAATCTTCGAAGAGAGGCCAAATTTTGGGCACCGATACCAGTCAGCCAATCTTGATATGCCTTTGTAGCCGGCAATAGGTGGCACGGTAATCGGTCGAGCCGGCGCGACAACGTGCGCATTTTGAGAACTCGGCGTCGAACTGGCTGTCCGCGTGTTTGCGCGCAACGAGCCAATAGCCAAGCGCCCATCGCTGTAGGTGC
This sequence comes from Burkholderiaceae bacterium, assembly GCA_039920865.1. Taxonomy (GTDB): domain Bacteria; phylum Pseudomonadota; class Gammaproteobacteria; order Burkholderiales; family Burkholderiaceae_D; genus AVCC01. Next base: position 19,847 of record JBDSCZ010000043.1, read on the forward strand.
GGCACCCAAGCGTGCAGTAAATCCGAGTCCGGCAATGCTGGCACATACGCGTCGGCATATTGTCAGCGGACCGTCGAATAATGTCAGGCTGGCAGTGACGTCCATCAGGACGCTGAAATCGTCGGCGTGCACTACCTCCGGCGTGTACTGCAGCAAAGCCATGCAGATTGCGCTGAGCGCCAATTGCTCCTTTTCTACGCTTCGCTCCAGCATGAAGGTATCCGGTGAGATTGCTGAAACACCGCCCGCGCGCATCCCGAGCCTGACGCCGCTGCGTGCGGCCTCACTCGACATCCCTGTGACCTGCCCCAGATGCATGACCGTATACGGTCCAGGTTCAGACCAACGCGGGCGCAGCGATTCGAGCGGCAATAAAGGGAGATGAATACTCAATAACAGGCGCATGTTCTGTGTCCAAAAGCTGTCGGCCAGCTGGCATCTCGGCAAGCGGTACAAATAAGGGGCTGTCGCAACGGGAACCCCGGCGCTTGACGATTTCAAGCGAGATGCCGCCGAGTGCGGGACGCAGCGCAATGCGCAACGATGCCGGCGACGAGTCTGTGCTACAGGATATTGGTCGCATGAACCAGAACCAGGTATCGGTCGCCTGTGCCGCGAGATTCAGCCGGCGCAACGACTCAGCACGGACATTTGACTGCCAAAGGATTACTGCGCCGCAGCTACCGTTTTTCAGGATTTGCTCGGTGCTCCACAGGGCATCTGCGCTACTCGCCGCTTTTATCCATAACAGGTGGCTGGTATCGATACCCCATGTTTTACATGTCATCGAGTGCGGAATGAACGGTGGATGGACCAGCGCGATTCTCTGGTTTTTCGACAAGCTGGCGAGGGCCGGCTTCAACAATTGCATCTCCCCGATTCCGGCCTGTTGTAACAAGAACTCAACCAGGGAGGACCGAGGCCACCCATGGTTAGGCAGTTCCACGTCCAAATCCGCATGGCCTGTAGAACACGTCGTGGCTCTGCACACCGCCAACTCGCTGGCGCGCCATACGTCTTGGAACACCAACTGTGCGAGTGAGCGAGGCACTTCGCTCGAAATAAGAGGGGAAGCCAACATTGTTTTTCCTCTTGCGGAAGCTGTTACTGGGAAATGGTGATGTAGATAATACTGTATATGCATACAGTATAAAGCAAGAGAAATGGAAATCAAGGTTCTAATCTGTTGAAAACAGCAACTTGATGTTGACTGGCCCGCATGCAACTGGCGCAATCCAGCACAAGGCTAGCGTTTGCTGCTGAATATTCTGGTAGGTCAACGATTTCCGGCAGCCTACGTCAAAAACGCGCCGGCACCAGCATAGAGGCATTTTTAGGACTCATAAAAGAGTGATAGGAGTCAAGATAATGGCCAAAACCGATACGTCTGAATAGGAAACCTTATATTGCAAGGACTTCCTCATTCGTTTAGTTATCTGGCAGAATGGCCCTAAACACTGGCAGATGTGGCTGCGCATATCAGGAGGCATAGGCTGAGAGCCATAAATTAAAAGCATTAACGCGCCGACCCATTGACTTGGTGCATGCGGCAAGTCTAAATTGAATGGTGGATATTAGAGCAGACGCAAAATGTTTTCGTAGCAGTGCAAGTAGTTTTGCGTACTGTGACCGCAGCGTAACAATGTATATCAATAGGGGCAATATGATGGCCACAATTAATCTGACGTACACAGTAATTACAAATCCTGATTCCCTCGTAGGATTCAATTTTTACGTGGCATCTGGGCAGGTGTTTGACGCCGGCGAGTATGCAGAGGCATATAACCTGAATCGCACTGACCTCGACTCCGGTGACGTGAACATCATTCAGAATGCAGCGGCAACACTTAATGCGGGAGAATGGCTGATGGTTTCCCATTCCATTGCCGCGTAGCAGTTCAGAGCGCCAGACTGTTCTGATGGGGGTGAGTTCGGGAAACGTTCGCCCTCCCTTCTGGTTCAATAATTCGCGTATCCGGATGTCACAAGCGGACCGGACGCTCACCAAAAAAGCCAAGTTGCAGGCTTCCTGCAATGCGGTCAGCAGTTTCTAAAATTTCGATTGCAGCCTCGCCGTCATAAATATTCGTTACTGTATTCTTGAATAAGGATAACCATCGAACGAAATGCTCTTTCTCTATCCCAGTAAGCGCCATGTGTTTCCCGTAGACGTTTCCCTGGAATTTGCCCGTACTGAGTAATATTGTTGACCAAAAATCGTACATTCGAGGCAAATGGGCGGACCATTTTCCGTGCAATTTATTCTCGAATACCGGTCCCAAAACGTCATCCTTGCGTACTCCATCATAGAATGTATCTACGAGTACGCGAATGGATTCCTCTGTTATGGCTTGAAATTTCATACTGGTCTGAAGCGAATCGACTTGTGGCATTGGGGACCTGACCTTTGCAAATAAAAAAGTGGCGAAGGCTACATTCTGCCGCACGTTGTAGATTAAGCAATCTAAGACTTCAGAACCAAAAACTTTATGATGAGATTGCCAGTTCCAGCCAAAGTCATAATGCAATACATATTTATCGCTGAAGCAGCATTCAAGCAATACATTTCTCTGCATGTTGCGCTGATTGGGCCAGTCAGGTGTTAGTAGTTTTTGGCATCTGGGTTCATGGCTTCTACGCCCCACAATGGAGCTAACAATGACGCAGTTCGCGTAAAATTTGAAAAATGGCGAAATACTCTCGTCGCGAGACTGTTGCCTTTTCAAGCTGTGAACTGTGTTTACGGGCCATTCATTCTATAAGTGGAGAAAATGATGCTAAATAAATCGACTGTTGTGATCCTTGTGGCAGCTACTCTTTTGATAGGTCTGACAGCTTGCCAAAAGAAGGACGAATACACTGGCAAAGGTCCAGCGGAACAGGCGGGAGCGGAATTTGATGCTGCTGCAGCCAAAGCCGCCGAAGCCCTCAATAAGGCTGGAGAGAAAGCCGGACAAGCGTTGCAATCGGCAGGCGAGAAAGGCGGAGAAGCAGTGAAAAAAAGTGGAGAAAAATTGGAACAAGCATCAAAAGACGCGGAAAAAAAATAACTTGAGTGCAGGTTAATGCGCTTCTTCAAATGCTTTTTGTAGTGTCATTTCGATTTGGAAAAATCCAAAGAATGAGCTCTTTGACGCGTACTGTTGGTGCCAACGTAAAATTAACCCAAGATGCCGAATTCGGCTGCCCCATATGCAGCAAGCGGAATCCCAGAATGGGCCTGCGTTTTCTGAGTATTCTGGCGGGTTAAAGATTCCGGCAGCCTGGGGCCAGAAACGTATCGGCGTCAACACTTTAGGGAGAAATCTTGGGTGAACTCCCCGTTGCTTCTCTGAAAAACAGCCGCCAGAAAAATCCAGTGGAATAACATTTAGTTGAACAAGTATCGCTGCATGAACACCTGCGTCTCGGGATTTTTGATGTCCAGCTTGAAACCTGCAGCGTTTTTATGGCCGCCTCCGCCGTACTGTTTGGCGATTGCGCTCACGTCTACGCCTTTGGCCGAGCGCATGCTGACATACAGCTTCCCGCCCTCGATACGCCACAGGAGCGCGAGCGTTCCGTTTGTCTCATAGATGTAACTGCCAACATCGGTCGTAAAGAGCGAAGGTAGATTAACCCTGCCAGCGGTATAGCCGTGGAACTCAACAGGTTCCGCCAACTCAGCGAGCGTTCGTGCGGCCCATTGAAATTTTTCGCTCATTTGCCTGCCAACTTCAATGAAGCGTGCGAGGTCCTCAGGGTGTTGGTCAAGCTCGGCAACTTGGTGCCACGCATTAAAATCATAAGGCAGCGTGTCTAGATTCGAGGTGAAATACTCCGTCTTTTCCTTGTACTTCCAGGCGAACAGATCACGGTCTTCAACGAAATTAATCAATGAAGGTCGCGGTTCGCTCGGATGGAAGTAGTCCCATGCCAGGCCAGCACCGGAGCGATGCATGTCGAATGTGGCATACGACAGGTCTGCCAAGTCTTCTTGTGCTGTTTTATGATGGTCCAGGATGTAAAACGATTTTGCTTGCGCGAAAATTATTTCCACCTGAGTGCGTTTCAAGCTGAAGTCCAACATATAGACCTCTTTGCCGGCAAGATTCACGTCGAAATTCTGTCTGTGTCCTGCTGGCAGATAAGTCGCGTTGTCGCCAAATTTACGCCAGGCTGCGTACGCTGCGGCAAACCCATCTGGACAGGGTGCGTGATAAATAACTACGATATTTTTCAGAGGAATCATGCGAAAGCCATTTTGGTTGACGTGGGGATGCTCGGTGCGCCTCTCATTATCGGTTATGTTGTTGAAGCTATGCGAGTAACAAAGGATAGCGCCATCAACCACTGCAGTTTCCCCACATGCCCCCGGATGTCAACGGATTCGTTTGGGCGTCATAAAATGTTGGCGCCGATACCGAATTGACCCATGTGCCGACGTTTGACTGACCCAGCACCAATAGGTGCAATCACAGTGTAGGCAACGGTTTGCAGGATTTCAGGTCGGGTCAATGAAGCACCGGCACATGGGTCAAATTAAAGCCGGCACCAACACACTTATTGGCCCTCGCCTGCGGCCACGTGGATTTGAAGCGCAGCAAACTGAGGCCGCCATCGGCGCGGCTGTATTGAATCGAATGCTGGCAGCCGGACAACAAAATTTCGTCCGTCATCAGCAAGTGCCCGCATAACTCATCCGGGCTAGGGGTATTGCCCGCCCTCCACTTTTCAGTGCCCCATCGCCACGGCGCCGACCAACAGCCTTGCCGCTCAATAACTGCCATACTACTTGCCAATTTACGGAAAAAGACACGGCTTATGTTGAAGTTCACATGTTGCGATGAGGTGCGGCAATTTTTCTTGTCAGACCAAGCCCAGGTTTTGCGCGGTATCACGCGAGGCTACGAGCGCGAATGCTTGCGCATGGACGTCAGCGGCCATCTAGCCCAGACCACTCACCCCTTGACACTGGGTTCCAAACTCACCCATCCCTGGATTACCACCGATTACGCCGAAGCGCTGCTGGAGTTCATCACCCCTCCGTCACAGGACCCTGCATTCCCGCTGGATTTCCTGCGCGATATTCACCGCTTCGCGGCCCGACAAATGCAGGAAGAAATCATGTGGGCTGGCTCCATGCCTTGCGTCGTAGGTGCCGACAAAGACATCGCCATTGCCAACTACGGTACCTCCAACTCCGCCAGGATGA
>JBDSCZ010000044.1:0-12615 GCA_039920865.1 Burkholderiaceae bacterium
GCAGGCGCTGTCTTGATGGCTGGTAAGCATCAAGACAGGCTGCAGCAGCGCTGATCAGCGCTGCTTTGGAGAATTAGCCGAGTTGCGCAAAGGCCTTGTGCGCTGCGGCGATGGTGGCGTCGATTACCGCATCGTCGTGTTGCACGGAGACGAAGCCGGCTTCGAACGCGGCCGGCGCGAAATACACGCCTTGATCCAGCATCGCATGGAAGAAGCTGTTGAATTTCAATTTGTCACCGGTCATTATTTCCGCATACGTGGTCGGCACGGTTGCAGAGAAATACAGGCCGAACATGCCGCCGACCGAATCGGCGCAAAAGGTGACGCCGGCGGCCTTGGCCGCTGCCGTCAAGCCTCGCACCAGTTTGGTGGTTTGGGCGCCGAGCAATTCGTAAAAGCCGGGTGCCTGGATCAATTTCAGCGTGGTCATGCCGGCGGCGACTGCCACCGGATTGCCCGACAGGGTGCCGGCCTGATACACCGCACCGATTGGCGCCATGTGTTGCATCAGATCGGCGCGGCCGCCGAAAGCGGCCACCGGCAAGCCGCCGCCGATGACTTTGCCCAGCGCGGTCAGATCCGGCGTGATGCCATGCAGCGCCTGGGCGCCGCCGAGCGCGACCCGGAAGCCCGACATCACTTCATCGAAAATCAGCACGGTGCCGTATTCGGTGCACAGGCGGCGCAGCGTGTGCAGGAATTCGGAACTGGCGCGCACCAGGTTCATGTTACCTGCGACCGGTTCGATGATCACGCAGGCGAGCTGAGCGCCGATCGACTTGAAGGTGTCTTCCAGTTGCTGCGTATTGTTGTAGTCCAGCACCAGCGTGTGCTTGACGAAATCTTCCGGCACGCCGGCCGAAGTCGGGTTGCCGAAGGTCAGCAAGCCGCTGCCAGCTTTGACCAGCAGCGAGTCGGCGTGACCGTGATAGCAGCCTTCGAACTTGACGATCTTGTCGCGCCCGGTCGCGCCGCGCGCCAGCCGCAATGCGCTCATGGTGGCTTCGGTGCCGCTGGACACCAGTCGGACCTGCTCGATCGACGGCACCAGGCGACAGATTTCCTCCGCCATCAGCACTTCACCTTCAGTCGGCGCGCCGAAACTCAGGCCGCGCGCAGCCGCTTCCTGCACTGCCTTGACGACTTCGGGATGGGCATGGCCGACGATGGCCGGACCCCAGGAGCCGATGTAATCGATATAGCGCTGGTCGTCCGCATCCCAGAAATAAGGACCCTCGGCGCGGGTGATGAAGCGCGGCGTACCGCCGACCGAGCGAAAGGCGCGCACCGGCGAGTTGACGCCGCCGGGTGTAGTCAGCTGGGCGCGGGTGAAAAGGTCTAGATTTTTGGAGGTCATGGCAGGCATTCGGTTCAATGTGAAAGAAGTGTTGCGTCGTATTGATCAGGGTTATTGCAGGCCGGATTCCCTGGCCCAGAAGTAGCGATCGGGAACCAGTTTTCCCATCCCGATGCGTTGTGCGTGGGCCAGTGCGGCCAGCGTGAATTCCTGCGCTTCGAGCGCCGCTTCCGGCACTTCCAGGCGATTGGCCAGCATCGCTGTAATCGCTGCCGACAGGGTCGATCCGGCACCGGTAAAAGCGCCCGGCAGGCGCTGCCAGACATCGTGCCGCACCATGCCGGACGCACCGTACAAGGTGTTGGCGACATCGCCCAGTGCGCAGCGGGTGCCGGTCAGGAGCAGATACTGGCAGCCGTATTCGATGATTTCCGTGACATCCTCGGTCAGCAGTTCGGCAACGCTCGGCCCGCGCCAGGTTTCAGCCAGTTGGTTCAACTCCGACACGGAAGCCAGAAACAGCGTGGTTTGCGGCAGTAGCAATTCACGCATCGCCAAAAGCATGTCTTCGTCGTCCATGCCCTGGTCCGGCAGTGCGGAAATGAAGGGATCGAGAATCAGCGGAATATCGGGATAGTCGGAAGCGATTTCGGCAATCGCGCTGATGTTTTCGACACTGCCCAGCGCACCCACCTTGAAAGCGGCAATCGGCATGTCTTCCAGCACCATGCGGGCCTGATCCATCAGCCAGTCGGTTTCAATGTGCCGGATGTCTTCGATGCGCGCGGTGTCGCCAAGCAGAATCGCGGTAATCACGGACGCTCCATGGCAGCCCATCGCCGCAAACGCGGCCAGGTCGGCCTGGATGCCGATGGCACCGACCGGGTCGGAAACGCCAAAAGTCAATATGAGCGGGGAAGTTTGGTTTTGCACGAGCGGTAGATTAATATAGCTGGTTTTGTATTTTACTTGATGGGGTGTCGGCTGTGAGCAACAAAGAAGATCTCAAGACCTGGATGTGCCTGATTTGCGGCTGGGTCTATGACGAGGCGCAAGGCTTGCCAGAGGAGGGCATCGCTGCCGGCACCCGCTGGGAAGCGATCCCGATGAACTGGACCTGCCCCGAATGCGGGGCGCGCAAGGAAGATTTCGAAATGGTCGCACTCTGAGCGGCGTTGCCATCTGAGCAAGACGCTGTGGTGAATCTGCATTCCGAATGCGCCGCTCTGAAATGTCTTGTTTTAAAGCACCGCATTATTTGTTACAGTTGGGCAGGATTTTTCAACGGCGGGATAGGATGGCATCATGACAACAATGTTACAAGATGGCAATCTGAAAATCATGGTGATTGATGACAGCAGCACCATCCGTCGTTCCGCGGAGATATTTTTAGGCCAGGCCGGCTACCAAGTTATCCTGGCCGGGGACGGCTTTGATGCGCTGGCAAAAATCAACGATCACCAGCCGGTATTGATCTTTTGCGACATTCTGATGCCCAGGCTGGATGGTTATCAAACCTGCGCATTGATCAAGAAAAGTGCTAAATTCCACGCCACTCCGGTTGTCATGCTGTCGTCGAAAGACGGCTTGTTCGATCGTGCACGGGGTGCGATGGTCGGCTCTTCCGAATACCTGACCAAGCCGTTTACCAAGGAAAGTTTATTGAAAACGGTGCGCGATCACGTCGAGCAAACTGCCGATCAGCCACTTCCAACGCAGGAAATGTAAACATGACCATACAAAAGATTCTGATTGTCGACGACTCGGCAACCGAGCGCTACTTCCTCACTGACATCCTGGCCAAGAATGGGTTTTCGGTATCCACTGCAGAAAATGGCGAGGATGCGCTATTGCAGATCAAGGCCGACAAGCCGCAATTGATTCTGATGGATGTGGTGATGCCCGGGAAAAACGGTTTTCAGGTGACGCGTTCGATTGCCCGCGATCCGGATACCCAGGATATTCCGATCATCATCTGCACCAGCAAGGATCAGGAGACCGACCGCATCTGGGGTTTGCGGCAAGGTGCGTGCGACTATTTGGTCAAGCCAATCAATGCGCAGGAACTGTTGTCCAAAATCGCAGCCCTAGGCTGAGCCAGTGTCGATGAGCCAAACTCCGACGCAACTTCTGCAGGACGTATCCGGCAAGCCGGATCCGCTTGCGCGCCGTGCCCGCCTGCGTGAATTTCAGGCGCAACTGGCGCAACGGGTACAGGCGGCGCAGAACAGTACCGAGAACAATCTGAATCAGTTGGGCGTGATGCTGGGAGACACGCATTGTCTGTTCGATTTGCAGCAGACCAGCGAAATCCTGCCGGTGCGCTCGATTACCAAGGTTCCGTTGACGCTGGACTGGTATCTCGGCTTGTCGAGCATTCGCGGCAATCTGGTGGGTGTGGTCGATTTCCCCCGCTTTCTGGGCTATGCGGGCACCGAGATCGATACATCGTGCCGGATCATCGTTTTTTCACGCGCACTATCGTTGCATGGCGGTTTGCTGGTGTCGCGCGTGCTGGGTCTGCGCAATCCGCAACAGATGACGTCCGAGCCCGATTCTAAGCCCACATCCGCATTATCGCCGTGGGTGACGCAGTGTTACCGCGACGATCAATCGCAACTCTGGATGCAGATCGATCTGGCCGCGCTGGCGCAGGATCCCCGCTTCTTACAAATAGGTTTATGAGCGACCGGCGCAGGCCTTGCCGTATGCGCCAGCCGCCCCTTCATTGGCATTAGGAGACTTTTTCATGGCGTTCACAATCCCTTTCTTTTCTTCAAAAAAGAAGGAGCAGAATCCGCAGCAGGAAGCTGTGCTTGCCGGCGCAGCGACAACTGCCGGATCGGACATGCCGGAAAGCAGCGCAAGCAACCGGTTGGAGCACCTGCTCGATGTCAAGCTGCCTCTGATCGGCCATCTTCCGCTGCAAAGGCAAATTCGCTTGCTGCTGATTCTGTTGGGCGCCGTTTTCCTGTTGAACGCATTCGTGGTTTGGTACAACGTACGCGACTGGGCGCAAGGCGCAACCCAGACCCAGATCGCCGGCGATGCGCTGATGCATTCGCAGCGTATCGGCAAGGCAGCGCCGAACGCGATTCAGGGCAACCGGGAGGCATTCAAGCAACTGGAAGACAGTCGTCGCGAGCTCAGTAATGATTTGAAATTACTGGCCAACGGCGGCAATTATCTGGGTGTGACTATCGCCCAGCCGGATGCGGTGATCGGGTCACGCATCAAGGAAAGTCAGAAATTGTGGGGCAAGTCGGAGCAGGCTGCAGATACCATCCTGAAACTGAAAAAGGAACTGACCGGTTTTGGTGCCACCCTGGGAAACCTGAACCGCCTGACGCCGCAACTGCTTGAATTGACCGAGCAAATTTCTGCACTGAAGGTGCAATCCGGCGCAGCCCCGGGCGAAATTCTGACTACCGGCCAATTGATGATGCTGACCCAGCGTATGGGACGCAATGCCAGCGAATTCATGAGCGCCCAAGGCGGCAATCCGGAAACCGCTTTTTTGCTGGGAAAAGACACCAACACCTTCCGCAACATTGTTGACGGTTTTTTGAGCGGCAGCGATGTGCTCAGACTGTCTGCTGCCAAGGATCCTGAAATGCGCGCGAAGCTGACCGCATTACAAAAGACATTTGTCGAATATCAGCAATCGGTTACTTCGATTCTTGGCAACCTGCAGAATTTCATTGCCGCCAAACAGGCCGAACAATTGCTGTTCAATGAAAACGAAACCCTGAAGCAGCGCATCGGCAGTTTGCAAACCATTTTTCGGGCCGAACAGGCCGGCCTGGGCTGGTTCTGGCGCTCGCTTGCGAGCGCCTTGCTGGCTTTGCTGGTATCGGTCGGGGTTGCCTTGGCGTTGCTGCAGGATGGCCGTGGCCGGGCTCGCGAGGCTGAGGGGCGCCGCCGGGAAGCGGAGCGGCAGCAGCAACTGGCGCAGAGCCATGAAGAGCGGGCGAAAAGCGCCAACGACCAGAATCAGGCCGCAATTTTGCGCCTGATGAACGAATTGCAGGAAGTCGCCGATGGCGATCTGACGGTGCAAGCCACGGTGTCCGAAGACATTACCGGTGCGATTGCCGACTCGGTCAATTACACGGTGGAAGAGTTGCGCTTGCTGGTCGGACGGGTAACCGATACCGCCGCTCAGGTGACTTTGGCGTCGAATCAGGCCCAAAGCATTTCGGCCGATTTGCTGCTGGCGTCGCAGCAGCAATCGCGTGAAATTGAAAATGCCGGTCAGTCGGTATTGCAGATGGCAGAGCAGATCACCGATGTGTCGCGCTCGGCAAACCAGTCGGCAGAGGTGGCGCGGCAGTCGGTGGCAGCTGCCGAGCAGGGTTCGCGCGCCGTGGAAAACGCGATCAAGGGCATGACCGAGATCCGCGAGCAGATTCAGGAAACCTCCAAGCGCATCAAGCGCCTCGGTGAATCCTCGCAAGAGATCGGCGAGATCACCGAACTGATTTCCGACATTACCGAACAGACCAACGTGCTGGCATTGAATGCGGCGATCCAGGCGGCCTCGGCCGGCGAGGCCGGCCGCGGCTTCTCGGTAGTGGCGGAGGAGGTGCAGCGCCTGGCCGAACGTTCCGGCGCGGCAACCAAGCAGATCGGTGCGCTGGTGCGCACCATTCAGACCGATACCTTCGACGCGGTCGCGGCGATGGAAAAGTCGACCCAGGGCGTGGTCGAAGGCGCCAAGCTGTCGGATGCCGCCGGCGCCGCACTGACCGATATCAGCCGCATCTCGAACCGTCTGGCCGAACTGATTCAGGGCATTTCGTATGACACCGAGCAGCAGGCGACCTCGGCCAACAGCGTGGCGCAAACCATTCAGCATATTCTTGTCGTGACCGAGCAGACCAAGGGCGGCACCCAGCAGACCGCGCACTCGATCCAGGAACTATCAGTGCTGGCCGAGGAACTTAAAAACTCGGTATCGCGTTTCCGCGTGGCGGCCTGATTTTGGCCGAATAGCAGTTCAGGTGCTGGAGACGATTCGGCGCATGATTTATACTATATTGTGTATATTTTTTATCGCAATTAAAGTATGCGGGAAGTGATATAAAAATAGCTATACCCCTTGTTTTACTAACTGAAGTCAGGGGTATGGCACAAACAATTCAGCACATCGGTTATTGAGTCATTTACTTCTTCTGGCCGGGCATGGTCCGGCTTCACACTGGCGAGACAAGCATGAGCATCCCTTTTTCGACGCACCCGAGCGATAGTACGGATCAGACCGACACCGGTCCCTTGTCCTGGGTAATTGGCGAAATCCGCGATGCGCTGGAGCGCTCCAGGATGGCGCTGCAAGATGCAGTGGCGCAGGACGCCGAATCCAGATCAACCGCGCTGTACCACGCCAAGACCCATTTGCATCAGGCCCACGGGGCGCTGCAAATGGTTGATCTCGACGGCGTGACGGTCGTCACCGAAGCGATCGAGCAATTGCTGGAGCGTCTGGCTGCGGCCCAAATTACGCTGACGCAAAGCCACGCTGACATCGTCGGTGACGCTTATCAGGCTGTGCTGGAATATCTGGAGCATTTGCTGTCGGGGGCAGAGCAGCAGGCGGTGCGACTGTATCCATACCACAAGGCGATCCTGGAGGCGCTCGGCGCACCCCGCATCCATCCGGCCGACCTGTTCTTTCCGCAACTGTCGGAGCCACTGCCTGCGGTGGATGCCGATCGGGTGCCGCCAGCGTTTCCGCCGGCGTCGTATGCAGGTTTGCGGCAGCGATTCGAGATGGCCTTGCTGGCGTTTCTGAAAAATAGCGATCCGGGGCGCGAAGCCGGCGGCGCGGCATCGATGTGCGCAGTCATTGCAGAAATAGAACAGGTGCAAAGCGAGCCGCAAGCGCGCAGATTCTGGTGGGTGATGCACGGCTTTGCCGACGCCGTATGCGGCGGGCAGATTGCCGGCGGGCGTCTTGTCAAGCAATTGTTCGCTTTGATCAATCTGCAGATCCGGCGCCTGGCCCAGGGTTCTCACAGTGTTTCCGAGAGCCTGATGCGCGACGCGCTGTTTTTCATCGCGCAAATCGAGCAGCCTTCTGCTGCAGCCCAGGCGATCTGCGCCGCGCACCGGATCGAGGCGCCGGTTCCAGCCGATTACGAAGTGCGGCGTTACGGCCAGATCGATGCAGAAGCGCTGCGCGCCGCCAAGCAAGGATTGGCGCAGGCCAAAGTCATGTGGAGCCGGATTGCCGCCGGCGATGCCGGTTTTGCCGAATCTTTCGAGCGCGAAATGAAAATTTTGGCGGCGGCCAGTGAAAAACTGAATTCGCCTTCGCTTGCCAAATTGTTGCGTGAACTCAACGGCATCGCCCGCCATGCTGCGCATTCTGCACCTGAGCATAGCCTTTGTCTGGAAATGGCGACCGGCCTGTTATTCGTCGAACATGCGTTGGATAACATCAGCCATCTGGGCGCCGATTTTTCAGGTCGTGCCGATGCTCTGTCCGGCCGCCTGATTTCGATTGTCGCCGGCGAACTGCCGGCCGCATCCGCGCAATGGCTCGACGAACTGTCCGAACAGGCGCAGCAAAGACAGACCCTGTGCGTGCTGGCGGCCGAAATGCAGGCCAATCTGCGTCAGGTCGAAAAATCGCTGGAAGAATACTTTTTCAACCCGGCCAAAAAAGAATCGCTGCGCACTCTGGAACCGGCGCTGCACCAGATTGCCGGTGCGCTGGCGATGCTGGACCAGAACGATGCGATGTGCGCAGCCGAGCATATCCAGACCGTGGTGCGCGGTTTTGCCGATAGCCGGCCGGATGCACTGCCCGACCAGCAGGCGTTTCAGGATGTGGCGCAAAACGTCGGTGCACTGGGATTTTTCCTGGAAATGCTGGCGGCAAATCCCCAGGCTGCACGCAGCCGCTTCGTTTTCAATCCGCAGCAGGGGATTTTTCATGCCAACCTGATCGAGAAAATCAGTCCCGACCACACCGACCCAGCCGCAGCGGTCGCAACAGCGCGTAGCGCCGCATTGCCAACCGACGCCGAGCCGCCGCTTACCGACCGGCTGCACGGCGCGACGGTGGAAGGCGATCTGGCGCGGCACCGGCAACAGGCCGCCGCGTTGGCCGATGCGCTGCTGGCAGCGCCAGGCGACACCGAACTGCAGCAACAGCTCAGGACTGCTCTGCAAAGCGTGCGTTCCGATGCTGCGTTGATCGATGATAGTGCGCTGATGCAGCGCGCCCAGGCTGCCATCGAGCTGCTGGCGCAGCCCGGCTTCGTCGCCACGCCGCAGGCACTGGCCGGTATTGCCAACGCGCCAGCAACTACCATCGTGGCTGCGGCCCCTCCGGTCACGGAGACGGCAAGCGACGGTGAAATCGACGCCGAATTGCTGGATATTTTCATCTCTGAGGCGCAAGAAGTGCTGACTTTCGTGCGCCAGACTGTGCCGCTGTCGCGTCAGGATAGTCATAATCAGGAGCATCTGGCTACCTTGCGCCGCTCCTTTCACACTCTCAAGGGCAGCGGCCGGATGGTCGGCTTAAGCGTGTTCGGCAATGCCGCCTGGAGTATCGAGCAGGTGATGAATCTCTGGCTATCGGAGTCGCGCAGCGCCAGCGCTGATCTCTGCACCTTGCTAGAGATGGCGGTGCAGGAGATGAAGGCGTGGGTGGCGGAAATCGTGCTCAACGGGCAATCAGGACGTACTGGCGAGGCGCTGGTAGCGGCAGCCGAAAGGGTGAGAATCGGCCAGTCGCCCGAGTTGCCGGCCGCTGCAAGCGCCGAAGCGGCGGAGCTTGCAGCAGCGGCAGAGACGCCGGCTGTGCTGCCCGAGGCTGCAGACCCGCAGCAGGTGTCGGGCCTGGATTTTGACTTTGATCCGGATCTCAAGCTGGGTCTGGATTTAGATCTGGATCTGGATCTGGATCTGGATCTGGGGCTGCCGCCGGACGCCGATCTGTCGTGCGCGGCTGCGCCGCCGGCAGAGTGCAGCGACGCGGCCGGGATCATAAGCCCGGTGTCGCAAGCGCCGGAAGTGCCCGAGCCCGAGCCTGCGCCAAGGTCGAGCGTGATCGGGTTCCCGCCAAACGATCGGAAGCATGCGCGGCCGGACGATAACATCAAGAAGATCGGCGATGTCGAGATTAGTGTTCCATTGCACAATATTTATCTGGCCGAAACCGATGAAATCGTGCGCCTGCTGTCGAACGATTTTTCCGAATGGCGGCATGAAACGCAGCGCGTGGTCAGTCCGGAATCGATCAATGCCGCGCATTCGCTATCCGGCAGTTCGGCCACGGTCGGCTTCAAGGGATTGCACGATCTGGCGCGGGCGCTCGAGAAGCTGTTGCAGCATCTGGCGCGGCAACCGGCCATTCTGGAATTCGAAGAGTTCGACGCGCTCGATCAATGCATGGTCCATTGCAAGTCGATGTTGCGGACCTTCGCCTTGGGCGAGATGCCGCCGCTGCCGCTGGCGCAGATTCGGCTGCTGGAAAGCCTGCACCGCATGCTTAGGAAGCGGCGCGTGCAGGTTGACGGCAGCGCGCTACAGGAAGCCGCAGCAACAACTGCTGCTGCTCCGGCAGTCCCGCAAGAGCAAAAGCAGCAGCTGTTGCCTGCGGACAGCGACGCACAGCGGGATGCGGACAACAGCTGCACTCCCGCGCTGCCGATCAAGGATGAACTCGATGCCGATCTGTTGCCGGTATTCATCGAGGAAGGGCGCGATTTGCTGCCGGAAATCGGCCGGCTGCTGCGTGCCTGGCAGCAAACGCCTGCCGACTTCGGCGTGCCGCAAGCACTGCTGCGGGTGCTGCATACCGTCAAGGGCAGTGCGCGCATGGCCGGTGCAATGGCGCTGGGACAACATGCACATGACATCGAAACCCGCATCGGCCAGTTGATGCAGGCCGGCGTGCCGACCGCACTGGCGCTGGATGAACTGCTGGCCAGCCACGATCACAGCCTGAACCTGTTTGAGCAATTGCAGCATCCTGCGCCGGCATCCGAGGTCGACGCCGTGGCTACGGTCGACGATCTGCCGTCTGAACAGCCGGCCACCGCATCGACGTCTACGCCGGCTGCGCTGCAGGTGCCGCTGGTACGGGTGCGTGCCGAAATCATCGACCGCCTGGTGAACCATGCCGGCGAAGTCTCGATCTCGCGCTCCAGGCTGGAAAGCGAGGTTGGCATGATGCGCAGCGCATTGTCGGAGTTGACGGAAAATGTCAGTCGCCTGCGCAGCCAGTTGCGCGAAATCGAGATGCAGGCGGAATCGCAGATCATGTCGCTGATGCCGCAATCGAGCGACCGCGAATTCGATCCGCTCGAATTCGATCGTTTCACGCGGCTGCAGGAGCTGACCCGCATGATGGCCGAGAGTGTCAACGACGTCGCCAGTGTGCAGCAAAGCCTGACGCGCACGGTGGAAGAAGCCAGTGCCGACCTGAGCAACCAGGCGCGCCTGACGCGCGACCTGCAGCAAGACCTGATGCGGGTGCGGATGGTACCGTTTTCCAGCGTAACCGAACGCTTGTACCAGGTCGCTCGGCTGTCCAGCAAGGAAGTCGGGAAGCGGGTTAATCTTGACATTAAGGGCGCGGCAGTTGAGGTCGACCGCAGCGTGCTGGAAAAAATGGCGGCGCCGTTCGAGCATTTGCTGCGCAATGCGATTGCGCACGGGATCGAAACGCGCGAGCAGCGGCGCGCGCT
The DNA here is from genome assembly GCA_039920865.1 of Burkholderiaceae bacterium. Lineage (GTDB taxonomy): Bacteria > Pseudomonadota > Gammaproteobacteria > Burkholderiales > Burkholderiaceae_D > AVCC01. The sequence goes on from JBDSCZ010000044.1 coordinate 11,002, forward strand.
GGGCAAGAGTGAAGCTGGTGAATTGCTGGTGCAGGTGGAACAGGACGGCAATGAAGTCGTGATCCGGTTTTCCGACGACGGCCAAGGGCTTGACCTGGCGCAGATTCGCGACAAGGCCATCAGCACCGGTTTGCTCGGCAACGACAGCGCGATTTCCGATGCCGAAACGATGGATCTGATCTTCCAGCCCGGTCTGTCGACTGCAGCTGAAATCACCGAGCTGGCAGGGCGCGGCATCGGCCTGGACGTGGTGCGCGAAGAAGTGTCCGCTCTGGGCGGACGGGTGGCGATCAGCTCGAGCGCAGGGCAGGGCACCTGTTTCGCGATTCATTTGCCGCTGACGCTGGCCGTAACGCAAGTTGTGTTGCTGGAGGCCGGCGGCAAAACCTATGCGGTGCCTTCGACCCTGGTCGAACAAGTGCAGCAACTGAAAAGCCAGGCGCTGGCCAGCGCCTACAACGAGGACGGCATAGTCTGGCAGGGTAACCGGATCGAACTGCACAATCTGTCGGCCTTGCTGGCCGACGATGCAGCAATCCCGCCGGTGCAACAACATTCGCAGTATTCGCCGCTGATCATCTTGCGCAGCGGCGATGCGCGGGTCGCCATCCATGTCGACAAGGTGCTCGGCAACCGCGAAGTGGTGGTCAAGAATATCGGGCCGCAACTGGCGCGCATGGCAGGGATTGCCGGCGCTACCGTGCTCGGTAGCGGCGAGATCGTGCTGATCCTCAATCCGGTCGCTTTGGCATTGCATGCGGCCCGAAACAATCAAGGCGCGCAGCGCCTGCTGCCAGCGGACGCGCCGGATGCATTGGGTGCGGTGGCTGAACTGGCGCGGCCATCGGTGCCGACAGCGGTGCTGCCGGTATCCGGACTGCGCACTCAGCGCATCGTGATGGTGGTCGATGATTCATTGACGGTGCGCCGGGTGACGCAACGTCTGCTAACGCGCGAAGGCTATCAGGTCGTGCTGGCCAAGGACGGTGTGGATGCGCTGCAGCAGTTGCAGGCCATCACGCCGGACGTGATGCTGGTCGACATCGAAATGCCGCGCATGGACGGTTTCGATTTGACCCGCAACGTGCGCAGCGACGAGCGTACCCGCCATATCCCGATCATCATGATTACCTCGCGCACCGCCGACAAGCACCGCAATTACGCGATGGAGCTGGGGGTTGACGCGTACTTCGGCAAACCGTTTCAGGAGGACGCACTGCTGCAATCGATTGCAGCCCATATTGCGCCGGCGTTGCCGGCTATCTGAAGTTACGTACTTGTCCACGAAAGACACGAAAAACGGGCAAGAATGGCGTGCGCAGAATTTGCTGTTCAGATACGGAAAAAAATCGGTGGCAGTCTATTTTATCCATGAGTATATTTAGTTTGCGCAATGAGTATATGCGTTAATTGCCATAAAAATGGCAATACTCCTTTTTATACCTGATTAGCTACATACCTCAGAAACAGCGTTACACGTTCAAAAGAACCCGTCGTCCCCGCGAAGGCGGGGATCCATACACCGGTGATTCAGCGTGCGATGTATGGTTTCCCGCCTTCGCGGGAATGACAATATTGTGAATTCCGCTCTTAGTCTGAGGTTGGTAGCTAATC
>JBDSCZ010000045.1:0-9262 GCA_039920865.1 Burkholderiaceae bacterium
ATTACTACCTGTGCGGCCCAAGCCCGTTCATGCAAATTCAGCGCAGAGCGTTGCTTGTGCGCGGCATTCCGGCCGTACGCATTCAGCACGAAGTGTTTGGCCCGGACCTGGTTGGCCATTTGCAATAAAAAACCATGGTGTTATCAAGCGGCAAGTCAATTAACCTTGGTAATAAACCGGCTGCGTAACGGATTTGACGCCTCGCGCAATTGCGCGATGTGTCAAATCCGTGCAGCGCATATCGGCCAAGTCAGTTGAAAGACGATGCCACCAAGTCGGGCGGCGTGATCCGCCTCAGGAATTCTGTCCACTTTTAACAAGACAAACCATCGATAAAATCCGTGAAATATGGCGGTAAGACCTGAATTTATATGGCTACGATCCTTTCCGATACCGATTGTATGGCAAACTGCGGGCTCGCTTTGGGAGTCGTATCTTGAGTATTTTAAAAAACCTGCCGTTTGAATGGCTGGTCGGCCTGCGCTATACCCGCGCCGGACGACGCAGCGGGCGCAATAGTTTCATTTCTTTCATTTCACTTATTTCGATGGCCGGCATTGCGCTCGGCGTTGCTGCGCTGATTGTGGTGCTGTCGGTGATGAACGGATTTCAGAAGGATGTGCGTGACCGGATGCTGTCGGTGCTGGCGCATATCGAAGTATTTGACGCCAGCGGTGCAATGACCGATTGGCAGGGCACTGCCAAGCAGGCGATGCAGGACAAGGAAGTCATCGGTGCCGCGCCGTATGTGGCCACGCAGGCGATGCTTACGCGTGACGACATCCTGCGCGGGGTGGTGATTCGTGGCGTGTTGCCACAGCAGGAGCGTGCGGTGTCGGATGTGGCCAATCAGGTGCGTCAGGGCAGTTTCGATGATCTGAAAGCAGGCGAATTCAAAGTCGTTCTGGGCGGCGAACTGGCACGTGCACTGCATGCGGAAATCGGCGACAAGGTGACGATGCTGGCGCCGCAAGGGCAGGTGACGCCGGCCGGCGTGCTGCCGCGACTGAAACAATTTACCGTGGCCGGTATTTTCGAGGCCGGCCATTACGAGTACGATTCGACGCTGGCTTTTATCCATATTGAAGACGCGCAAAAGATGTTTCGCTTGGGTGCGCCGTCCGGCTTGCGTCTGAAAATCAGCGACATGCAGCGCGCGCCGCAAGTCGCGCAGGATCTGTCGAAGCTGCTTTCCGGCGACATGATCATCAGCGACTGGTCCAAGCAGAACCGCAACTGGTTCGCCGCGGTGCAAACCGAAAAACGCATGATGTTCATCATCCTGACCCTGATCATCGCAGTCGCTGCGTTCAATCTGGTCTCGACTCTGGTGATGACGGTAACCGACAAGCAGGCCGATATTGCGATCTTGCGCACGCTGGGCGCGTCGCCCGGTTCGGTCATGAAAATTTTCATGATTCAGGGTGCGTTGGTGGGTTTGCTCGGCACCGCAATCGGTGTCTGTCTCGGGATTCTGGTGGCGCTGAATGTCGATGTAATAGTGCCGGTCATCGAGCATCTGCTGGGTGTGCAGTTTTTGCCTAAGGACATTTACCTGATTTCCGAGCTGCCGTCCGATTTGCGCTGGCCGGATGTATATAAAATTGGCAGTGTGGCGGTGGTGCTGGCCTTCCTCGCTACTTTGTATCCAAGCTGGCACGCCGCGCGCGTGCGCCCAGCGGAGGCATTACGTTATGAATGATCTGAACAGCCATTTGCGGGGGCAAACCTTGCCACCGCTGAATCAACCGGTCGTACTGTCGTGCCGTGGCCTGTCCAAGAAATTCGTTCAGGGCACTTATGCGGTCGATGTGCTGTCCGGTATCAATCTCGATGTGCGCAAGGGCGAGCGGGTGGCAATTGTTGGCGCCTCCGGTTCCGGTAAATCGACCCTGCTGCACTTGCTGGGTGGCCTCGATACGCCGACCGCGGGCAGCGTATCGTTGCAGGGGCGTGACTTTGCCAGCCTGAACGAAAAGACCCGCGGCGACTTGCGCAATACCGCACTCGGTTTCGTCTACCAGTTCCACCATCTGCTGCCGGAATTCTCGGCGCTCGACAATGTCGCGATGCCGCTGCTGATCCGGCGCGACAAGCGCAGCGCTGCGCAGCAACAGGCAACGGCGATCCTGGCACGGGTCGGGCTGGAGCACCGCGTCACGCATGTGCCGGGCGAACTCTCCGGCGGCGAGCGGCAGCGGGTTGCGCTGGCGCGCGCGCTGGTGACGCAGCCGGCCTGCGTGCTGGCCGACGAGCCGACCGGCAACCTCGACCGCAAGACCGCGCATCAGATTTTCGACCTGATGCTGGAATTGTCGCGCACGCTCGGCACCGCCTTCATCATCGTCACCCACGATATCGAGCTGGCGCGGCATTGCGACCGCGTGCTGCTTCTGGCTGAGGACGGCTTGCAGCCTTATGTCGAGCACATCGAGCATGTGGATTGACAGCCATTGCCACCTGGATGCGTGCGAAGCCGACGCCGACGGTGGCTTAGGTGCGCAACACATTGCGCAACGGGCGGCGCAACTGGGGGTCGACTGGATCGTGATTCCGGCGGTGGCACCGGCCAATTTCGCGGCGGTTGCCGCACTGGCGCAGCAGCACAGCAACTGTGTGTATGCGCTGGGCATTCATCCGATCTTCGTGCCGCAGGCGCAAGAGGCCGATTTGGCCGCCTTGCGCCAGAGCGTGGCGACGGCAATCAGCGATCCGCGCCTGGTCGCGATCGGCGAGATCGGGCTCGATTTCTTCGTGCCCGAACTGAAAACCACAGCCATGGCCGAAAAGCAGACCCATTTCTACCGCGAACAATTGAAAATCGCGCGCGATTTCGACCTGCCGGTGCTGTTACATGTGCGGCGCTCGCAGGATTTGATACTCAAGCAGTTGCGCGCGATTCCGGTTGCCGGCGGCATCGCGCATGCGTTCAACGGCAGCCTGCAGCAGGCGCAAGCGTTCATCGATCTCGGTTTCAAGCTGGGCTTTGGCGGCGCGATGACCTTCACGCGCGCATTGCAGATTCGACGTCTGGCCGCGTCCCTGCCGCTGGACGCGATCGTACTGGAAACCGATGCGCCGGATATGGCGCCGGCCTGGCTGCATCCGGCCCACAACAGCCCGGAGCAGCTGCCGCAGATCGGCTTGCATCTGGCCGCATTGCGCGCGCAAGCGGCCAGCGCTGTCGCCATGGCCACCTCCGCCAACGTTGCAGCGGTGCTGCCGCGACTGGCAGCGCTGGCGGCGGCCGCTTCTCAAGTTCGCCAGTGAATTCATATTATTGCGGAGTATGCCTATAAATAGCCTATTTTCCGCATGTTTTCATTGCGATGATTAAAAATACAATATTCAGTATATTAACCACTTCGAAACCCCCATAAACCTCCATGCGCAGCGCCATAATCGGTTTTGTGATCGGTATCGTCTGGCTGCAAAACCAGCCGGTGTTGCCGAGTTTGACGCTGGCAATGCTGTTGCTGGCTGCTGCCTTGATGCTCGGCTTGGCTGTGCGGCGCTGGCCGCGACCGGTTTTGCAGCCGGCCCTACTGCTGACCTGCGGCGCCGCGCTGGGTTTCATCTGGGCCGGACTGCTGGCGCAGCAGCGTCTGGCGCATGGGTTGCCGGACGATTGGGAAGGGCGCGACGTGACGCTGATCGGCACCATCGACAGCCTGCCTTACCGCTTCGACCAGGGGGTGCGTTTCAATCTGGCGCTGGAGCAGGTGCTGCAAGCGGATGGCAGCGTGTCGGCGGCATTCCCGTCCAACTTGCCGCCCAATTTGCCGCGCAAAATCGCGCTGTCATGGTATTCGACACCGCTGGCCGGCGAGCTGCAGGCAGTCGGTGCCGTCGAGCCCGGCGAGCGCTGGCGGCTCACGGTGCGCCTGCAAAAGCCGCATGGCAATGCCAATCCGGACGGCTTCGATTATGAAGCCTGGCTGCTGGAGCAAGATCTGCGCGCCACCGGTTATGTACGCCCGGATACGAATATGCCAGCGACGCTGCAAAACCGGCGCATGTCGAACTTCGTGTTCAGCTTCGGCAATCTGGTCGAGCACTGCCGCGCCCGCCTGCGCGAGCGCATTTATGCCGCGCTGCCCGGGCATGAATACGCCGGCGTGATCGTGGCGCTGGTGGTCGGCGACCAGCGCGGGATCAATCAAAGCGACTGGACGGTGTTCAATCGCAGCGGCATCGGCCACCTGATTTCGATTTCCGGCCTGCATATTACGATGGTGGCCGGCCTGTTTGCCGCATTGGCGCAATGGCTGTGGCGGCGCTCTTTTTTTACCCGCGCCGAGTTGCCCTTGCTACTGCCGGCGCAAAAAGTGGCTGCCTTGAGCGGGGCCGCGATTGCGCTGCTGTATGTGCTGCTGGCCGGCTTCGGGGTGCCGGCGCAGCGCACCTTGTACATGTTGACGGTGGTGGCGGTCGCGCTCTGGTGCGGCCGCCTGACCAGTGTTTCGCATGTGCTGTGTACTGCCTTGCTGGTGGTGCTGGCGCTCGATCCGTGGGCGGTGCTGTGGCCCGGATACTGGCTGTCATTCGGCGCGGTGGCAATCATTTTGTATGCAACCGTAGGGCGCGCCCGGCCGCAACGCCATCTGACCGAAATGCCCGACTGGAAGGCGCGCTGGCGCCAGGCATTGACAGCCGCCGCCCAGACCCAGTACGCGGTGACGCTGGGTCTGGTGCCGCTGACGATGCTGCTGTTCGGCCAGGTGTCGCTGATCAGCCCGGTGGCCAATGCGATCGCGATTCCATTGGTCAGCTTGCTGGTGACGCCGCTGGCATTGGCGGGCAGCGTGCTGCCGGCACCGCTGTCGGACTGGGTCCTGGTCGTCGCGCATACGCTGGTGGCGTGGCTGGCAAGCGGCCTGGAATGGCTGTCCGGCTGGCAATGGGCAGTGTGGTCGGCGCCGCTGCCGTCCTGGTGGATTTTCCTGTTCGCGTTGCTCGGAACCTTCTGGCTGCTGGCGCCGCGCGGCTGGCCGCTGCGCTGGCTGGGTCTGGCCTGCTGGCTGCCGCTGGTGCTGAACAGCCCGACCCGGCCGCAGTCGGGTCAGATGTGGGTGACTGCTTTCGATGTCGGTCAGGGCATGGCCTTGCTGATCGAGACCTCGCAACACCGGCTGCTGTACGATACTGGCCCATATTATTCGCCGCAATCTAATGGCGGCAATCGCGTCATCCTGCCGTACCTGAAAGCGCGCGGCATTGCAGCGTTCGATGGCATGATCGTCAGCCACAACGATAGCGACCATTCTGGCGGTGCACTGGCGATTCTGGAGCAGATCAAAGTCGGCCAGGTCTGGTCTTCGCTGGCACCAAGCAGCCGGATCGTCACTGCTTCGCCCCAGCATCAGCATTGCACCGCAGGCCAGTCGTGGCAGTGGGATGAGGTCCGGTTCGAGATGCTGCATCCGCAGGCGACGAGCCTGAATGATCCAAAAAAGAAGCCGAATACGCTGAGTTGCACCCTGAAAATCAGTATCGGCGACCTGTCGATGCTGCTGCCGGGCGATATTGAGGCAGCGCAGGAATCGGAATTGCTTGGCAGTCAGCGCGCCGCATTGCGTGCCAACGTGTTGCTGGCGCCGCATCATGGCAGCGGAACATCGTCGACCGTCGCCTTTCTGGACGCTGTCCGGCCGGATCTGGCGCTGTTTCAGGTCGGCTACCGCAACCGTTACAGGCACCCGAAATCAGAAGTTTTCGAACGCTATCGAACAATGGGAATACTGCGCCTGCGCAATGATGCCTCCGGTGCAATCACATTACAATTCGGTCAGACATTGACCATTTCCGAATACCGCAGCAGTCATGCCCGTTACTGGTATGGCCGCTGATACAAAAAAACATGATGACAAGCAAACCACTACTGCATTTTGCCCACGCCAATAGCTTTCCGGCAGGCACGTACCGCGTGTTCTTCGCGCATCTGCAGCGGCATTACGCGGTGCAAGCACTCGAGATGCACGCCCACAACCCGAAATATCCGGTTAAAAACGGCTGGCGCGCGCTGAAACAGGAATTGATCGATGACATGGCGGCGCGCTACACCGAGCCGGTGATTCTGGTCGGACATTCGCTGGGCGGCATGCTCAGCCTGATGGCAGCCAAGGATAGGCCGGATCTGGTACGTTGCGTGGTGCTGCTGGATTCGCCGGTGGTGGCGGGGTGGCGCGCGCTGTTGGTGCGGGTCGCAAAATCGACCGGGCTGGACATAAAATTCCCGCCGTCTCTGCTATCTGAACGACGCCGCAACATCTGGCCCGACCTGCAGGCGGCTCATCGGCATTTTGCCTCAAAGAAGCCGTTTGTAGCTTGGTCGCCAGCCGTACTGCACGATTATGTCAGCAGCGGTATGGTGCCGCATCCGCAAGGGGTGACACTGCGCTTCACGCGCGAGATCGAGACTGCCGTGTATCGCAGCCTGCCGCATCATCTCGGCAAGATCGTGCAGTCAGGGTTCCCGGTGCCGGTCGGGTTTGTCGGCGGCACCGATTCAGTTGAGTGCCGGCAGGCGGGTATGGACGCAACCCGGCGTCTGGTCGGGCGGCATTTCCGTAAAATCCCGGGTGGCCACCTGTTTCCGATGGAATCGCCGGCGCTGGCCGCCGGCGCCCTGCACGACATGATCCGCTCGCTGCTGCCGTCGCAGGGGTAGCGCTTGCGATGCATTGGCCTACGAAAGGCAGGCACGAAAAAGGCAACAATGGAGCGCGCCGAAACCGCTGTCCCGATGCAGGCGAGGATTCGGCGCCTGTCCCGCTTTAATCGGAGTATATTTTGTTGCCGTAATAAAAATATTCGGGTATTGCCATGAAATTGGCGATACTGGGTGTTTTTCTAGAATAACCGGACTCTGAATCCGGTTCGTGCTTTTCGTGTCTTCCGTGGACAATTTTTTCTGCCGTAATGGACATGCATAATATCAGTGAGTAAATTTCACCTGGGCATCAATCTTTTTTGCGGCTCGCAGAGCGGCCAGATCGGGCCGGGATATCGGCAGCTACGGTGGCGCTTTAGGGTATAATCTCAATTTCCCGCACGTGCCGCTCGGCACCTTCTGCAATGACCAAGTTTGTATTCGTAACCGGTGGCGTAGTCTCTTCCCTTGGCAAAGGAATTGCAGCAGCCTCCCTCGCCGCGATTCTTGAATCCCGCGGCCTCAAAGTCACTCTTCTGAAGCTCGATCCGTACATTAACGTCGATCCCGGCACCATGAGCCCGTTCCAGCATGGCGAAGTGTTCGTCACTGACGATGGCGCCGAGACCGATCTCGATCTCGGTCACTACGAGCGTTTCATTTCGACCAGGATGAAGAAGGCCAATAACTTCACCACCGGCCAAATTTACGAATCGGTGATTCGCAAGGAGCGCCGCGGCGAGTACCTCGGCAAGACCGTGCAGGTGATTCCGCACATCACCAACGAAATCCAGGATTACATCCATCGCGGCGCTTACGGCTACGATGTAGCGCTGGTTGAAATCGGCGGCACCGTTGGCGATATCGAGTCGCTGCCATTCTTGGAGGCGGTACGCCAGTTAAGCTTGCGCGCCGGCCGCAATGCCGCCGCATTCGTACATCTGACGCTGGTGCCTTACCTGGCTTCCGCAGGTGAGCTGAAAACCAAGCCGACCCAGCACAGCGTGCAAAAACTGCGCGAAATCGGCATTTCGCCTGACGCCTTGCTGTGCCGTGCCGATCGCCCGATCCCGGATGACGAACGGGCCAAGATATCGCTGTTTTCCAATGTGGTCGAAGAAGCAGTGATCTCGGTCTGGGATGCCGACACCATTTACAAGATTCCGCAAATGCTGCACGATCAGGGACTGGACGCGATTGTCTGCGAAAAGCTCGGCATATCGCCGAAGCCGGCCGACCTGTCGGTCTGGACCAAGTTGATTTATGCGCTGGAACATCCGAAATTCGAAGTTACCATCGGCATGGTCGGAAAATACGTCGATCTGACCGAGTCCTACAAATCGCTGACCGAAGCCTTGCGGCACGCTGGCATTCATACCGAAAGCCGGGTCAATATCGAATACCTGGATTCCGAAGACATCGAAGAAAACGGCGTTGCTGCACTGGCCAAGTACGATGCGATCCTGGTGCCGGGCGGCTTCGGCAAGCGCGGCGTAGAAGGCAAGATCGCTGCAGCCCGGTTTGCGCGCGAACACAAGACACCGTATCTGGGCATCTGTCTCGGGATGCAGGTTGCATTGATCGAATATGCGCGCAATATGGCTGACCTTGCCAATGCCAATTCGACTGAATTCAACCCGGAAACCGATCAGCCGGTAGTGGCACTTATCGGTGAGTGGCAAAATCATGACGGCCAGGTGGAGCGGCGTGATATTAATTCCAATCTCGGCGGCACCATGCGTCTCGGTGCCCAAACCTGCGAGGTCAAACCGGGTACGCTGGCAGCAGAAATCTATGGCAGCACGGTGACTGAACGTCATCGCCATCGTTATGAAGCCAACAACCAATATCTTGGCCGGGTCGAAGAAGCCGGCATGATTGTGTCGGCCCGCACGCCAACCGAAAATCTGTGCGAAATCATGGAGTTGCCGCGTTCCGGTCCGAATGCGCATCCGTTCTATGTCGGCGTGCAATATCATCCGGAATTCAAATCGACGCCACGTGACGGGCATCCGTTGTTTACCGCGTTCATCAAGGCAGCGCTGGCCCACAAGCAGGCCGCCCTGGTTGAGGAGGCAGCATGAAGCTTTGCGATTTTGAAATCGGTCTCGACCAGCCATTCTTCCTGATCGCCGGTCCGTGCGTGATTGAATCGCGCCAGATGGCCTTTGATACCGCCGGCCAGCTGAAAGAAATCACCGCTGCGCTGGGGATTCCATTTATCTACAAGTCGTCTTTCGATAAAGCCAATCGTTCTTCCGGCACCTCTTTTCGCGGCCTCGGCATCGAAAAAGGCCTGGAAATTCTGGCCGATGTAAGGCAGCAGATCGGTGTTCCGGTCCTGACCGACATCCACGCGATCGATGAAATCAAGCCGGTGGCCGCAGTGGTCGATGTGCTGCAAACGCCCGCTTTTCTGTGCCGCCAGACCGATTTCATCCAGGCTTGCGCGCAGTCCGGCAAGCCGGTGAACATCAAGAAGGGCCAGTTCCTGGCGCCGCACGACATGAAGAACGTGATCGACAAGGCGCGCGCCGCAGCCAGGGACGCCGGTTTGCCGGATGATGTATTCATGGCCTGCGAACGCGGCGCATCGTTCGGTTACAACAA
>JBDSCZ010000046.1:0-20303 GCA_039920865.1 Burkholderiaceae bacterium
GGGCAGCGCCGGCGTGCTGGCGCTGACTGCAGACCAGTTCTGATGTGAATCGGTGTTGAGGCAGGTAAGGGCAGCTTTCGGGCTGCCCTTTTTTATCGTCGATGCATTTCCTTGATCGGCGTCTACAGCAGGTGATTTTGTGTCTGATGCAGTCTTGATGCATTGCCTTATGAATTTACGGCGAACTGCAGTTCGCCCTGGGGCGACGTATCGGTAGCCTGCAGCGCACTTCTGGAAGACAGCGCACTGGCCCGCACGCCTAGCAATCGCAGCTTTTGCTGCAACGGTATGCGCCGCAGGCATTCTCCCGCGGCGCGGCGAATCGTCGCCGGATCGGCGGTCGGTGCGGGCAGCGTAACGTCGCGGGTTATCGTGCGAAAGTCATCGAATCGTAGCTTGATGCCGATGGTGCGTCCGAGGTAGCCCTTGTGCTGCAGGTCGTCTGCTACCCGAGTGCACAGGGCAGTGAATATTTGCGACAGGGCGGTACGGTCGCGGCTGGGGTGCAAGTCGTGCTCGAAGGTTGTTTCGCGACTGATCGATTTTGGTTCGGAGTGCGTGACGATCCGACTTTCGTCGATACCGTGCGCGGCTTCGTGCAACCAGCATCCATAGCTGCGGCCGAAATGCATTTGCAGGAAGCCCGGTTCGGCGTGCGCCAGACCGGCGATGGTGGTGATGCCGAGGATTTTGAGTTTTTCAGTCGCTTTGGGGCCGATGCCATTGATTTTTCGCACCGGCAGCGGCCAGATCCGGTCCGGAATATCGGTCAGGTTCAGGATCGTGAGGCCATCCGGTTTTTCGAGATCCGAACAGATTTTCGATAGCAGCTTGTTGGGTGTGACACCAATCGAGCAGGATAGTCCGGTGGCATCCTGCACCGCTTGTTTGATGCTTTGCGCCAGTGCCAGCGTATCGCCCGCTAACGCGCTTAGGTCAATATAGATTTCGTCGATGCCGCGATCTTCGATTTGCGGTGCAATGCCGGCTACGGCAGCTTTGAACAGGCGCGAATAATGGCGATAGGCGTCGAAATTGACTGGCAGCAGGATGGCATCCGGCGCCAACTGTGCGGCTTTCATCACGCCCATGCCGGAGAAAACGCCGAGAGCACGTGCCTCATAGGTGGAGGTCGTGATCACGCCGCGGCCGGCATAGTCGCGCAACCGGGCGAAACGAAGGCTGCCATCTTGCCGGATCGTGGGCTGCAAGTCGCTGCGCCCGCCGATGACGACCGGCTGACCGCGCAACTCCGGATAACGCAGGAGTTCGACCGATGCATAAAAAGCATCCATATCCAGATGGGCAATACGGCGAGGCTGGGAGTGCATTATCGTGTGTCGATCGAAAGGGATTGCATCTTGATGGGGCAAGTAAGTATTGGAATATTATACTGTATGTACATACAGTAGTTGTGATAGAGTTTGTTTCGTTACCGCTGATTTCATATAGGAACGACTATCATGATAAACCTCCATACCATCGCAACGCATTCAGACTCGGAATACACTCCTGCTGCCCTCCTGATTCGATTGGGCCGACGTGAAATATCCGTTTGTCGCGACTTCCGCAAGCGCTATTACGCAGTAAATCCTGTTTTGGATTGCAGTACCGGCAGCGAACGCGGGTACATTGAACTGGTATTGCTGCGCAGATGGTTAATCATTCTGTCCAAAGCACGGCAGAGTTAACATTGCTCGAGTGCGTCTTGCGCCGGCACCGCCGAGCGATCGGGCCCGTGACGGTAGATTGATAAACACCGATTCCAAGGTTCAAATCCGCGCATTTTGAAAGCAAGAGCCGGAGTGCAATCTACTATTGTGGTTGATAAAATTCTCATCGACAAGGTAGCCGTTGAAAGGAGTGCATCATGAACACATCAACGAAAAATGCACAATGCGCGGCCGCAACGGTGAGTGATCCACGTTGGGCTGCCGTTGTCTCCCGTCTGCACGAGGCTGACGGCACGTTTTATTATTCGGTCAATAGCACCGGCGTGTACTGTCGTCCTTCGTGCGCGGCCCGCTTGGCGCGGCCGGAGAACGTGCGTTTCCATCTGAGTTGTGCCGACGCCGAACAGGCCGGATTTCGGCCCTGCAAGCGTTGCAAACCGGACCAGCCTTCGATGCTCGAACAATATGCGGTCAAAGTCACTGCCGCCTGTCGGATTATTGAGACGTCGGAGCCCGTGCCGGGCCTGCAGGAACTGGCGCAGCGCATCGGCGTAAGCGCCTATCATTTTCATCGCCTGTTCAAGCAGATCACCGGGTTGACGCCGAGGCAATACGCGATTGCGCAGCGCGAGCAGCGGGTGCGCAATACGCTTGACCGCCGCGACGCGTGCATCGGCACCATCACGGCAGCGATTTTCGATGCCGGCTATAACGCCAACTCCCGTTTCTATGAGAAATCGAACGCGCTGCTGGGGATGACGCCGACCAGCTATCGGGCCGGCGGTGTCAATACCGAAATCCGTTTTGCCGTTGGCGAATGTGCGTTAGGTGCAATTCTGGTGGCCCAAAGCGAGCGCGGCGTTTGCGCGATTCTGCTGGGCGACGACCCCGATCTGCTGGTACGCGACCTGCAGGACCGCTTTCCGCGCGCCGTGCTGGTCGGCGGCGACAGCACATTCGAGCAACTGGTGGCCACGGTGGTGGGCTTTGTCGAAGCGCCGGGTCTGGGCTTTGACTTGCCGCTGGATATACGCGGCACCGCATTCCAGCAACGAGTCTGGCAAGCACTGTGCCAGATCCCGGCCGGCCAAACCGCAAGCTACACCGAGATCGCACATCGGATCGGCGCCCCGAAATCGGTGCGGGCGGTGGCCGGCGCGTGCGCCGCCAACGCGCTGGCGGTGGCGATTCCATGCCATCGGGTGGTGCGCAATGACGGCAGCCTATCCGGATATCGCTGGGGCGTCGAACGCAAGCGCGCGCTGCTGGAGCATGAAGCGCGCGTATTGCTGGAAAAGGATCAGGGCGGATAACAAGCTTCAGGTCAATCTTCGGCTGAAAATCCGACGCATTGTCCACGACAGACACGAAAAGTACGAATGGTCTCAGGCCACGATGCATTTCGTAAAAATAGGTATGTCGTAGTTAACTGTTGAAATCGTCGCCTACCACGGATTCCGTTCGTCCTGAGTAGCCCGCAGGGCGTATCGAAGGATCAGCTAGCCCTTCGATACACTGCTGCGCAGTTACTCAGGGCGAACGGATTCGGGGATTATTTTGGTTCAACAGCAAACTGAGACATAGCCTAAAAATAAGGAGTATCACAATTTTCATGGTATTTTCCGCATATATTTATTGCGAGTGTGAAATATACCCTGTCAATTATGCATGATCACACAATCTTGACACAGCGTTGGAATCTACTCCTACGCATTCGATTAGGGATTTTTTTCGCGCCGTTCGTGGACATTGTTTTACCTTGATGGATACACAACATCGGATGCTTGCATCAATGACTATGAATCTGTTCGAAGACACTGCTCCGGGCCTAAGCTGGCGCGAGGCGTTGTGTCCGGGCGCGGTGGTGCTACGCGGCTTTGCGCTGGAACATCAGGCAAATATCCTGCTGGCCTTGAACGGCATTACAGCCCAGGCGCCGTTTCGTCATATGGTCACGCCAGGCGGCTTTCGGATGTCGGTGGCAATGACCAACTGCGGCGCCTGCGGCTGGGTGAGCGATCGCGCCGGCTACCGCTATGATGCACTCGACCCGGACAGCGACCAGCCCTGGCCGCGCATGCCGGAAGTATTCTTGGCGCTGGCGCAGCAGGCTGCAGCGAGCGCCGGATTCCAGAACTTCGCGCCGGATGCCTGTTTGATCAACCGCTACCAGCCGGGTGCGCGGCTGTCGCTGCATCAGGACAAGAACGAGCGCGATTTTGGTCAGCCTATCGTCTCGGTGTCGCTCGGCATTCCGGCGACCTTCCTGTTCGGCGGTACCCGCCGCGACGACAAGCCGATGCGCGTGCTATTGACGCACGGCGATGTGGTGGTGTGGGGCGGTTCGGCGCGGCTGCGCTATCACGGCGTTTCGCCACTGAAAGCGGGTTGCCACACGTTACTGGGTGAACAGCGCATCAATCTGACATTTCGCAAGGCAGCCTGATTTCGAGACTGAAACTGCTTGGGAACGGTTTCCTAAATATGCAGTGCATGTCCCAGTGCGCGCAGTGCTGCTTCCTGCACCGCTTCGCCGAGCGTTGGATGGGCGTGGATGGTGCTGGCGATGTCCTCCAGCACTGCACCCATCTCGATCGAATAACAGAACGCAGCACTCAGTTCGGACACGCTGCGCCCGACTGCCTGCCATCCGACGATCAGATGATTGTCGCGTCGTGCCACCACGCGAACGAAACCGTCCGTCGACTCGATGGTCATCGCACGGCCGTTGGCGGCGAACGGAAATGTCGCGCTAATGCATTCAAGTCCCGCTGCCAGCGCGTCTTGCGGAGTGTGACCGACGACCACTACTTCGGGATCGGTGAAGCAGACGGAGGGCATTGCGGATGGTATGAAATGGCGGCGTTTGCCGGCAATGATCTCGGCTACCATTTCGCCCTGTGCCATCGCGCGGTGTGCCAGCATCGGCTCGCCGGTCAAGTCGCCGATCGCCCAGACGTCGCGCATCGAGGTCCGGCATTGGTCGTCGATTTTCACCGCGCGGCCTGCCATGTCTAGCATCAAGTTTTCCAGGCCCCAGCCCTGGGTGTAGGGCCGGCGCCCGACCGCGACCAGTATCTGGTCGGCCGCCAGTTCGGACTCTTCGCCCTGGCTGTTGCGTACACGCACCGCGTCGCCGCTGGCGTTCAAACCCTGTACCGTGCAGCCCAGATGCAACCGCACTCCCAGCCGCTGCAGCGATGCGGCTACCGGTTTGCTTAGATCTTCGTCGTAGGCAGGCAATACGCGCTCGAGCGCTTCAACCACGCTGACCTCGGCACCCAGCTTGCGATAGGCGATGCCCAGTTCCAGCCCGATGTATCCGGCGCCGACGACTACCAGACGCCGCGGCAGTGATGCTGGCGACAGCGCTTCGGTCGAGCCGATGACGGAGCCGCCGAACGGCATGTTGGGCAGCTCCACCGACTGCGAGCCGTTGGCCAGCAACAAGTGCTGGCAACTGATGCGCAGCGGTTCAGCTTCTGCATTTCCGGGGTTCTGCTGCACCTCGACCGTCTTGCCGTCGATGACGCGGGCCCAGCCCCTGACCACTTGCACGCCGTTTTTCTTGAGCAGCGCTGCCACGCCAGAGGTCAGCCTGGTGACGATGCCATCCTTCCAGCGCACGGTTTGTGTCAGATCGATGCGGGGCGACTGCACATGGATGCCCAGCGCCGAGTCGGCCGAGTAATGGCACGCCTTTTCAAATTCGTCGGCGGCGTGAATCAGTGCCTTGGACGGAATGCAGCCGATGTTCAGGCAAGTTCCGCCAAGCTGCTCGCCTTCGATTAACGTGGTGGCAATGCCCAATTGTGCGGCGCGGATCGCGGCGATATAGCCGCCAGGGCCGCCGCCGATTACCAGCAATGTGGTCGATTGTGTGTTCACGATTGTGCGTCCAATATCTACTCCACAAATAGCGTTGCCGGGCATTCCAGATAGCCGCGCAGCGCCTGTATGAATTCGGCGGCGTGCATGCCGTCGACGACCCGATGATCGAATGACGATGATAAATTCATCATTTTTCGCACCACTACGAGACCGCCACGGATCATCGGCCGTTCGACCATCTTGTTGACGCCGACGATCGCCACTTCAGGATGGTTGATCACCGGCGTGGAAACGATGCCGCCCAAGGTTCCCAGGCTGGTAATGGTGATGGTCGAGCCCGAGAGTTCTTCGCGCAGCGCCTTGCCGCTGCGCGCGGCCTCGGCCAGACGCGTCACTTCCGCTGCGCTCGACCACAGGTCGCGCGCTTCCGCATGGCGTAGCACCGGCACCACCAGGCCGGCGTCGGTCTGGGTGGCAATGCCGATGTGGACTCCACCGTAGCGCGTAACGATACCGGCATCGTCGTCGAAACGCGCATTGATTTGCGGGAAAACACGCACCCCCAGTACTACCGCGCGCATCAGCAGCGGCAGCAAGGTAAGGCGGCCCCGCTCGGCGCCCCATTGATTATTCAGGCGCGTGCGCAGCGCTTCGAGTTCGGTCATGTCGACTTCCTCGACATAGGTAAAGTGCGGAATGCGCCGCTTGGCCTCCTGCATTTTTTGCGCAATCTTGCGGCGCAATCCGATGACCGGTAACGCTTCTTCTTCATGCTGTTCCTGGTAGCGCATCCCTGCGTTGACCTTGCCGGACGGACTGGCGCCGCGGGCGGCATAGGCATCCAGGTCTTGCTGCATGATGCGACCGGCAGCGCCGCTGCCCTGCACGTACTGCAGTTCAATGCCCATGTCCCAGGCGCGCCGGCGCAGCGCCGGTGACGCGATCGGTTTTTCGCCGGCTTGTCGCGCCGCAGATACAACATGTTCAGCATGTGCTGTTGTCGTACGGCTTGGTGCAGGAATAATTTTGGACGCGGTTGGGGTGGCCGGTGTGGTTGAGGGTGCCGCCGCAGGCAGCGCGGTCGTTGTGGTAGTTGTGACCGGGCGGGCGGGGATCGTTGCATCGCTGGCGTCGGCGTTGCCTTTGCCGTCAATTTCAATGCGTATCAGTTCGGAACCTACCGCCATTACCTGCCCGGCCTTGCCGCCCAAGGCCAGTACCTTGCCTGCCACCGGTGACGGAATCTCGATGGTGGCTTTGTCAGTCATTACATCGGCCAGGATCTGATCCTCGGCCACTGCGTCGCCTGGCTGCACCCGCCACACAACCAGTTCAACTTCGGCAATCCCTTCACCGATATCCGGCATCTTGATTACATGAATGCCCATGTCATGCCTCCATCGTGCGTTTGAATGCCGCCGCTACCCGTTCAGGTCCGGGGAAGTACGCCCACTCCTGCGCGTGCGGGTAGGGAGTGTCCCAGCCGGTCACACGTTCGATCGGCGCTTCAAGCTGATAAAAGCAATGCTCCTGCACTAGCGCCATCAATTCGGCACCGAATCCGCCGGTGCGCGTGGCCTCGTGCACTATCACGCAGCGGCCGGTCTTTTTGACCGAAGCCACGATGGTCGGCAGATCCAGCGGCCACAGACTGCGTAAATCGATGATCTCGGCATCGATCCCACTCTCCTGCGCTGCCGCCTCCGACACGAAAACCATGGTGCCGTAGGTGATCACGGTCAGGTCGGCGCCAGCGCGAAACACCGATGCCGACTCCAGTGGCACCGTGTAATAACCGTCGGGCACCTCACCCAGCGGATGCTTGGACCACGGTACTACCGGTTGATCGTGGTGGCCATCGAACGGCCCGTTGTACAGGCGCTTGGGTTCAAGAAAGATGACCGGATCGTCGTTTTCGATCGAGGCGATCAGCAAGCCCTTGGCGTCATACGGATTGGACGGCATCACGGTGCGTAGCCCGCAGACCTGGATAAACATGGCTTCCGGACTTTGGCTATGGGTTTGGCCGCCGTAAATGCCGCCGCCGCAAGGCATCCGGATCGTCAGCGGCGCGATGAACTCGCCGGCCGAGCGAAAACGCAATCGCGCCGCTTCGGAAATGATTTGGTCGGAAGCCGGGTAGACGTAATCGGCGAACTGGATTTCGGCCACCGGGCGCAAGCCGTAGGCACCCATGCCGACCGCCACGCCGACGATGCCGCCTTCGGAGATCGGCGTATCGAACACGCGCGATGTGCCGTATTTTTTCTGCAGGCCGTCGGTGCAGCGAAACACGCCGCCGAAATACCCGACATCCTGGCCGAACACGACCACGTTGTTATCGCGTTCCAGCATCACGTCCATTGCCGAGCGCAGCGCCTGGATCATGGTCATCGGCGTTTTTGTCATGTTTGTCCCTGCGGTCATGGTCAAACTCCCAGTTGTTGGCGTTGTCGGCGCAAATGTTCGGGCATGTCCTTGTAGACATCCTCGAACATTGCCGCGGCGCTAGGAATATTGCCGCTGGCCATGGTGCCGTATTGTTCAGCCTCCTTCTGAGCTGCCATCACTTGTGCCTCCAATTCTTTTTGGGTGTCTTCGTGTTCCTGTTCCGACCACGCGCCGATCCCGATCAGATGTTGCTTGAGCCGTGCGATCGGGTCGCCCAGCGGGAAGTGCGCCCAGTCGTCGGCGGGACGGTATTTGGAAGGATCGTCCGAGGTCGAGTGCGGACCGGCGCGATATGTGACCCATTCGATCAGCGTCGGCCCCAGGTTGTTGCGTGCACGCTGGCTGGCCCACTGCGACGCGGCATACACGGCCAGGAAATCGTTGCCGTCCACCCGCAGCGAGGCGATGCCGCAGCCCACGCCGCGCGCCGCGAATGTAGTGTTCTCGCCGCCGGCAATGGTCTGGAAGGTCGAGATGGCCCACTGGTTGTTGACCACATTGAGAATCACCGGCGCCCGGTACACATGGGCAAAGGTTAGGCCGGTATCGAAATCCGCCTCGGCAGTGGCGCCGTCGCCGATCCAGGCCGATGCGATTTTGGTGTCGCCCTTGATGGCGGATGCCATGCCCCAGCCTACCGCCTGGATGAATTGCGTTGCCAGGTTGCCTGAAATGGAGAAAAAACCCGCGTTGCGCACCGAATACATCACCGGCAACTGACGCCCCTTGAGAGGGTCACGTTCGTTCGACATCAGCTGGCAGATCAAATCTACCAACGGCACATTGCGTGCCATCAGCAAGCTCTGCTGGCGATAGGTCGGAAAGCACATGTCATCAATGTTGATCGCGAGCGCATGTGCGGTACCGATAGCCTCTTCGCCCAGACTCTGCATGTAAAACGAAATTTTCTTTTGCCGTTGCGCGACCAGCATGCGGGCGTCGAAAATACGCGTTTTCATCATCGCTCGCAGCCCGGCGCGCATCGTTTCCAGTCCGATTTGCGGCACCCACGGTCCGACCGCACGGCCGTCGTCGTCCAGTACCCGCACCAGCGCAAAGGCCAGATCGCTGGTCTCGATTGGCAAAACATCTATCGGAGGGCGGCGTACTTCGCCAGCAGGCGTCAAATGAAGATAGGAAAAATCAGTCGCATGGCCCGGGCGCCCGGTTGGCTCCGGCACATGCAAACGAAGGGGGGCGTTCTGGCGCATTCGCATTGCTCCTCGCTCGATCGTATCTCGCGTCATGTCGCGATGTTCGGCTCGGCGTGCGGCAGGTGCCGACCGGTTGCTGCCTTGATGTCTGCCAGATTGCCACACGCATCATCTCGGCTTGATGGAAAATCCAGTTGAATCAGTCAAAGTATCTTCGTCCTGCACTAGCATGTCAACTTTAACGCGAGCGTTGTGTAGCGACTCGCTTTGCGCGATAACGCACGCGGTGAGGAGGAGGGCGGCCATGGTGTTTTGATGTATTTATGGGCATTTTCGCCATGGCCGTTTGAGGGTGAAGCCTGTCATCGTTTTCAAGCGCGCTTCGCGACTCGACTCATGTGTCCGTCGCTTAACCGCGCTCCCCCATGATGTAGTGTTCAAGCTGCTGGATAATGAATTGCTGTTCGCTGATAATGTCTTTCACCAGATCTCCGATGGAGATGAGGCCGACCAGCTTGCCGTCGTTCATGACGGGTAAGTGCCGCAAACGATTTTCGGTCATTAAAGCCATGCATTGCTCATTGGTTTGGTCGGGGCGAACATACATGACAGGAGCAGTCATGATGTCACTGACCGGGGTGTCGTCCGACGAGCGACCCAGAATATGCACTTTCCGGGCATAGTCCCGTTCGGTAATAATGCCTATGACCCGTTCTCCCTGCATTACCAACAGCGCACCGATACCTTTCTCGGCAAACAGCTTGATGGCATCCAGCACAAATGCCGTGGGTGCGATGCTCCACACTGCCTGATTGTGTTTGGAATTGAGAATGTGTGCGACAGTTTGCATGGCTGATCTCCTCTGGTATTTTAGAATTGTAATTCTATATTCGGTGATTTTGCCCGCCGTGACAATCGTTTTGTTGGCGGTTTTGTGTCGGCTGTCGCAAGGTCCGTTTCGTTGAGTACCAGAATATCTTCGTCTTTAAAACAAGTCCTGTTTTGCCTTGATAGTGCATTTTTTGGCGCTCGTTAAATATTGTGCGCGAGACAGTTGACATCGATCAACGGAGTGTGACGCTGCTCGCCCTTCTGCAACTGGATTCAAAAGGAAAACAGCATCGTCTGATTGCGCAAAAGGCTCGCAGGCTAAAATTGATTGAACGAGTAGGCCAGAGCATTGGC
Organism: Burkholderiaceae bacterium; assembly: GCA_039920865.1. Taxonomy (GTDB): domain Bacteria; phylum Pseudomonadota; class Gammaproteobacteria; order Burkholderiales; family Burkholderiaceae_D; genus AVCC01. Next base: position 10,295 of record JBDSCZ010000046.1, read on the forward strand.
GGTTGGCAGCGCGGTGGTCATCGTGAAAACTTTTGCTGTTTACAATGCGCCGGATTGCGACTCCAGCTCGAGTGCCAGGATATCGATCTGATAGTGACGGTCACCACCATTAAGACGCCTGATTTTTCCTTCTCTTAGCAGGGTATTGATGATGCGACTAGCCGTTTCGATGGTCATGCCCAGCACCGATCCTATGTCCTCCAGCGAAAATAGCGACGATACATCGGATTCGTCCGAGTCACGCATCTTCAGTAGCAGGCGGGCCATTCGTACGCGCGCCAAGCCGTTGGTGAGCTCCCCAAACCATTGGTCGGCCTCGACCAGGGTTTCATGCCATTTCATCATCAGCTTGCGGTGCAGGCGAGGCGACGTTCGATCCAGGTATTCAATAACATCGTTCGGAACGCGGCAGGCAGTTACTGTATTGATAGCAATTGCGTCGTTCTCATAATGTTTGCTAAGGCTGGCTTCCAGCCCAATGATGTTGCCGGTGCGCAGGATGCGCAGGATGCGTTGGGTGCCATCGATGTTCAGACGATTCAATTTAACCATGCCGCTGCGTATCGTATACAGCCCATTGACTTTATCTCCCTGCTTATATATTACCGTGCCAGGAGCAAACCGAAAATCTTCGATCGGTGATTGAATCAGGCGAAAATCTTCATCGGTGAAATCGGAAAACAGTGAATTTTCCCGAACCGTGCATCTACCGCAATCGGCGATACCCTTTGTGACGGGATGAATTTGAGTAACTTTCATAGTGTGTCTCAATTTGCGAGGAAAATATAAGTACTTGGATAATACATGGATGCTTGCCGCAGTAAGTCTCTGTTGGCTCTATTGTAAATGGAATCAATTGTTGCATCGCACACCAGTTGCGTCGGAAGATAAGTTTTTTAAGCAGTATTTTTGGGACATTAGAACGAAATTATTCATAAAGTGAAGTCATTGTCCCATGATGTGGAATTTTTTCTTGATTCGATAGCGGCTTCAACTTTCAGCTTAATGAGTAGCGTTTCACATCACGATAATGTATTTATAGGTTATTGATAAATAAAGATAAAATTTTATAGTTGAGATTTATAAAAAATATTGTTGCTTTGCAAAAAAATCTATGGTTATTTGGATGAACTCTGATTTTTTTAATTTACAAGGCCAAATCAGGTTTGCAACAGGCGATCTCGCGCGGTCTGGCTAACGTCGAAATGATCTGGTGCAAAACCGGTAACCCTGATCTGGAATTCGTCAAAGCTTTCGCTGGCGTGATCCCTGTCAATTTCCCGGACAAGCGATTGTCGTACAGCTGCTCGTCATCTTTCAACTGGAAAAGGAACCTGGACGATGCAACTATTGCCAAATTCCAGAAAAAACGCGGCCGCATGGGCTACAAGTTCTAGTTCATCACTTTGGCTGGATTTCGCGCTGAACTACGGCATGTTCAACCTGACCCACGGATATGCCCCGTAACCAGATTTCTGCATTCGTAGCGTTGCAAGAGCTGGAATATGCGGCTGCAGAAAAAGGCTTTACCGCAGTCAAGCATCAGCGTGAAGTCGGTACCGGTTACTTCGATGCAGTAACTCAGGTGATAGAGCAAGATCAGTGGCCCACAACTGCATAGCATGGTTCGAATGAGGGTGAACAATTTTTCGATGCCAAGAAAATTGCAAAAGCCACTAATATTGCACTGAGGCAGTATCGAAAAATACTTCCAATGCCGGGATGACGTTACAACAAAAAAGGCCGTTTGAGGCAACACTGGTGGCCTTTTTATCGCTTGTACTCAAGTGTTTGGCAGGCTTAGGCGTTTTATAATACTGGGTGCAGGTTATTTAATTACTGCAAATAATATATGCGAAAATTTCAGTATTATTATGCATACTCCTTGTTTTTATATTTTATACTGCTTTTTGTAAGGATGCTGAGTGGCGCATGTCGGGCTGCCAAGCCAGTCCATGGTATGTCGGCAGTCCAGACTTGTTAGAATGGCGGCATTGTTGCTGCAACGATCCCCAAGTCTTTTGTTTTTCTTCAAAGATCACAGTTTTTGACCCATTTACCACGATTGAATCCCCTTTATGTTGAGTTATCGCCACGCCTTCCATGCGGGTAATCACGCCGATGTCTTAAAGCATGTCGTGACCATGCAGCTCTTGCAATATCTCGGCCAGAAAGATACGCCGTACATGTATATCGACACCCATGCCGGTGCCGGCCTGTATGCGCTTGATGGCAGTTATGCTGCCAAAAATGCCGAATTTGAAAGCGGCATTAGCCGTCTTTGGGAGCGCAAGGACATGCCTGCGTCACTGGCCGAATACGTCAAGCTCATCAAGCAGATGAATCCCAGCGGCAAGATGCGTTATTACCCTGGCTCTCCTTATGTTGCCGAGAAAACCATGCGTGAGCAAGACCGACTACGTCTGTTCGAGCTGCATCCAAGCGATAGCAGGTTATTGGCCGATAATTTTCGCAAGCTGGACGCCCATGCCGCAGAGCAGGGCGTGCGGCAGACGGTGCGCGGTACGCGCGTGATGATTCAGCGCGCCGATGGCTTTACCGGCTTGCGGGCATTGTTGCCGCCGCCATCGCGGCGCGGTCTGGTGTTGATTGATCCGCCCTATGAGGACAAGGGCGACTATCGTCGCGTCAAAGACACTCTGGCGGATGCATTGATCCGTTTCGCTACTGGCACGTACGCAATCTGGTATCCGGTACTCAATCGGATGGAATCGCGCCAATTGCCGGAGCAATTGAAGCGACTGCCCTCCAGCGGCTGGCTCAATGTCACGCTTTCAGTCTGTGCACCGTCGCCGGACGGTTTTGGCCTCCACAGTAGCGGCATGTTTGTGCTCAATCCGCCTTGGACGCTGGAGCCCATGCTCAAGGAGCTGATGCCGTATCTGGTAAGCGCATTGGGAACCGATGCCGACGCTGGATTTACGCTGGAATCGGGCGCACCGCTGGCGAAGTTTACCGGTACGCGTCGGGTTTGAATGTATTCGATCGGAGGATGGCCCGATACGGTTTTTGCCGGTTAATTTGATGCGGATTTTTTAGAGCGCGGCATCAGGTGAAACCGGACGACAGCAATTTTGCGTGGAAAGCCCGTGCAAGTTTCAGGAATCAGCTGTTAGTTTAGGTTGAAATGATCGCCATTGATTCACCCGCCTATTCCCAGCGAGGCTAGCGATTCGGTCATGAGGTTCATGGATTTTGTTCTGGTGCGACAATCTATTCTGATTAGATAGCAATGTCTTGTCGCATGCGAATTGTCGTCTCTTAATGCCCCGTCAAGCGCATTCACTAAAGCTGCGCAAGGGGCGATGCGGCGATATGCTGAAACTGGTAGAAAATATCGAGCAGATTGAGGGTGCCGGCGCGTTACTGGCGACACTGCAAAACCGAAATTATCCACTGCGGATTCATGCCAGCTTCAAATCTCGGATATCGCATGGAGCGATGGCATAGCCGGCTATTGTGCCAATAACAGAAATACCGTTGGTTTCTTGTGAAAAGCAGGCATCTCGCCGGCGCCGAGTGCGCGGCGCCACTTGCCTGCATTTTGGGTACGAATTGTCTCGGTCGGCAAAGTCAGGTCGGTGGCAAGGCAAATCAAGGTGTCCGGAGCACAACTTGCCGCCAGCGCCTCCAGCATCGCACCGTTGCGGTACGGCGTTTCAATGAAAAGCTGTGTTTGTTTTTCAAGGCGCGAGCGCTCTTCAAGCGCCTTGATGCGCTTGATGCGCAACCCGGCATCGGTCGGTAAATACCCGTTAAAAGCAAAGCTCTGACCATTCAGGCCGCTTGCCATGACTGCCAACAACAGCGAAGACGGGCCGACCAGCGGTCGTACCAAAATGCCGTGCTGATGCGCCAATCGCACCAGATTGGCGCCCGGGTCAGCCACCGCAGGCACGCCGGCTTCGGAAATCAGGCCTGCATTCTGGCCGGCCAGAATCGGCGCCAGCAGTGCCGGCAAGGCCTCTGCCGAAGTATTGACATTCAATTCGGCAATGCTAATTTCTTGTAATGGTTTTACCAGTGGGTGTGTTGAAGACAGCAGCTTGAGGTATGCGCGTGTCGATTTGGCATTTTCCGCCACAAAATAATCGAGGCCGGCGCTGATGGCTTGCACCTGTTGCGGAATGATTAGTGACAGCAGATCGCCTGTCGGACTCTCGGGCAGGCCGAGCGTATTTGGAATCAGATACAGGATGCCTGGCATGGTTATGTATGTAGTATTATTATGAGTATATTTTTATATGTCATATTTAATATGCGGTAAGGTGGTAATAAAACACAATACTCCGCATATTTTATATGGACGCGTAAAGTGGCACGCCGGCTCGGCGCAGCATCGTAGTCAGCGCAATGAGCGGCAGGCCAGTCAAGGCAGTGGGATCGGTGCTTTCGATTTTTTCGATGATCGTAATTCCCAGTCCTTCATTTTTTGCACTGCCGGCGCAGTCGTATGGACGCTCAATATGTAAATAAGCGTTCAATTCATGGTCCGGCAAGTCGCGAAAGGTGACGAAAGTCTGGATGTTTTCTACTTGCACTTGTTTTTCAGGCATGTCCTGGCGACCATCCCAAAGACATAAGGCAGTATGAAAAATCACACGCCGACCACGCATTTTTTGCAATTGCAGTAATGCGTTTTCATGGTTTCCCGGTTTGCCAATCTGCAGTTCATCAAGCGTGGCGACCTGGTCCGATCCTATTACCAGCGTGCCCGGCGTCAGCAATGCGACAGCCTGAGCTTTTGAACGGGCCAGTCGCAACGCGGTCATTGCCGGTGTTTCGCCGGTAAGCGGGGTTTCATCAACATCGGGAATCAATACATCGAACGGTAGTTGTAGCCGGCTCAGTAATTCATGCCGGTAGCGCGAGCTTGAAGCAAGAATTAGTCGGGGTAGCAGCTTGGGAGTTGGCGTGGATGGCATTAGATCGATCGGATGTGAATATACTTCGAAAAAAGTGTTCTAACACTTTGACGAATAATAGAAAACACTGTTATTATCGCAGGTTTTCCGGGTTCAACTTTGCCTATGAATGCTATTGTAATCGACGCCTACGAATTTTGCCGGCTGAAAGAAAGTCGTCAGGGGCAGATTTCCGTCGCAGATTCGGCGCGGCTTTCAGGTGAATGTGTTGATAAGTCAGCGATTCTGCCTTGGTCGATTAAGGGCGGTAGCGGTAGTTTGGGGTTCTCGCAACTGAAGCTATCTGTATCTGGATCAGTATCGTTGCTGTGCCAGCGTTGTTTGACGCCATGTGCATTTAATATCGCATCCGAATCGATTTTGATTCTTGCGAAAGATGATGTGCATGCGGATGAAATTGAAGCGATGCTGGATGATGATGATATCGACGTTATCGTCGGATCAAAGGCTCTGGATGTTTTGGCTCTGATCGAGGACGAGGTGATGCTGGCGATACCTCTTTCCATCAAGCATGAAGTTTGTCCAGACGTAGCAGCGATGGATGCATTGAATGGGGCCAAAAAAAGCTCACCATTTGATGTGTTGAAACGTTTGAACTAGTTTCGAAATTGATTTTCAGCAAGGATTTCAGTTTGCCTATGAACTTGCAAACTGAATGTGTTTATATTTTAGAACTTGAGTATTAGGAGTTATCATGGCAGTTCAGCAAAATAAGAAATCCCCGTCGAAGCGCGGTATGCACCGTTCGCACGATTTCCTGGTTGCACCACAATTGGGTATCGAGCCAACCACTGGCGAAACACATTTGCGCCACCATATCAGCCCAAATGGCTATTATCGTGGTCGTAAGGTACTGAAGACAAAGAACGACGAGTAATCGCAGTTCCGAATTAAGAACGGCGTGACGAGTTTTTGACTTGGCGCCGTTTTTTTGCGCCTGAAATTAGTAGTTCATCATTTTGAATCACGCAGATTCTGCCCCATAATGCGTGGCTTGAGTAAGGCACTGAATCAAAAAAATGACAATTAAAATTTCTATTGACTGTATGGGTGGTGATCATGGCCCGTCAGTTACTGTACCAGCTGCTATTGCATTTCTTAATCATGAATCTGATGCCGAGTTGATTCTGGTTGGTCTGGAAGAAGTGATACTCGCGGAGTTAAAAAAACATAAAGCAGCAGGGCATCCGCGTCTCTCCATACTGCATGCATCCGAAATCGTCACGATGGACGATCCGATCGAGGTTGCCTTGCGTCGAAAGAAGGATTCCTCAATGCGTGTAGCTATTGGCCTGGTAAAGAGCGGAGGGGTGCAGGCCTGCGTATCGGCGGGTAATACTGGTGCGCTCATGGCGGTATCGCGGTACGTACTGAAAACGATCGCGGGCATCGAGCGTCCAGCCATCTGTGGCATTCTTCCGAATCAGAAAAATGGTCCAACTTATATGCTTGACCTTGGTGCGAATGTCGATTGCAAACCGCAGCATCTGCATCAATTTGCTATCATGGGATCGGCACTGGTCTCTGCGATTGAAGGCAAGTCTAGGCCAACCATCGGCTTACTGAACGTCGGTGAGGAAGCCATCAAGGGAAATGATGTCGTCAAGCAAGCGGGTGAATTACTGCGCGCCGATAGTGCCAAGGGTGTACTTAATTTCTATGGCAACGTGGAGGGCAACGATATTTTCGAAGGCACCACGGATATTGTCGTGTGTGATGGCTTCGTCGGCAACGTAACATTGAAAGCGGCTGAAGGTATGGGTCGTCTGGTCAAGTCAGGGTTGACTGCAGAATTCAAGAGCAATTTATTAAGCATGTTGGGCGCTTTATTGGCGAAGAAAGCAATTAAATCTTTTTCCGCAAGGATGAATCCTTCCCGCTACAATGGTGCTAGCTTATTGGGTTTGCGCGGCCTGGTGTTCAAGAGCCATGGCGGTGCAGATGCCTATTCGTTCGAATGGGCAATCAAACGTGCTTTTGACGCAGCCAAATATGATGTTTTGTCCCGTATTTCGCTAACGATTGAAGGCTTAATGCCGACCGCAGTTAACGTAACCTTGCCTGGCCCGGATGCAGTTCAGCCGGCCAATCAAGCAAGTAATAATGAACATAAAACGGCATGACTCTCTATAGTAAAATTATCGGAACAGGCAGTTATCTGCCTGAAAATCGTGTAACGAATCATGATCTCTCCAAGCGATTGGCTGAAAGAGGAATCGAAACGTCTGATGAGTGGATAGTATCTCGCAGCGGTATTTCTGCCCGCCACTTTGCCGACCCGGGTGCGCAGTCCAGCGATCTGGCAGTCGAAGCAGCAAAAAATGCGCTTCAGATGGCTGGTCTGGTAGCCAATGACATTGACTTGATTATTCTTGCTACATCGACCCCGGATCATCTTGGGGGATTCCCCAGCACGGCGACCATAGTGCAGCGCAAGCTTGGTATTACCAATGAGTGCGCCGCAGTAGATGTGCAGGCGGTATGCAGCGGGTTCATTTATGCTGTTTCTATCGCCGACAGTTTCATCAAGTCAGGCGCGCACAAGAACGTACTCGTAATTGGAGCGGAGGTATTTTCCCGTATCCTTGATTTTAATGATCGGGGTACCTGTGTATTGTTTGGTGACGGTGCCGGCGCTGCGATTCTGTCAGCTTCACAGCAGTCAGGAATTCTAGCCAGTAAATTGCATGCGGATGGACGTCACGCCGACATTCTCTATGTCTCTGGCAATTTGAATGGCGGAGTTTTGGAAGGCAGTGCTTTCTTGTCTATGGACGGTCAGGCGGTATTCAAGTTGGCGGTGAAAGTACTGGATCAGGTTGCGCATGAGGTGCTTGAAAAGGCACAACTGAATGCATCGCAAGTTGATTGGCTAGTACCGCACCAGGCAAATATTCGCATCATGAGGGGTGCAGCCAAGAAACTTGGCTTACCGATGGAAAAAGTAATTGTTACGGTAGATCAGCATGGCAATACTTCTGCAGCTTCCATTCCGATGGCACTCGATGTCGGCATACGCGATGGACGCATCAAGCCCGGGCAAACCGTGATGATGGAAGGCGTAGGTGGTGGTTTTACTTGGGGTGCGATACTCGCACGGATGTAACTAATCTATTGCCAATAACAAGCATGAATAAATTTGCATTTGTATTCCCCGGTCAAGGTTCTCAAAGTATTGGGATGTTAAAAGGCTTTGCTGAAAATGCAGTTGTGCAGCAAACCATCGCTGAAGCATCGGAGGCATTGCAGTTTGACCTTGGTCGGATGATGGCAGACGGCCCGAAAGAAGAGCTGGATTTAACGACGAATACCCAGCCGGTGATGTTGACCGCCGCAGTAGCGTTTTATCGGGCATGGATTGCCGCCGGTGGTGCGACGCCATTACTTGCTGCGGGTCATAGCCTTGGTGAATATTCTGCTCTGGTTGCGTCGGGCGTCATACCATTCGACGTAGCCGTGCGTTTAGTGCGCTTTCGCGCACAAGCAATGCAAGACGCGGTGCCAGTCGGTCAAGGCGGCATGGCGGCGATTCTCGGTCTCACAGACGATGAAGTGTATGAAGTATGCGCCGCGTCTGCGCAAGGCGAGGTTGTGGAGGCGGTCAATTTCAATGCGCCAGCACAAGTAGTGATTGCTGGTCACAAAGGGGCCATCGCGCGCGCTTGTGAAATTGCCAAAGCAAAGGGAGCTAAACGCGCTTTGACCCTTGCAGTATCTGCTCCATTTCATTCCTCTTTATTAAAGCCGGCATCAGACCGTTTGCGTGTCTTTATGGCTGATCTGGCTTTTTCTTCACCACAAATCGCTGTAATTAATAACGTCGATGTGGCAGTTGAAAGCGATCCATCCAGAATCAAGGATGCCTTAGTGCGACAGGCTGCCAGTCCGGTGAGGTGGGTCGAAACAATACAAAAGCTTGCGGCAGAGAATGTTAAGTATGTTGTGGAATGCGGGCCGGGCAAGGTGTTAACTGGGTTGACGAAACGTATCGATACTAATTTGCAGGCTGAAGCAATCACTGATCAAACATCGCTGGATAGAATTTTGGAGTTATTGAAGTGATGCAAAATTTAAAAAACCAAGTGGCTTTAGTTACCGGCGCTTCACGTGGGATTGGCCGTGCGATTGCACTTGAATTTGCCAGGCAAGGTGCCATAGTTATTGGTACAGCGACATCAGAATCTGGGGCCGGTGCGATTACTGAATATTTGACTGCCTCAGGTGCCAGTTCAGGCAAGGGAGTCGTGCTTGATGTAAATGATGTGGCTGGATGTAATGCCATGGTTGATCATATTCAGAAGAATTATGACGGATTGTCGATCCTTGTTAACAACGCTGGAATTACGCAGGATCAGCTTGCTTTGCGTATGAAAGACGAAGAGTGGGATGCGGTTATTGCGACTAATCTGACAGCGGTAGCACGCCTTTCTCGGGCAGTGCTGCGCGGTATGATGAAAGCTAAAAACGGGCGTATCGTTAATATTACTTCGGTGGTTGGATCGACGGGCAATCCGGGTCAGATGAATTATGCTGCGGCTAAAGCCGGCGTGGCAGGAATGAGTCGTGCACTGGCACGGGAAATCGGCAGTCGCAATATTACTGTAAATTGCATCGCCCCCGGCTTCATCGATACGGATATGACGAAATCGTTAAATGACCAGCAAATAGCGGCATTGTTAGGCCAGATACCATTAAATCGTTTTGGTTTGCCAGAAGATATCGCTGCCGCGGCAGTGTTCCTAGCCTCGCCTCAGGCAAGCTATATTACAGGTACAACCTTGCATGTTAATGGCGGGATGTACATGGGATAATTTGTAACTGATGGAAGTTATTTGTTTTTAAGTTAAATTTAAACGAAGAAGCTGAAATTAATTTTTAGCGTCGCAAACCTGATAAAATGCGCGCACTTTCTGTAACCAACACATTGGAGGCAATACATGTCTGATATCGAACAACGCGTTAAAAAAATCGTTGCTGAGCAACTGGGTGTAGCCGAAGCTGACATCAAAATTGAATCATCGTTTGTAGATGATCTGGGTGCTGATTCGCTCGATACCGTGGAG
>JBDSCZ010000047.1:0-3170 GCA_039920865.1 Burkholderiaceae bacterium
ACGATGTCATAAGTCTGGCCTTGAAAGGCAATTATTGCCGCGCCGCCGTCACGGACCCAGTCCGCCGCGTAAGTCGCATCTTTCAGCGACTGCTCAATTGCGGTACCGATCATATAATCGTCTTCAACCAATAGCACTCTCATGCGACCTGGCACTCCTCGATTGGCAAATTCTTGGATTGATTTTCATGGGAAAACGTATTGTGGATCGATTGATGGAGGTCGTCTATCACAAAAGATCTTCCATGATCTCCATCGTGCCGGATCAATAATTCCGTGCAATGCGCAATTTCCTTTGACACATGCTCAGATACGACACCAGGCCGAAGATCGTCACAAGAAAAATCACGCTTGTACCCACAGTACCCAGCCCGAGGCCACCATCGGCCGTGCTTTGCGATAGAAAATCGCCGCAAGATGCACCAAATGGACGCGTGAGGACGTAGGCAATCCAGAACGCCCAGATGGCGTTGGCTTTAAAGACGTAGTAGGCCAGCGTGACGGCACCGATCAGTCCGCCATAAATCAATGCCGACGTCGCATAGCCGAGTTGCATGCCTTCTGCTGCCAGATCGCCTGCCGCCGTGCCAAGTGCAAACGTGAACAGAATGGTCGTCCAGTAAAACAGTTCGCGTCTGGTGTTGTGGATGGTATGGATGGACAACGTTTTTTCGCTGGCGAACCAAGCTGCAAACGTTGCCAGGAGCGCAGCACTGAACACAGCGGTGGTGGTTTCTAGAGAAACGCCAAGATTGTCCACCAGGTTATCGGTAATAAGCGTGCCAAAAATACTGAGCAGAACCACGACGCCCCAGTAAATCGATGGAATGTATCTTCTTGCGCGCATCTGAATGAACAATACAGTCAACAGCAATACACCCATGACGATGGAGGTGTTGGTCAGCCCGAAATTCAGATTGACATTCAGAAAATCCGCCGCCGTTTCGCCGACGGTGGTAGCCATGATCTTAATGACCCAGAAAAAAAATACCACCTCAGGCACCTTGTTCAGCATGTGCTTTTTATCTTCACGCAATGTGTATTCCATAATTTTCTCCATTCAGGATTATTGGGATGCTTGACGCCAAGCATCACTATCGAGCTTGAAACTTAGGGGAAGCATAGGACGTCACCGTATCACCCGGCCGCAACGAATCAACGGTCAGAAAATTAACGACAGCTCCCGTTCGAGCATAGAAAGAAGCGCCATAAAACAAAGCGCTTCACGGAAACACGGCCCGCCATTCGGCACGGCACCTCCGATATATCCACAGAAAATGCACGCCAAGGCAAATACCTACCCAAGCTACCGGCAATCGCAGAAAAGCCCGTACTCGAATATGAGAGGGCTGCAAGTATTCCGGCAGTCATTTTTTGCGTCTGGCAGCAAATCCACCAGTAATGCTCAGTTCTAGCTAAGTCTCACGTCCTATGCTCTCAATCACCCGATTGCGCGTCGTTAGCGCAGTAAGGTCTCAGGCCTGCACCAGTGGCTTCAATTATTCATTACAAGGAATACAGCATGAAAACGAAACACTTGATAAGTACTGCAATCGCCGGTGTCATTGCGCTCAGTACCGTAGCCTTTGCTGCCACCAAACACATGGAAAAAAATGAAGTGCCGGCACTGAAGGCGCAAATGAGCGCAGCCAAAATTACCCTTAACAATGCAATCACAGCGGCGGAAACGCATGTGCAAGGCAAAGCGGTAGATGCCAAGCTGGAAGACAAGAGCGGGAAATTCTCCTTCCGGGTAGAAGTACTTAAGGCAGACCAGATCATGGACGTGACAGTCGATAGCCGTGACGGGAAAATACTCTCGGCGGTGGCGGACAAGGACGAGCATGAGGGTGACCACGAAGAACAGGACTGAAGTTCAGTCAAGTGCCAGCGACTATCTCACTAAAACTGAGGGGGGCGCAATTGACGCGCCCCCGACGCGTATCTTGACCCAATCAGATGTCTCGCCTTACCTCATGCCCTAAAAATAAAGCTGCTCACCATGAACGCATTTGACCAACATTTATTTCTTTTACTGAATGCGCCAGCGCACGTAACGCAGTGGCAAATTACGCTTGCTTTTGTATTTGCGGAATATTTGATTTTCGCTTTGCCGATTTTATTGATTGGACTCTGGATACGCGGCACCGCGCTGGACCGGGATGACCTGGTACACGCAACAGTCACTGTTGGGGTCGCGCTACTGTTAGGACAACTCGTGTCGCACCTGTGGCCACATGCACGTCCTTTTATGCAACATATCGGGACCAACTTTCTACCGCATGCTCCCGACGCCAGCTTTCCGAGCGATCACATGCTGGTATTTTGGGGACTGGGACTAGGATTTTTGGCAAGCCGGCGCCTGTCGTGGCTGACGGTACCCTTGATGACTGTGGGTCTGTTAGTTGGCTGGTCTCGCATTTTCCTGGGCGTGCATTTTCCGCTGGACATCGCTGGCGCGTTGCCAGTGGCGGCATTGGCAGCGCTCATTTCCCGTGCTGCTGCTGGTGTAATCGATCGTGCAATTTCAATTCCTGCACAGCGTCTTTACTGGTACGTAATCCCGTCGAGACTGCGCACTGGCAATAAAACTCATCGGAAGCATGGCGACTAGACACAAAAAAGAGCGCGCAATCGCAACATTGATACCGCCATGCATGTGTAGCCAAGGCCTCAAAAGAATTCATCAAACAAAGGAATCAGGATGAACACCCCTCTCAAAACGATTTTACGAACAGCCATGGCGAACGCCTTATTTATCACGTTCATAGGCGGCATGTTACCGATGATGGTACCGCCGGCAATGGCTGCAGAACAGGCCGCCGCACCAGAGAGAAACCCGCCTGGCGACATCCCGGACTCGCAGGTCTTCGTTACTTTCAAATCTCCGACTGGGTTTTCCGTACGTGTTCCAGAGGGATGGGCACGTACCGAACGCCAGAACGGCGCGCGATTCACTGATAAATATAACGCAGTCGATATCGACATCAGTGCAACTATCGCATCGCCTTCTGTGGCATCCGTTAAAAATGGTCAAGCGGCTGAACTGGTTAAAACTGGCCGTGCGGTCAAAATCAAGATGGTCAAGAACGTAAAATTGTCGACTGGGCCATCTATCCTTATTGTCTACGAATCCAACTCCGGGCCGAATCCGGTCACGAATAAACAGCA
>JBDSCZ010000048.1:0-10509 GCA_039920865.1 Burkholderiaceae bacterium
TTGCTGCGCTCGCGATCAATGCCGATCAGCAAACCGCAACCCAGCGCAACCGACAGCCCGATTATTACGGATTCATTCATGCTGTCAAAGAATGGTGGCGGGTACGGTTAGGGTGTTTCAATGATTGCCCGACAATAGTTATTGTTCAGCCCACCCTATAAGAAACTTCTAAGCAGCAGCTTTTTGTTTTTGAAGGAGCGCGCCACGTAGCTCTTGATTGGCTTATTCGATGAATAATTATAGGCAATAAATTAATTGTTGGAGTATGTGTATTTTTAATGGCTTTCCCGCATAAAAGCATTGCGACATTAAAAATACAACTGTCAGTATATTTTAATGTCAATACGAACTGCCGGTCGCGCCCGACTGCTGGCTGGATTTCGCCACCGAGCCTTTGAGCTTGTCGAGCGATGCGTTGAACGATGTCTTCATGTCGTCCCAGGCGCTGGCGCTGGCGTCCTTGAGTGCGCTGAATTTCGTCTCCAGCTCTTGGAGGTCCGGTTTGAAGCTCTGAATCTCCGCTGTCAGCTTTTCTTTCATTGCGGCGCTGGCATCTTTTGCCTTAACTGCCAGGGCATCGATTTTTGTTTTCAATTGATCGATTTCCTGGCGCGCCATCTGCAATGTAGATTCGCGCTCGCTTTGGCTGGACGTCACTACACCGCTGACACCTTCCTGCTTCACTTCCGGTGCCGATGATGGCTGCGTGGTATCCATTTTCGGCGTCGGCGTCTCAGCCTTGTCGCACCCTGCCAGCAAGCCCAGACTACTCATCAAGGCGATTGCAATCACAGATAATCCGCTTCGTTTCATCTTGGGCCTTATAGGGAAAAAGAGAAAAGTATGGGATGTCGTGCAGCAAGGATCGCGCACAACCGGCGCAACGTCCACTGTAGACCCGAGCTGCCGCATTCACAGCATTTTCAGCCTAATGCAAGAGTCTGCCGACTGCCTGAGAAAAATCAAATAGCCACCATTAAAAATGGTGAATCACGCCGCTTCCGCATGTTCCACCATCAATTGCACCCTTGTTACGCCGTTGTATTCATTGGCGTCGAGCCGGAAGGCAACGCGTGCGCGATCCGGCAGCGCATCGGCATGGCCGAACCAGATCGCGTCAAAGCGCTGGCCGTTTTTTTCCAGTTGCAGCTTCAAATGGCGTTCCTTCAGTACGCGCTGGCTGACGATGTGGAATTCGTCGCAGAACAGCGGCGGCGCGAAACCCTGGCCCCACACCTGGCCGTCCATGACTTCGATGAACTGGGTGGTGAAATACGCGTCCTCCAGCGCACCGTCGGTCTCGATGATGCGCTCCAGTTGATGCGCGCCGAGCCATGACTGACCGACGGCCTCGAACGCTTTCGAGAACGCCGGCAACGCTTCGGCGCGGATTGTCAGTCCGGCCGCCATCGCATGACCGCCGAATTTTTCGATCAGGGTCGGCGCTTGCTTGGACACCAGATCGAGCGCATCGCGCAAATGGAAACCCGGTATCGAGCGGCCCGAACCCTTGATCAAGCCCGCGCCGCCGGGTGCGAAGGTGATGGTCGGGCGGTAAAACTTGTCTTTCAGGCGCGAGGCGACGATGCCGATCACACCCTGGTGCCAGCTTTCATCGAATACGGTGATGGTGCTGCTGTCCTGCGGCGCGAAGTCGTCCAGATGCAGCAACGCGGCATCCTGCATATCGGCCTCGATCGCGCGCCGCTCGATATTGATTTCATTGAGCTGCTGCGCAATCGCCCAGGCCCGGCCCTCGTCGTCAGTGGTCAGGCATTCGATGCCGAGCGCCATGTCGGCCAACCGTCCGGCCGCGTTCAGCCGCGGCCCCAGCGCAAAGCCGAGGTCGAACGGCGTGGCGCGCCGGGCTTCGCGGCTGGCAGCGCGAAACAGCGCCGCAACCCCGGCGTGCATGCGGCCGGCGCGCATGCGCTTCAAGCCCTGCGCGACCAGAATGCGGTTGTTCGCGTCGAGCTTGACCACATCTGCCACTGTGCCGAGCGCCACCAGATCGAGCAGCGTATCCAGCTTGGGCTGGGTTTGCGCATCGAAGATGCCGCGCCGGCGCATTTCTGCCCGCAGTGCCAGCAGCACGTAAAACATCACGCCCACGCCGGCCAGGTTCTTGCTGGGGAAGCCGCATTCCGGCTGGTTCGGGTTGACGATCACGCGCGCATCCGGCAGCGCATCGCCCGGCAGATGGTGGTCGGTGACCACCACTTCGACGCCGCGCCGGTTGGCTTCTGCCACGCCGTCGATGCTGGCGATGCCGTTGTCGACCGTGACGATGATGTCCGGCGCTTTTTCGCGGATGGTCAAATCTACGATTTCGGGCGTCAGCCCGTAGCCGTATTCGAACCGGTTCGGCACGATGAAATCGACCTGCGCGCCCAAAGCGCGCAAGCCGCGCAAGCCGACCGCGCACGCGGTGGCGCCGTCGCAGTCGTAATCGGCGACGATCACCAGCTTCTTGCCGGCGGCAATCGCATCGGCCAGAAATGCCGCCGCTTCATCGATGTGTAGCAAGCCGGCGGGCGCAATCAATGCTTTCAACTCGCTGGACAATTCGTGCACGTCGGTCAGGCCGCGCGCCGCATACACGCGCGCCAGCACCGGATGGACGCCGCTCTGGCGCAGCATCTCGGAAGCGCGGAACGAATAGGGACGGGTGGTGATTCGGGTCATGGTGTGGTCTTCTTTAACTGATCTTTAACTGATGCGGGGATTGTCCCCGAAATGCACGAACAGGGATCAAAATGCCACGAGTTTGTAACTGCCCAGTTCCTGCCGGAGATTTCGACGCCGAAGTAATTTTTTGTAGGAGCGCACCCGGGCGCGAAAGCAGTCGCCAGACTGCTGCCGTTGGTCGCGCCCGGGTGCGCTCCTACAAATTCGCAACACTACGCTCTTAAGCGAAGCGGCAGGTTGACCGAGCATTCAAAAAGATTCGAAAATATAAGGAGTATCGTAATTTTCATGGTATTTCCCGCATATTTTTACTGCGGATATAAAATATACCTGATCCAGTAATTGAAATGCGTCGAATCCTGGTCTGAACCTGGCTCGGATCCTAAAGCATCATTTTTTCGTGCGTTTCGTGTCTTTCGTGGACGTTATTTTTTATGATGAACCTGCATACCACCACCTACCGCAACTGGTTCAGCGAGGGCTTCAACCAGAACCGCCGCAGCGCCATCCGGTTGACATGGCAACTGCGCAGCTCCTTGTTGTGGCTCAGGATCAGCGCAACGCTACCGAGTTTGCCGGCCTTGATGGCGTCCAGCAGCGGCGCGAACCAGTGTAATTCCAGCTCCTGCATTTGTTCCAGCCAGCGACCCCAGTCGCCCGCCAGCGCAGCTTCCACCAGCGCATCCAGCACCAGCAAACCCTGTTGCGGCGCCGCCAAGATCAGCTGTTCGGCGGTCATGTTGCGGTTTTGGCCCAGTGCGCCCATCCAGCGCGGCAGGTTGAATGCAGCCGTGTAACGGCTTTGCGCCGTGCTTTGCGTCAACCGCGGGGCGCTTGGCGTGCCGCCCCACAGCCAGAGCGAATTGACCGGCTTTTGTCCGCGCATTTCACGCGCCTGATTGATCGCATGATCGTGCCAGTGCATCTGGACTTCGTTTTGCAACTTGCGCCAGTCGCGCTCAAAGCGGCCTTTGGGCATCCAGATATCGATGTTGTGGCCGCAGGCCGCGTCCGGTGTCGAGGTGCGCAAATCACCCCAGGCATCGGCGCGCATGAACCAGGTATGCGCATCGCCATAACGCAGCGCCATGCCGTACTCGGTAAACAGCGGTTCGGCCAGCGCGAACAGGGTGCGCGATTCTTGCTCGGAAATCGGCAACTGCCGCTGATCCATCAGCACCAGATGGTCGCGCGCAACATGGATGTGGATCGGCTGCAGCATGAACCAGACGCCGTCATCCGGCTCCAAACCGAACATTGCCATCGCCGCCAGCGCCACCGGTGGGCTGCCTCCCTGCGCCATGTGCGCTTCTAGCCCGAATTGCTGCGCCAGCCAGGCTTCGTGCGGCAGGGCGCTGGCAAAGCCGTCGAAGCTCTGCCATTCGGGTGCTTGCGGCTCGGATCGGGCGCGTCCCAGCAGGGTGGCCAGCGCCGGGGTTTTTAATTGCCTGATCAGGTCAGGCGCCAGTTCGGGCGCAGGCAGGCCGAAGGGCAGGAGAATGTCGATTTGGCTCATAAGTGAGCGATTGTAGGACAAAAAGCGCAGATCAAAGCCACCGCTTTTGCCGCAAGTCGCAAGCGGTATTTAGCGGTGCGATGCCGATCTTCCTTGTTGGCTTTGAAGAGTCGCAGTAATCTACCCGCCTACACACAATAATTGCCGCCATGGACTGCCTTGCCCATGACGGAAAAATTGTTGTCACACCTTATTGAAACGGATTGCGCGCTATGATTATTCCAATCGCAATCATTGCCTTGGGCGCCTCGCTTGGCGCTGTGCTGCGCTGGCGTCTGGGACTGGCATTGAATGCAATCTGGCCCGGCCTGCCGCTGGGCACGCTGGCGGCAAACCTGATCGGCGGCTTGCTGATCGGAATTGCCAGCGAAGTTTTCATCAGCCGCTCAGCCATTCCGCCCGAGTGGCGCCTCGCCATCATTACCGGCTTTCTGGGCGGCTTGACCACGTTTTCGACCTTTTCGCTGGAAGTCAGCAGCCAGCTGCAGCAGGGCAGAGTCGCCGACGCTGCGATTGAAATCATGGTCCACGTGATGGGTTCGGTGCTGCTGACAATTGTCGGCATCGTTATTGCGCAACAAGTGTTGCGCGCCTGATATGAAGACGTGAGGAGAATTGCATGAACGGCTATCAACTGACATTCTTTACCCAGCAAGACCGCCGCCATGGCCATCAGCCGCTGGCCGAATGGCTGATGGCGCTGGTGCAGTCGATGCAGATCAGCGGCGCAACCCTGCGCACCGCGCAGGAAGGTCTCGGCCACCATCACAAGCTCCATTCAGCCCATTTTTTCGAGCTGGCCGACCAGCCGGTCGAAGTCACCATGGTGGTCACCGAAGAAGAGTCGGCAAGACTGTTCGAGCGTCTGCATGCGGAGCCCGGTCTGCATCTCTTTTTCGCCAAAACCGCAGTTGAATTCGGCGTTATCGGGGAAGTGGGACAGCCGTGATGGCGCGGTGACTTTGTTGATCTGGGACAAGTTCCGGACGCCTAGTTTTGGTGCTACTCGCTTCAAAGCGAACAAAACCGCGCATCTTGCGTTTGACTGCCTAATACCAGCCGTTGATGGCCTCGATACAACCATTGCTTGGGTAGGCTGAATGAAGCGCTTGAACAAAAATGACAAGCAACGGCCATGAATAATACTGCCCATCAAAGGGATAGGAATGGTGCAACACAAAGCTCGAAATGCACCTGCACGCGGACGGTAAATCGTCCGGTAGAATTGCATCGCCCGGCCATTCTGCCGGGCGCGAATTGATATTTAGAATGCCATTCAGCTTAAAAATCCAGCTGCCGCTTCAAATCACTTCCGGTTGGCTCCGTCCAGGCTAAGCGCGCCGCTGCCGTGGATCACTACAAAGAGCAGGCCGCCCATCATCGAAATGTTTTTCATGAAGTGGATCATCTGGTTTTGCACTTGGTCCGGCGGCATGGCCCAAAAGTTATGAAACAGGAACGCGGCGAGTGCGGTAAACACCAGCATGGCCGCCGCCGCCCAGCGCGCCCTCCAGCCCAGGATTAATAAAATGCCGCCGCCCAGTTCGACGATGATCGCGCCGATGGCGGCCAGTTGCGGCAGCGGCAGGCCCTTGCTCGCGATGTAGCCCACCGTACCTTCAAATCCGCTTATTTTTCCGAAGCCCGACCATACAAAGATCAGTGCGATCAGGATGCGTGCCGCCAGCGGGCCAAAACGATTTAGTGCGGTCATGTTGTGTTTCCTAAAATAATAATGATGATGGGTACGTGCTACGACTTCACCCGGCGCTGGCCAGGTGTCCTTCGTTGAAGTCATTGATGGCCTGGAAAATCTCTGCCTGGGTGTTCATTACGAATGGTCCGTACTGCACAATCGGTTCGCCCAGCGGTTGGCCGGCGACCAGCAAAGCCCGGGTCGGGGTTTCGGCTTGCAGCACCACGCCATCGCTGTCGGCCTGGTTTTTCAGGATCGCCATGCGCTGTTGCGGCACCGGTTTTTCGCCGATCTGCAATTCGCCGCGATAGACGTAGATGAAGGCATTGAAATTCGGCGGCAGGATCTGTGCGAAGCTGGCGCTGGCCGGAAAGTGCAAATCCAGATACAGCGGCTGCGTGGTGTCGCGCTGCATCGCGCCGCTGAAGCCATGGCTGGCGCCGGCGATCACGCGCACCGTCACGCCTTCGGGTGTGGTGAATTCCGGGATCTCTGCGCTTTGAATATCGCGGTACCACGGTGCGCACAGCTTGTCTTTGGCGGCCAGATTCAGCCACAGCTGAAAGCCTTCCATGCGTCCTTCTTCCTGTTCGGGCAGTTCGGAATGGATCACGCCGCTTCCGGCGGTCATCCATTGCACGCCGCCGTTTTGCAGCAAACCTTCGTGGCCTGCGCTGTCGCGATGGCGCATGCGGCCGGCCAGCATGTAGGTCACGGTTTCGAAACCGCGGTGCGGGTGGTCGGGGAAGCCGCCGATATAGTCCTCCGGCTGGTCGGAGCCGAAGGCATCGAGCATCAGGAACGGGTCGAGCCGGGATTGCAGCGGCTGCGTGAGCACCCGTGTCAGCTTGACGCCGGCGCCGTCGGAAGTCGCCTTGCCGGCAACCAATTGCTCAACGCCGCGCGATTGTGAGACAACTTCGGCCTGGTAAATGGCGGCAGTCTTGGTGGTCGTGGTCAGTGTCATGCTGATCTCCTTGTCCTTAGTTCACATTAGTGCAGGCATTAATGCACGCTTATGCCAGTACCGCTTGTTCGATCTGGCTCATTGCCGAGGCCAGCGCATTTTGTTCTGCTTCCGGCCCCATCGCCAAACCTTCAGCGTAGACGAATTGCACGTCGCTCATGCCGAGGAAACCAAAGAAAGTCTTCAAATACGGCATTTGGGTATCGTTTGGCGTATTCCGGTACAGTCCGCCGCGGGTCAGCGCGATATACACCTTTTTGCCGGTGAGCAGACCTTCGGGGCCATTTGCCGTGTAGCGAAAGGTCACCTGAACGCGCGAGATTGCATCGATCCAGTTTTTCAGTTGTGCCGTCACGCCAAAGTTATACATCGGCACCCCGAGTACCACTACGTCAGCTGCCTGTATTTCTGCGATCAGTGCATCGTCTTGCGAAACGCGCGCGGCTTGCTCTGGCGTACGCTGTTCGGCTGGCGTAAATAATGCCTGCAACGCCGCTTCATCGAGCATCGGATGCGGTGTGCGGCCCAGATCGCGCACGATGAGTGCAGCTTGTGGCTGGGCATAGCGCAGGCGCTCGACCAGCGCATTCGCCAGCCGGGTGGAGTGGGAGCTTTCGGCGCGGACGCTGGAGTTGATTTGCAGAATTTTCATGGTGTCATCCTTGATGTGGTTGATTAAGATGATTCACTTTAACCATTCCATAATCGATCCGGAAGACCATAAAATGGATATCATTGTTCCATTAATGGAACGAAGGAGCGGTAATGTATCTTGATCCGAATGATCTTCTGCTGTTCGCCCGTGTGGTGGAGGAGGGCAGTTTCAGCCGTGCAGCCGAGCGCATGGCGATGCCGAAATCGACTTTGTCGCGACGCATTACAGCGCTTGAGACGCAATTGGGCGAGCGGCTGTTATTGCGCACCACGCGCAAGCTCACCGTCACCGATTTCGGCAATAGCGTGCTGCTGCATGCCCAGCAGGTGACGTCCGAGGTCGAGGCTGCGCTGGCGCTGGCCCAGCATCGTCAGGTCGAGCCGAGCGGGCGCTTGCGGGTGTCGATGCCGGCCGACTTTGCCAACGAGGTGCTGGGGCCGATGCTGGCGGAATTCGTCGTTAAATACCCGGCCATCGCGCTGGAACTGGATCTATCTCCGCGTCGAGTCGACCTGATCGGTGAAAATTTCGACGTAGCGGTCCGCATGGGCGAGTTGCCCGACGATGCCTCGCTGGCAGCGCGACGCCTGGCAGTGTTTTCGGTCGGCCTGTATGCGTCACCCGACTATCTCGCTCGCCGCGGCATCCCCTCCGAGCCCGAGGCGTTGATGGAGCATGACGTCTTGCATCTGCTGGCGCGCAATGGCGAGCCAGCACCCTGGCTGTTCAGCCGGGATGACATGCACTGGGAGGGCGCGCCTCCCGGTCGGGTCAGCGCAAATTCACCCGAGTTGCTGATCCGGCTCGCATGCTCGGGCGCCGGCATCACCATGCTGTCCGATCACTTCGCCGAACCGCATGTGCGCAGCGGCGCGCTGGCGCAGGTGCTGGCGGACTGGAGCTTGCCTGCAGTGCCTGCCTGGGCGGTTTTCCCCGGACGCCGCTTGATGCCGACACGAACGCGGGTATTTCTGGATGCCATGCAGGCTGAATTCTCCGGGCCGCGCTGCCAGCAGAAGGAGGCGCAGCTTGATCAAGGCAAGCATGTACGGCGCTTTACAGGACCGGGTCAGATTGGCGATTGAGTACCGGATTCTGATGGCGTTAGCTCTGGATTCTTTCAATCTAATTGTTGCATTTTAAATGCTTCAATTATATGATTGACACTTCCAAGCCGTTTTCGGCGCCAATACGCTGCCTCAGATTCCATGCAATTGACACACTTTACCGATTTCGGATTACGTATCTTGATTTACCTGACGGGGGTGCAAGGCGGTGAGTTGGTGACTATTAAGGAAATAGCAACGCAATTCGACCTGCCGCAGAATCACCTGAACAAGATTGTGAGTCGCTTGTCGAAGTTGGGGTGGGTCATGGCGACGCCGGGGCGCAATGGTGGCTTGCGGTTGTCCATGCCGGCTACCTCGTTGTTACTTGGCGACATCATGCGTGCACTGGAAGGTCACCCGTCCCTGATTGATTGCGAAAAACCGCTGTGTGCTCTGAAAGGCAATTGTCATCTGAAGCGTCTGGTCGATCTGGGCTTGCAAGACTTTTATACCAACATGAATCAACATAGTTTGGCCGATTTGGTGCAATCGCCTACTGCCGAGGTGATTTCACGGATGCATTTTCAGTCAATGCAAGCAATGCACTGATTCCGTAGCATTTCCCCGTTTTCATTACGTGATTGGTCAACTTATGATCAATGCGGATCAATGCGTTTTTTTAATTTAATTGTAGTATTTTACTTACCATGTATAGGAAAAAATAATGCTTTCCCAAAATGCGCGTGTGTTAATCGAAGCCTCAGTGCCTGTGTTGCGTGAACACGGCGGGGCGATTACAAGCTGTTTTTATGGAAAAATGTTTGCAGCGCATCCCGAATTGAAAAATCTTTTCAATATGGGCAATCAGCAATCCGGCGCGCAGCAGCAATCGCTGGCTAGCGCCTTGTATGCGTATGCCGCAAATATTGATAACCAGCAAGCCCTTGCCCCCGTCATCAGTCGCATCGTACAAAAGCATGTCAGCATTGGCATCCGGGCCGAGCACTATCCTATCGTTGGCAAATATCTGCTGGAAGGTATTGCCGACACGCTGGGCGATGCCGCGACACCGGAATTGCTGGCGGCATGGGGCGAGGCTTATGGCTTATTGGCGAACGCGTTTATTGCTGAAGAACAGTCGCTGTATTCGGCCAAAAATATCGAACCGGGGCAATGCCGTGCGGTGAAAGTGCTGCGCAAGCAGCAGGAGAGTGCGGATGTCACTTCGTTTTATCTGGTCTCGGCAGATGGTGCGCCATTGCCGCCTTTCCAACCCGGACAATACATCAGCATTGCGATGAATGTCGCAGCATTGTCATTGCGGCAATTGCGTCAATACAGCTTGTCCGATTCCCCTTGCCGGGACTATTGGCGCATCAGCGTCAAGCGCGAAGTGGCAAATGCGGCGCAACCGGCCGGCATCGTGTCCGGCTTGATGCATGATCAGGTGCAGGAAGGCGATACCTTGTGGGTCGGACCGCCCTGTGGCGATTTTGTGATGGATGCGCAGTCGCAAGCACCGCTAGTCCTGATTAGTGCCGGTGTGGGCGTCACTCCGATGATGAGCATGTTGCATACCAGTCTGCGTTCGGCACCGTCCCGCCGCGTCCACTTCCTGCACGCAGCGCGGAACGGCAGGCATCATCCATTGCGTACCGAACTGGCCACCCTGAACAATCAATATGCTGTGCTTGATACGCATATTTGCTATGAAAATCCGGGTGCCGATGATAGGGCAGGTGCCGACTTTGATCAGGCAGGTTTATTGCAATTGGCTCCAATGACTGATGCGTTGTTGCCGCTGGATGGGCATTACTACCTGTGCGGCCCAAGCCCGTTCATGCAAATTCAGCGCAGAGCGTTGCTTGTGCGCGGCATTCCGGCCGTACGCATTCAGCACGAAGTGTTTGGCCCGGACCTGGTTGGCCATTTGCAATA
>JBDSCZ010000049.1:0-2808 GCA_039920865.1 Burkholderiaceae bacterium
CTCATAGGCATGCAGGTAGACGTGCTCATATTTCACGCTTTTCCAGAGTCTTTCGACAAACACGTTATCGACCCAACGACCCTTGCCATCCATGCTTATCTTGATACGATTGTCCTTCAGAACCTGGGTGAAATCGTTGCTGGTGAATTGACTCCCCTGGTCGGTGTTGAATATCTCGGGCACACCGTATTTCTCGATTGCCTCGGTCAGCGCTTCGACGCAGAAGTCCGTCGTCATGCTGATTGAAACCCGATGCGCGAGCACCTTGCGCGTGGCCCAGTCAACTATGGCGACCAGGTAGACGAAGCCGCGCCGCATCGGAATATAGGTCAGATCCGTGGCCCAGACCTGGTTTGGCCGGTCAATGACCAGATCGCGCAGCAGGTAGCGGCAAATCCGGTGTTCCGGGTGCGGCTTGCTGGTGTTGCGCTTGCGGTAGATGGCTGCGATTCCCATCTTTGCCATCAACCTACCCACATGTCGGCGGCCCACCGCAATGCCTTCCAGGCCGAGCATGTCGCGCAGCATGCGGGCGCCGGCGAAGGGGTACTCGAGATGCAGCTCATCCTTGCGGCGCATCAGCGCCAGATCCGACTGTGGCACCGCACGCGGCAGGTAATAGACGTTCGAGCGCGACAGGTCCAGCAATTCGGCCTGGCGCGTCACTGACAAAACGTGTGATTTGTCGATCATTTCTTTGCGCTCGCACCGTCCATGCGACCGAGCGCGACTGCCAAAAAATCAATCTCCATCGCCTGTTGACCGATCCCTTCGACAAGCTCAGGACAGGCTTGGCATGCAACGATCCGACGTCCGGCCCACCAGCGGCTTCCTTGCGTTCTGCCGCGGTGGCAAAAATCTCGGTGGATCGGCTGATCAATTCTGATTTCCATTGTGTGATTTGGTTCACATGCACGTCATACTGCGTGCTCAGCTCGGCCAGAGTCTTCTC
The DNA here is from genome assembly GCA_039920865.1 of Burkholderiaceae bacterium. Classification (GTDB taxonomy): domain Bacteria; phylum Pseudomonadota; class Gammaproteobacteria; order Burkholderiales; family Burkholderiaceae_D; genus AVCC01. The sequence continues at coordinate 953 of JBDSCZ010000049.1, forward strand.
GCCCTTAATTGCCGCCAGGGCAACTTTCGCATTGAATACCGCAGTGTGATTCCTTCTGGTACGTTTCATTTCTGCTCCTAATGCGCGCTTTGCGCTCTCGCATTTAGAATTTCCACTTAGACATCATGTATTGACCTGCCGGACCTCAAGCAACGCGGGTTAAGCTAGAGGCTCCGGAGAATCCCAGGCGCAGAGCCACAATTGAGGAGGCAGGTCATGAGCCCGTTTACCAAGTTTGTCGGGATGGATGTGCACAAAGCGACGATTGCAGTGTCGGTTGCCGAGACTGGTGGCGGCGAAGTACGTTACCTTGGCGAGATCGCCAACACGGTCGAGGCGATCACCAAGCTGGTGCGCCAGCTACGCAAAGGCGATGCCCAGCTCTCATTCTGCTACGAAGCTGGGCCATGTGGCTACGGCATCCATCGCCAACTCACTGAACTGGGCTGGGACTGCCAGGCGGTAGCGCCATCTCTGATCCCGAAGAAGGCTGGCGACCGGGTCAAGACGGATCGTCGCGACAACGTGATGCTGGCCCGTCTGCATAGTAGCGCCGGTGAACTGACAGCGGTCTGGGTACCCGATGATGCGCAGGAAGCCTTGCGCGACCTGACGCGGGCACGCGAGGACATGAAGCATTTGCAACGCCAGGCCCAGCAGCGCTTGCTGGCCTTCCTGCTTCGGTATGGCAAAAGCTTTGCTGGCAAGAGCAACTGGACCCAAGCGCATTTCCGCTAGCTGGAGGAAATGAAGTTTGCTCAACCCATCCAGCAAATCGTCTTCCAGGAATACGTGGAAACAGTCAAGGTCCTGAGCAAGCGTGTCGGCGCCCTCGACCAGCAACTGGCAGCGGGGCGCGAGTGATTCGGCGTTCTGGGTATTCCGGACCATCGTGACCGGTCATTCCGGCGCATCGTGACCGTCCATTCCGGCGCATCGTGACCGCTCATTCCGGGCGAACGTGACCGATTTCGGGTAACTCCCGGAATCGCCGGTCACGATACCGGAATCATCGGTCACGATACCGGAATGGTGTCGTACAGCACTGAAATGGTGTTACGCATATAACAACCGATCGGGTAGGCTTCCAGCTTTTTTGTCTGGAAACAGCATGCCCGCACCGAGGATTACTATGCGTAAACTGAAAGAGGTACTGCGGCTGAAACTTGACGCCAAGCTCTCACACGAGCGGATCGCCGCTGCGTTGGGCATATCCAAAGGCGTTGTCGCCAAATATGTTGGGCTTGCGGCAGCGGCGGGCCTGGACTGGCCGGCAGTGCAAAGCTTGGACGAAGCTGCACTTGAGCGGCAACTGCTGGTCGCGCCCGAGAAACCGCGTGACCATGTTCAGCCTGACTATGGCCGCATCCATCACGAACTGCGCCGCAAGGGCGTGACGCTGATGCTGCTGTGCGAGGAATACCGGGCAGACTACGCAGATAAGCAGACTTACAGCTATTCGCAGTTTTGCGAGAACTACCGCAGTTTTGCGAAGAAACTCAAGCGCTCGATGCGCCAGGTTCACCGCGCCGGCGAGAAACTGTTCATCGATTACGCCGGCCCGACGATAGGCCTCACGGATGGCAGTCGCGCTCACATCTTTGTCGCGGCCATGGGTGCTTCCAGCTACACATACGCCTGCGCTACGCCCCGTGAAACGATGGTCGACTGGCTCGAATCGACGGCAAAGGCCCTAAGCTTCTTCAATGGTTGCCCGCAATTAATTATTCCAGATAACCCGCGCGCTTTGATCGCCGATTCGAACCGCTATGAGCCGCGCGCCAATGACACGGTGCTCGATTTCGCCCGGCACTACAGCACGTCATTTCTGCCGGCTCGGCCTTACCATCCGCAAG
>JBDSCZ010000050.1:0-2514 GCA_039920865.1 Burkholderiaceae bacterium
GGGAACATCGGCTCAGTGAGAGCTGTCAATATCATGCCTAGAAAAGCCAGTGCCAAACGTTTCCTGTAAGACTGCAACATCAAGAAAAGGCGTTTCAAATGCAGGGGTAAAGTCATTGTTTTACTCGTGGTGTAGTTGCAGATTACCCTGCAAAAGTATTAATGATCAGGATAAAAATATGCAGCCACGTTCAGTGAACGGGAAATAGAACCTGCTCACGTTGATCTTCAAGTTATAAGTAAAAACCGATTACAATCCATGCGGCATGGCTGAAATCGCCTGCTTTGCGGTATTGGTACGAACCGCGAACCACAAACGAATTTTCTATTCTGGTTCCATGAAACTATCGGTCATCATCATTACGAAGAATGAGGCAGGAAATATCAAAGCATGTCTGGATAGCGTCAGATTTGCAAATGAATGGATTATAGTGGATTCGGGTAGCACCGACGGCACTGTCGAGATCGCACGTGCAGCAGGTGCGACCGTGATTGAAGCCGCTGACTGGCCCGGGTTCGGTCCGCAAAAAAACCGTGCGCTGGACGCCGCCTGCGGCGAGTGGGTTCTGTCGATCGACGCCGATGAGCGCATCACGCCGGCGTTGGCCGATGAAATCTGCGCGGCGCTCAAGTTGCCGGAACCGGCTGACGCCTACGAGATTTCGCGCCGCTCATGGTACTGCGGCCGCTTCATCGAGCACTCCGGTTGGTCGCCTGATTATGTCACGCGTCTGTTCAAACGAAATACGGCGCGCTTCTCGGACGATATTGTCCATGAGCGCCTGATTGCCGAGGGTAGCGTGAAAAAACTGAAATCCGTGATGCTGCACTACAGCTTTCGGGATTTTTCACAAGTTCTACAAAAGGTCGACAACTATTCGACGCTCTCTGCAAAACAAGCCTATGCCAGAGGAAGAAGGGCTGGCGTGGGCAGCGCGCTTTTGCACGGCGTATGGGCGTTCATACGCACCTACTTTCTTCGGCGCGGCATACTCGATGGCGCACACGGATTGGCGTTGGCAATTTCCAATGCAGAAGGCAGCTATTACCGCTATCTGAAAATCTGGCTGCTAGAACAGGAAAGTTGCAACAAGACTTCCGACCTTCTCAACGCGAGCAAGGTAAAGGAGCCCTATTGAAGCCACCGCTTATCTCAGTCATTGTCAGCACCTACAACCGACCCGATGCCTTGAAGGCTGTTCTGAGCGCGTTGATGCAGCAGAACGACCGCGATTACGAAATCATCGTTGCTGACGACGGCTCCGGATCAGCAACGCGCGACACGATCAACAGCCTGTCTTCTTGCGCGCCTGTTCCGCTCACGCATGTCTGGCACGAGGACGCCGGTTTCAGGCTATCGGCCATTCGCAACCGAGGAATTGCGCGCGCGGTTGGCGATTACCTGATTTTTCTGGACGGCGACTGCATACCGCAACGTGATTTCATCACGCGCCATCGCTCGCTGGCACAACGCGGCATGATGGTGACCGGCAGCCGCATCCTACTAGGGGAAAAATTGACGACGCGAGTGGTCGAAGGCCTCTCGATATTGGATCAGGGTTTTGGATTCTGGTGCGCACAACGCGCGGCCGGAGAAGCCAACAAGATTTTTCCACTGTATCTTCATCTGCCGGATATCCCTCAGCGCAGGCAAGTGGAATTCAAGTGGCGCGGCATCAAGGGCTGCAATCTGGCTGCATGGCGCACCGACATCGAAGCAATCAACGGGTTCGATGAAACTTTTACCGGATGGGGACATGAAGACGCCGATTTTGTCGTGCGGCTTCACAATCACGGCATCACGCGCAAAAAGGGATTTTGCGCCACGGAAGTGCTGCACCTATGGCATCCGGAGGCGAAGCGGGATCAGGAAAGCCCCAATCGGGCCAAGGTATTCTCAAGGCTGGCGCTCCACGAAACCCGCGCCTTGCAGGGATTGGCTGAATACGCAGGTACGAGCCGAGAATCGCATGGAAGTGCGACTTTAGCGCTCTAGCGACCAAGCGCCTGCTCGCGTCTGACGATAAAAGCCAGCGAGGTTGCGATTGCCAGCGTGTAAAAAGCGCTGGTCATCGAAACAACAAACATCGTTTCGGTCAGCCCAAAAATCGCAAACCCAATACAAGTCGCCAGCCCGATCGCGGCGCCAGTTGCGATCTGCCTGTCCTTATGTTTCAAATATGGAAAAAAGTATGCTGCCGGCATCAGGTAGGTTGACAAGATAGCTATCAGGCCGAACAGGCCGAGCGTTGCCATATTGAATAAAATTTCATTGTGTGAATGACTGTATTCCGCTGCAGCCGTTGTAATGATGCGGCGTTCGGCAAGCTCGTCTAACGCAGCTGAGAAATGTTCCCTGCCGACTCCCAGCAGCGGGTGCTCGCGGAAAATTACCCAGGAACCATTCCATAGCTGAAACCGATTGCCGACCGACGAATCGAGATTTTTCCCATTATAAAAATCAATGATATCGGCCCCGGCAATGACAAAGCGCGACTGCACTGACTTGCTGAAC
>JBDSCZ010000051.1:0-4167 GCA_039920865.1 Burkholderiaceae bacterium
CGCTTCCATGTCGAGCATATAGTTAAGAACATAGCTCTCTCGGATCGAACGATTAGCGTCAATCAACGCAGCTTGAGACGACGTACGATCAAGCGACAACGCATTCAAAGAATCTTCATACGACTCAAGTCGTTGGTACTTCACCATGCCACCGCCTGTCCATGAGAAATTCCGACTAATACCGCGCTGCTCACCCCAGAGCGTATTCTTCGTTCGTCGGAGTGTCTTGCTATCAAAATAGTTCGAGCACTCAATCACGATCCAACGACGTCCCATTTTCTGCGCAGCGGCGGCAGTCGTGCCAGATCCTCCAAAGAAATCAAGAACCCAATCACCGTCAACAGATGACATCTCAATTACACGCGACAGCAAAGCCTCCGGTTTCTTACCTTTCTTTAGTTCGACCCCACCTTCGTTGTGCAAATCATTCGGGAGTACGTCTACCCAAATGTCGGAAGCGCGTTCGGCTGTGACTTTTCTTCCCCCAATTATTACGAGCTTAGTAAGCGCTCCATAAACCCCAGACTTGTAGCGATGCTCTGAATTCGGCATCCTTGCTCCATCTGAATTGCGATGGAGCACATATGAAAAAAATAATGGGCCTGGCATTTTGGCAAAAGCACGTAGCAGCAGCCAAACTGGAAGAGGGATCGACCAGTGCCTATGCCAAATGTCACGGGATTTCTGCGAAATCCTTATATTACTGGCGACGCAAATTGAATCCGGCGACAAAGTCGCGTAGCGACGTTTGTCAGGCTAGTCAATTCGTGGCATTGCGTGTCGCCGACAAGGTCATCGAGCAACGCTCATCGAACTACACCTTGGTACTGGCATCAGGCATGCGCCTGGAGATGGCTGCGCTTCCTGCACCGGAATGGTTGGCGAACTTGGCGCGTGCCGTGCAAGGAGTGCGCTGATGCACCCGGGCTGTCAAATCGGCCAAGTGTACTTGTGCCGCGAAGCGATTGATTTCAGAAAGTCGATCAATGGCTTAAGCGTACTGGTCGAGCAAGCGTTAGGCCTTAACCCATTTGGCAGTGCGCTGTATGTATTTACCAATCGGCAGCGCACTAAAATCAAAGTTTTATACTGGCATCGCAATGGTTTTTGTTTGTGGTTAAAGCGCCTGGAATCAGAGAAATTCGCCTGGCCGCGCGATGGTGAAGCGGCCACGCAAACCATCAGTTTGCAGGAATTTGAATGGCTGCTGGAAGGCTTCGATTTATGGCGAAATCAACCACATAAAACGCTTCATTTTTCTTCTGTTTCATAGGGGGATTTGATAAAATGCCACATGCCTTTCGCCCCTCCAGAACCCTCTGTTTTACCATCAGAATGGTGCGCTCCCGTGTTCGCATTGCCTGCGGTTCTACCGACGGATATAGCGGGACTGACGGAGCTGCTTCACACACAACAAGCTGCACACGAAACAGCATTTAAGGCTGCAATTGCAGCTGAAAGAGCTGCCGCAAAAATAGCCGCCGACACCATCAAGCGAGAAGCGCAAGACTATGTTCAGCGCATGATCGAACAATTGGTGCTGGCACGGCACCGCATGTTTGGCACCAGTTCAGAACAACACTCCCCACAAGGCCGTTTGTTCGATGAGGCTGATACCCTGGCGTCATCGACCACACAAGCACAAGACATTGCCCCAGTGCCTGCCGAAACAGCGCCGACCGGCAATAGCAGCAATCCACCATCAAACAAGCCTGCCCGAGGCAAACGCAAACCCCTGTCAGCGGCGCTCAAACGGGTCGATGTCGTGCATGACGTACCCGAAGAAGAGCGCAGCTGCCCCTGCGGCACGGCGATGGTGGAAATTGGCGAAGACATCAGCGAACAGCTCGACATCATCCCGATGCAAATCCAGGTATTGCGCCACATCCGCAAGCGCTATGGTTGTCCTGGCAGCATCCATGCGCCAGTCACGGCAGCATTACCACCCCAGCCTCTGCCCAAGAGCAATGCCAGCCCTGACTTCCTTGCCATGTTACTGGCGGTCAAATTCGTCGATGGTCTGCCGCTGGCGCGTTTCGAATACGTATTAGAACGCCACGGCGTGCCGGTGCCGCGCCAGACGCTGGCACGCTGGGTCATCGGTGCTGGCAAGCTGCTACAGCCGTTGCACAATCTGATGCGCGATATCCTGCTGGCAGGGTCTGTTATCCACATGGATGAGACCGTGGTGCAGGTTCTCAAGGAGCCGGACAAGAAACCGACCTCGACCAGTTATATGTGGGTGCAAACCGGCGGTCTGCCGGACAAGCCGGTCGTCCTGTACGACTATGACCCCAGTCGCAGCGGGGACGTGCCGGTACGCCTGTTGCAGGATTATCGCGGCTATCTCATGACCGATGGCTATGATGGTTACAACGCGTTGGCTAAAACCGAAGGTATTGAGCACCTTGCTTGTTGGGCGCACGTGCGCCGCCGCTTTGTCGAAGCTACCCGGGTGCAGCCCAAAGGCAAACGCGGCCATGCCGACGAAGCCGTTACACTGATCGGCAAGTTGTACGGCATTGAACGCGATCACAAAGACGCCAAGGATGAGGTTCGCCTGCTGGCGCGTCAGCAGCACAGCGTTCCGGCGCTGGCTGCGCTGCATGCATGGCTGGAAAAGACGCTGCCCGGCGTGACGCCGAAAAGTGCACTCGGTACGGCACTGGCGTATATGAAGAAATACTGGAGTCGGCTCACGCGCTACACCGAGCGTGGTGATCTGCAGATTGACAACAACTGTTGCGAGAATGCAATTCGTCCGTTTGTGGTTGGTCGAAAAGGATGGCTTTTTAGTGATACGCAGAACGGAGCGCATGCCAGTGCCGTCATTTATTCGCTGGTACAAACCGCCAAGGCGAATGGTGGAGCCTTATGTTTGGCTGCGTCGTGTCATGCGGGACTTGCCGGCAGCGAAAACCGTGGAAGACGTAGAGGCACTGCTGCCTTGGAATTTGCGTATGCAGGAATTAACCAGCTAAATCCCGCTTTGTATAGCCTGCTGTTCATGGAGCGCTTACCGAGCTTATCCTTATAGAAAATCAGCTTTTTCCCACCCAGCAGAAAAACGTCCGAATGACCTTTCCTAGCGAATCTCAAAACACGGTTAGAACTTTGCCCAGATAAACGCACTGCCTCAACAAAGTCCTTACCAACACCCGCCAAGTTTACGGTGACTAACTGCACCACACGCTCAGCGTTTGCAGATACAAACTCGACAATTCGTGACTCATACGCGTCGCCCAATAACACTCGAAGTTTTTTCTTTTCTACACGCTCGCTAGAAGCGAACGCGTCAAGCAACGAACAAAGAGCCCATTTATCCACACTCTTTTCATAGTCGACAATGAACGTGTCGTATCTTGAATCGCGTTCTCGTTCGCTGTAGATATCATTGCCCGCCCAGGAATCCTTATCCATGGCATAAGAAATCAGAAATTCTGAGATGCGAACGACGCCTGGGTTGATAACCTTGTGACCAGTTACGCTGCCACGCTTTATCGTGACGAGCGGCAGTCGATTTGGCTTTCCAAACTGGCGATCCAATATTGTCTGTAGTAGGCCGAGTTCTTCATCGTCGATACTGGATGAGATCGTGGCGTCTTTTGCCATCAAGGATCTCGCCAAGGAAATACGATCGTCGATCAAACTCAGCCAACAACTTTCTTTGTAGTTGTCTTTGTAGACAAAACCGTCGTCACCGGTGTTATATGGAGGATCAATATATACGGACTTAATTTGTTGGTGAAACCTCTGAGTCAGCAGATTCAATGCTTGGAAATTATCACCTTGGATTAGCAGGCCATTTGTACTTTTCTCTATGTCTTCAAATGTCGCAAGGAGTCGTTCCTTTAAATCTGTTCCGAGATATACAGTATCCAAAACTAGCGACTTATTATCCGCCAAAAACGTCGCGGTTAATGGGATAGAGTAACCAGTACCCCCGGCTAGGTCACCTTGAGCTGCTTGAATACCAAAAAGTTCGACCCACTCCAGGCGTTGAGTGAGTGCTTGTTCATCCCACGCTAAAGTTTGAAGTGGGTTTTCTGCAGCTTGGCAAATTTCATCGTAGAACGATGCAGGTACTTTGTCCAAAGTGATGAGCCAGTTCGTCTCCAGAACCACCTTCTTCTTCAACCACAGCTTCTGCTGAAAATTTTCTAGCTG
>JBDSCZ010000052.1:0-19146 GCA_039920865.1 Burkholderiaceae bacterium
GACGCCTGGTCCGCCGCCGTTGGCGATGACTGCAAGCCGGTTGCCGCGTGGTAACCGCCCAGCGCCAATCAATTGCTCGGCGGAGAATAGTTCAGAGTAGGTTCGGACGCGAACTGCACCGCATCGACGCAGCACCGCATCGAAGGCGGCATCGTCGTCTATCGGCAAGCCGGTGCGACTGATCGCCGCTTTGCTTGCCGAAAGATGGCGTCCGGCCTTGAGCACGATGACAGGCTTGACACGCGCGGCGGCGCGCAGCCCGGAAATGAAGCGCCGCGCGTCGCGCACGCCCTCCATATAGATCAGGATGCTGTGCGTTTGCGCGTCCTGGGTCAGATAATCCAGTATCTCGCCTAAGTCCAGGTCGATACCGGCGCCCATCGATATCACACTCGAAAATCCGATTCCCGAGGCTTGCGCCCCGTCCACCAGCGCCGCGGCAACCGCGCCGGACTGTGAAACCAGTGCAATGGATCCGGGCAACGCCATGCGACGGGCAAAAGTCGCATTGAGCCCGATTTGCGGGCGCATGATGCCCAGGCAATTTGGTCCGACAATGCGCAGACTGTGGGCGTGCGCCGCAGTGAGCATCTTTTGCTCAAGCCGGCGGCCTTCGGCGCCGAGTTCGCCGAAACCTGCCGAGAGTACCACCGCGCTTCGGGTGCCAGCCTTGCCTGCATCATTGATGATGGCTGGGACTGTGACGGCCGGGGTCGTCACCAGGATCAGATCGACTCGATGTCCGATCGCCGCAATCGATGGGTGGCATGGCAAACCGGCCACGCTTTGATACTTCGGATTGACCGCAATCAGCTCGCCCGCATATCCTGCGCAGCGCAAGTTGTCGAAGGCGATTTGTCCGAACGAACCGGTGCGCTCGCTGGCGCCAATTACTGCGATGCTGTTAGGAGAAAAGAGATGCTCAAGATAATGGGTACTCATTGCTCATACCTATTGGAAATTCTTCCGCCTGAACCACAACTAGAAGCGTTGGAAAACTACAGATTTCCTGATTAGTTACCAACCTCAGACTAAGAGCAGAATTCACAATCTCGTCATTCCCGCGAATGCGGGGATGACGGGGGTTTTTTGAACGTGTAATGCTGTATCTGAGGTAGATAACTAATCAGGACAGATTTTTACAAAGGTTCACTAGGATGGTGTTGCAAGCCGTAACGAACTGTGCCGGCCCAATGTATCACTTGATTGGTGAATAACCGACAACCAAGGTGCAATTCGAAGAAAAATACTTGGAGGAACGTCAAACTTGGGACGCATCAGCCGATTTATGGATGGCGATAAAAAGAACCAAAGAACCGGAATGTACTGTTTAGTGCAGGAAGCAGACCGCTCATGCCCCAGACCGATTCCCTACGACCTGAGCGGCTCCAATGCCAGTTCAGCTGCACGCTGCCCTACCTCAGCAGGAAACGGCTGCGACTTGCGCGTCTTCGGATCGAGGCATACCACGGTAAAGTCGCAGGTGGCGCAAGTTGCGCCGCTTTCAGTATTCAGCAGTTCGTGCCGAAAACACAATACCTTTTCGCGCATCTCGATCAACCCGGTACGCACCATGATCGTGTCGCCCGGATACAGCTCCTTTTGATAGCTGATGTTCTGCTGAACCGCTGCCAAATGCACTTCACCGTTGCGCAGGCGCGACGCGGTAAGTCCCAACATCGCGTAGAACTGCCAGCACGCTTCCTCAAAAAATTCCATATAGGCGCGTACATTGATGTGTCCCATGTGGTCACGCTGCCACTCGTGAACCGTGCCGCGCGCGGTTTCGACCATTGCCATGATTGTTTCTCCCTTGGTTAAAAATGCCATCGTGGCGCAAGGCTCTAGTGAGGCCGCTTCGCTTTTTCCTCCTGCTTTTCACCCAATCAAATTCCGAGACTGCGCTGTAACAGTTCAGACTGCCCGACCAGATCCTTGGTGGTGCCGTCGAACACGATCTTGCCTTTGACCAGCAGGATATTGCGATCGGTGATCGCCGAGACGGCGGCAAAATTCTTGTCGACGATGATGGTGGCGATGCCGGTGGCGCGGATCGCCTTGATGATATTCCAGATATCCTGCGCAATCAGCGGCGCCAGTCCTTCGGTTGCCTCATCGAGAATCAGCAGTTCGGGATTGGTCATCAGCGCACGGCCGATGGTCAGCATCTGCTGCTCGCCACCGGACAGTTTCTGGCCGCCGTAATTGAGCCGTTCGGCCAGCCGCGGGAAGCTGGCCAGTACCCGCTCATAGGTCCATTCACGGCGGCCATTTTTCCCGGCGCGTGCTGCCATGATCAGATTTTCGCGCACCGACAGGTTCGGAAAAATGCCGCGCCCCTCTGGTACGTAGGCGATCCCCTGGCGCGCAATCAGATGCGGTTCGGCCCGCGTCATGTCACGTCCAAAGACATGCACCGCGCCGCTCCGCGGCCGCACATGGCCGATCAGGCTGCCGAGCAGCGTGGTCTTGCCCATGCCGTTGCGCCCCATCAGGCCGATCGTCTCGCCCGCCCGTACCGTTAAATCGATGCCGTGCAGGATATGGCTTTCGCCGTAATACGTATGCAAGCCGTCGGCCTGGATGATCGTGGTTTCAGCCATGGTGTTGCTCCTCTTCCGCGACCTCTTCGCTGCCCAGATAGGCGCGCTGCACTTGTGGGCTGTTGCGGATCTGCTCGGGTGTGCCTGATTCCAGGATGTTGCCGTTAACCATCACCGTCAGCGTCTGCGCCAGCGCGAATACCGCATCCATATCGTGTTCCACCAGCAATACCGCGTGGGTCTGGCTGATCTGCTGCAGCAGCCGCACCATGCTGGCCGCTTCCTCGGCGCCCATGCCGGCCAGCGGCTCGTCGAGCAGCAACACTTGCGGCCGGGTTGCCAGCGACATCGCGATTTCAAGCTGGCGCTGTTCGCCGTGGCTCAGGGTGCCGGCAGTCACGTCGGCCCGGTGCTGCAGCCCGACTGCCTCCAGCGCCTGTTCGGCGGCCGCAATGATAGAGCGGTAGTAGCCGGCTGGGCGGAACGGATTGAACGCATGCGGCTCGCGCGATTGTGCCGCCAGCCGGCAGTTTTCCAGCGCACTGAAGCCGCCGAAGATATTGGTCTTCTGGTAGCTGCGACCGATCCCCAGCTGCGAGCGCTGCTGCGGCGACAGGCCGCTGATCTCGCGCCCGTGCAGATGGATTTGGCCGCCGCTGGGCAGGATGTCGCCTGACAGCAGATTGATCAGGGTGCTCTTGCCGGCGCCGTTCGGCCCGATCACCGCATGCAGCGCACCTTTGGCAAGCTGCAGCGACACCTGGTTGACCGCAGTCAGGCCGCCAAAGCGTTTGCTCAGGCCGCTGACGCTGAGGGCGAATTCGGTCATTTTTTCTCCTTGTCCGCAGCGGTGCGGCCCAGCCGGTTCAGCAAGCCGGCCAGCCCGTTCGGCAGCAGCAGCACCATCAGCACGATGAAGGTTCCCATCGCCAGCTGCCAGTGGCGGGCCCAGCTGCCGAACAGGAATTCGCTGGAAAAAAATTCCTGCATCAATACCATTGAAAAGGCGCCGATCACCGCGCCGTACAGGCTGCCGATACCACCCAGCAGCAGCATCATCAGGACGTTGCCGGAATTGTGCCAGGACAGAATTTCCGGGCTGACGTAGCCGAACTGGCAAGCCGCCAAATAGCCGGACAGCCCGGCCAGCATGCCGGCCAGCACGAAAGCGCCCAGCTTGTACCAGTACACATCGAAACCGAGCGAGCGCATCCGGTGCTCGTTGGCCTTGATGCCGAGCAGCGCATGGCCGAACGGCGAGCGCAGCACCATCCGCAGGATGAAATACACCGCCAGCATCAGGCCGAAAATAAGATAGTAAAACTGCGCCGGATCATCCAGATTCAGCAGCCGGTTCCCGGCCACCCGCAGTTCCGGCTTGACATACAGGTACAGGCCATCCGAGCCGCCGCCCAGTTTGGTGTCATGGAACAGGAAGTACAGCATTTGCGCGAAGGCGAGCGTGACCATGATGAAATAAATCCCCGAGGTGCGCAGCACCAGCAGCCCGATCACCAGCGCCAGCACGCCGGACGCCAGCATCGCCAGCGGCAGCGTCGTCAGCAGGCTGGCCGCTTCGTATTGCGGCGACAGCAGCGCCACCACGTAGCCGGCCAACCCGAAATAGGCCGAGTGCCCGAGGCTGACCAGGCCGGTATAGCCGACCAGCAGATCGAGGCTGAGCGCAAAGATCGCCATGATCATGATCTTGCTGAACAGCTGCAGGTAAAACGGCGAACCGATCAGCGGAATCAGGGCGAGGCCAAGCGCGCCCAGCGCCAGCAGTGCCGGCAACGCCCGGACAGAGAAACGCCCGCTTTTCGCCGGCGCGCCCAAAGAAATCAGCGGCATCGCTGCAAGTGTGGTTTTGGGTTGTGTCTGCATGATGTTCTCAAGCCCCCTTGAACAGACCCTGGGGCCGCCAGAGCAATATCACCGCCATCAGCAGATACACTGCGAAGCCGGAAAATTCGGGCAAGAAGACCTTGCCCAGCGTATCGGCGAACCCGATCATCAGCGCCGCCACCAGCGCACCCTTGATCGAGCCGATGCCGCCAATCACGACCACCACGAAGCAGATGATCAGGATCTGGTTGCCCATGCCCGGATAGACCGAAGACAGCGGCGCCGCAATCATGCCGGCGAATGCGGCCAGCGCCAGCCCGACCGCAAACACCAGGCTGTACAGCAGCTTGATGTTGATGCCGAGCGATTGCACCATCTTGCGATTGGAACTGCCGGCCCGGATCATCATCCCCAGTCGCGTCTTCTGGATCACCCAGTACATCGCAGCGGCGATGAGCAGGCAGGTGCCGGAGACGAACAACCGGTACACCGGATAACTGAGGTTTTCGGTCATCGGAATCGAGTAGTTCAGCAGCGCCGGAATCGCGACCCCCTGCACTTCGTCGCCCAGCAGGATGCTGCGCAACTCTTCGAAAATCAGGATCAGGCCAAACGTCAGCAACACCTGCTGCAAATGGTCGCGCTGATACAGGCGCCGGAACAGCACCGACTCCAGCGCCATTCCGAGCAGCAGCACGATCAGCAGACCGATCGGGATCGCCATCCACAGGCTGCCGGTCTGCTTCGCAAGCCAGTACGCCAGATAGGCGCCGATCATGTAAAAGCTGCCATGCGCCATATTGATCACGCCCATGATGCCGAACACCAGCGTCAGGCCGCTGGCCAGCAGGAACAGCAGCAAGCCGTACTGGATGCTATTTAATAACTGGATCAGGAATTCCATGGTGCTGCGCCCCGCAAAGGATGATGGCTACGGAAACAACCGGCAGCGGCGCTCAGGCCGAATGCTGCCGGTCAGGTAATGCGTGCTTGCTGTTATGTAATCTTGCAGCCGCGGGCCGGATCTTCGAGCGCCTTGGCAGCGACGCCGGTGACCTTGTTTTCCTTGCCGGTCACCTTGCGCAGGTAGATATCCTGCACCGGGTTATGTGCGCGCGACAGCGTCCACGGGCCGCGCGGGCTATCGATCTTGACCTTTTCCATCGCCGCGATCAGCGCCGGTTTATTGCCGGTATTGCCCTTGACCGCATCCAGGCCATTTGCATACAGCAGGCCGGCATCGTAGCCCTGCACCGCATACACGTCGGGCTGGATCTTGTAGGCCTTGACATACGCCAGCCGGAACGCCTTGTTGCGCGGGGTATCGATGCCATCGCCGTAATGCAGCGTCGTTTCCAGGCCGTCGGCCGCTTCGCCTTGCGCTTCGAGCACGCCATCGGTCAGGAAACCGGAGCCGAACAGCGGGATCTTGCCCTTCAGGCCAGCTGCGGCATAATCCTTGACAAACTTCAACGCGCCGGCGCCGGCAAAGAATGCATACACGGCATCGGGCTTGAGCGAGGCGATCTGCGTCAGCAGTGCCTGGAACTCGACCGTCGGGAATGGCACCCACAACTCTTTACTTACCTTGCCGCCAGCCTTGGTCAGACCTTCGGTAAATGCGCCCACCGACTCCTCGCCAAACGCATATTTCCAGGCGATGGTGACGACATTCTTGTGGCCGCGCTCGACCATGACCTTGCCCAGCGGATAGGAGGTTTGCCAGCTGCTGAACGAGGTGCGGAAAATATTCGGTGCGCACAAGGCGCCGGTCGCCGCATTCACGCCGGCATTCGGAATGATCAACAGGGTGCCGCTATCGCGCGCGATCTTGACCATACCCATCGCCACTCCGCTGTGTACGGTGCCGATCATCACATCGACCTTGTCGCGCTGCACCAGCTTGTTGGCGTTTTCCGGGCCTTTCGACGGGTCTGACTCATCATCGACTGTGAAATATTCGACCTCGCGGCCGCCCAGCTTGCCGCCGCGTTCCGCCACCGCCAGCTTGAAGCCGTTGGTTATCGCATTGCCCAGCGGGGCGTAGGTGCCGGTATACGGCAGCATCAGGCCGATCCGGATTTTCGCCGATTGCGCCAGCGCGGAACGGCCAGGCACAAACAGCCCGGTCGATAGCAGGCCAGCGCTAGCCAGCAACTGCCGGCGACTTTTGTTCGGATTCGAATCTTCATGCATGCTTGTCTCCTCGTTATTATCAGGGTGCTACTGGACGTTGCTACTGGTCAGGACGTGAATTCTGTGTTCACTGTTTCCCGGTGGTATTACGCAACTTGAAGCGCTGGATTTTTCCGGTGGCGGTCTTCGGCAAGGCTTCGGTGAATTCGATCCAGCGCGGATATTTGTATGGCGCCAGATTAGCTTTCACATGCTGTTGCAATGCTGCTGCCAGTTCCGCATTCGGTATCAAACCGGGGCGCAGCACGACATATGCTTTCGGCTTGATCAGCCCGTCTTCGTCGAGATGGCCAACCACCGCGACTTCCAGTACCGACGGATGCTCGGCAAGAGTGGATTCGACCTCAAACGGTGAGACATAAATACCGCCTACCTTCAACATGTCGTCGCTGCGGCCGCAATACGTAAAATAGCCGTCTTCACTTTCGATGTACTTGTCGCCACTACGCGTCCATTCGCCCAGGAAAGTGTGGCGACTTTTTTCAATGTTATTCCAGTAATGCGAGGCGCTGCTCGGCCCGCAAATTTGTAACTCTCCCATTTCGCCTTTGACGACTTCATTGCCGTCTTCGCCGATCAGCCGCACCAGATAGCCGTCGATGCGCTGGCCGGTGGTACCGTAGCGCACCCTCCCGGGACGGTTCGACAGAAAAATATGCAGCATTTCGGTCGAGCCTATGCCATCCAGGATTTCGACACCGGTCGCCGCCATCCAGCGCTGCCCGATGTCGGCCGGCAGTGCTTCACCGGCCGAGGTGCAGCGGCGCAGCTTTAGTTCATCGCGCTGCGGCATATCCTGGCTGGCCAGCATCGTGCCATACAGGGTCGGCACGCCGTAAAATATGGTGGGCTGGTATTGGCGCAACACGCGCACGACGCTGGCCGGGGTCGGGCGCTCGGCCATCAGCACCACGGTGGCACCAACCGCAAACGGAAAGGTCAGGCCATTGCCGAGTCCGTACGCAAAGAATAGCTTGGCAGCAGAGAACACTACGTCGTCTTCCCGAATGCCCAGGATCGGCTTGGCATACAATTCGACGGTATAGATCAGGCTACCGTGCAGATGTACGGTTCCTTTCGGTGCGCCGGTGGAACCCGATGAATACAACCAGAAACAGGCATCGTCGCAGCCGGTCGAAACTGCCTCGAGCTGCGGCGTAGCGGCTGCCATCAGATCATCCATGCGCAGCTTGCCATGCGCATCCTGCCCCGACACGATGATATGTTTCAAGTACGGCTGGCCATCCAGGATCGGCTTAAAACTCTCGAACAATGCCTCCGACACCACTAGCACCTGGGCTCGGCTATCGCGCAGCATGTAGTCATAATCCTTGCTGGTAAGCATGGTATTGACCGCAACCGGCACAATCCCGGCCTTGATCGCGCCCAGGAAGGCAGTCGGAAAATCAATCGAATCCTGCAGGCAGAGCAAGATTCTTTGCTCGATGCAAATACCGAGCTCAGTAAGCGCGCCGGCAAAACAATTCACGCGCGTTGCCAATTCGGCGTAGGTGTAACTGCCAAGGTCATCATGCACCGCGATCTTTTGCCCCCGGCCGGCTGCAAGGTTGCGCTCGATCAGATCGGCTGCCGCATTGTAAGGATAGGGGAACGGGTTGGCAGGCAATACGGGCCGGCCAGAATTCGGATCAATTGCACACTGCATTTACCCTCCGCAGATTAAAACCAGCATTTTATTCACAATGTCATTTTATGCACTATGATTCATATGCTAGATAACAATCGGGTGTAAGTCCAGTAAAATATGTGCAATATATTACATATTAAAAGTAACCATGTTTTTTGTTGCATGTTCCGTGGTCTGGAAGCATGATCAGCAGCAGCGATAGCCTTTCATCCTGGACCGTTTTTGATAAAATGGGCAGTATCTTGCAATACAGTGCATTGCAGACGCCAATATTTCTATTTAACTAACTGGATTGGGTTGCGATTAAATGGATGATTTCAATATTCCGGATTTGCCGACTCCGGAGGACACCGCCAAGCTGGAAACCAATTATCTGACCAAACTGGGTGAGCGCGTCCGCAACATCCGGGCCCAGCGCGGCATGACCCGCAAAATCCTGGCCCGCGATTCAAAAGTTTCCGAGCGTTATCTGGCGCAACTGGAAATGGGGCAAGGCAATATCTCGATCAACCTGCTGCGCCAAATCGCGCATGCATTGGCCACGCCGCTGGCCGACCTGCTGCAGGAACAAGACTCTCCGGTCGAACTCAAGCTGCTAAACGAATTTTTGGTGCGGCTAGATGCGCAGCAATTGCAAAGGGTATGGGAGTTGCTATTCGTCGAATTCGGCAACCTGCATGCGCAGGGCCGGCGCGAACGGATCGCGCTGATCGGCTTGCGCGGCGGCGGCAAATCAACGCTCGGACCAATGCTGGCGAAACGAATCGGGCTTCCATTCATCAAGCTGAGCCAGGAAATCGAACGCGAAGCCGGCACTTCAATGAGCGAAGTGTTTTCACTTTACGGACAATCGGGCTACCGCCGCTATGAACGGCGCGCGCTGGAAGCGGTGATCTCCAAGTACAAGCGCGCAGTCATCGAAGTTCCGGGCGGCTTGGTGGCCGAGCCCGGCACCTTTGAATTGCTATTGTCGTCCTGCATTGTCGCATGGCTGAAAACCTCGCCCGAAGAGCATATGGCGCGCGTCGTCGCCCAGGGCGACCACCGGCCGATGGATGACAATAGCGAGGCGATGGAGGATTTGCGACGCATCCTGCAAGGACGCGAGACGCTGTATGGCAAGGCCGACTTTACGCTCGACACTGCCGGCAAGAGCATCCAGCAAAGCCTGGAAGATCTGAACGCCGCGCTGGATTCGAATCTTGCGGCGCCCGTGCTGGTGCATGGCAGTTAACAAGCATTGTTGAAATTAGCCTGGGTACCCGGAGACCCGAGTCCGGGCTGATGCGTTCCGCACAACGGCACATCTATTAGTGTTGAGTTTTTTCAAGCGACATAAGTGTCATCGGTAGCATGGCGCCACAACTGGTCTTCCGGATATCCGTGTAACAACCCCACTCTTTGGAATACACCATCACGTTTTATTCAGGAGTCGCCACCAAGCCCTGCTTCGAATATAAAACGTAGCTATCGTCGCCGCGCACCGTCACGGCCGTCAACGGTGCCCGGTCCGTGTAGGCCACGCTCCAGGTCTGGCCGTCATCCTTACTGCGGATCAGCCGGCCATCGAGCGAGGTCGCCCACAGCGATTTCCCGTTCGACACAATATGGGTAATCGATCCATCGCCTTGCGACGACACGGGCTGCCACGTTTCACCGCTGTCGGTGCTCCTGAACATCTTGCCGCCCAGACCGCCCACCAGCAACGTGTGGGCCGGCGTTGTCACGCCGGCCCACAATGAGGCATTGCTGCCAGTCTTCATGTACTGCCAACTCGCACCGTCGTCGTTGGAGCGCAATACGGCACCCTGCTCGGCGGCGATGTACAGTGCATTATTGCTACCCGGAAAAATATTCAGCAGATTCAGATCCGCACGCTTGCGCTCCGGCGGCAGTGGCAGCGTCACCTGCGTCCATGTCTTGCCGCCATCGTGGGTACTGAGCAGCAAGGACCACAGTCCCGCAGCCCAGCCCACCTGAGCATCACGAAAATACACGGTAAACAAGGGCTGGTCGACCATGGTGTCGATATGCTGCAGCGACCATGTGTCGCCGCCATCCGTCGTGTGAATCACCGAACTGCCGTGGCCAACCGCCCAGCCGTTGCTCTGATCCACAAACGATACCGCCGTCAGGGTAAAGTCCACCGGCACTTTTTTGGCCTGACGCGGTTTTCTCCCATCATTATTGGACAGAAGCACATAGCCATGCTCGCCCACGGCGACCGTGTGATTCCCGGTTTTGGCAATATCCAGCATCATTGCGCGGCTGGCGTTGCTATCAATTCGCGCTGGCGCTACTCTGACTTCCTGCGCCAGCGTGGCGGCCGTTGTGCACAACGTTGCACCCAACAGCGCTGTCTGACACACAAGAGTTTTCATAGTTAACTGTTGCATAGTGATCTACCCTTAATGGCACAATGCTGCGGAGACTTTTATCGGCTTGGTACGCGGAAACAGCTTTTCCAACACTACCGCGAAAGCAGGCAGTGCGGTCATTGCCATCACCAGGTTGACCAAGAACATGAAGGCAAGCAATTTACCCATGTCGGCCTGAAATTTCAACGCAGAGAACGACCACATCGCTACGCCAATGGACAAGGTAATCGCAGTAAAGATGGTGGCGATACCGACTTCTTTTATCGATTTCTCCAACGCGATCTCAATTTGTTCACCTGCGGCCAAATGCATCTGCAATCGATTGTAGATATAAAACGCGTAATCAACACCGATGCCAACAGCCAGCACCATCACCGGCAATGTCGCCACTGTCAAGCCGATCTGCTGTTGCTTCATGAACGCATAACCGATAAAAGTAGCGACCGTCAAAGGCAGGCAGCACGCGATGACCGCGCGGAAGTCGCGATAAGCGGCAAATACCAGCAGCACAATGGCACCATATACATACAACATCATTGGCAGCTCGGATTTTTCGACTTCATCGTTGACTGCGGCAATGACACCCGCGTTACCCGCAGCCAGCCTGATGTTCACGCCCTTGAGTTTGTTTTGATCGCGGAATTGCTTAACTGCCGCAATCACGTGGTTAATCGTTTCTGCCTTATGGTCGGTCAGATAAAGATTCGTTGCCAACATGCTGCAATCATTGGACAGAAAGCCCCGGACCCGCCCAATTTCGACTGCCAGTGCCGCATAGTTGGCGGAATCGAGCGGCACCACGAACATTTTTGGATTGCCTTCGTTGTAGCCTTCGTTGTAAATTTTAAGCTGCTCGGCAAATGAGCTGATAGACATGACCCCGGGCACATTGCGCATGTGCGTATCAAATGATGTCTGGTAACGCCCGAAGGAAGCCCCCTCGCACGACTGTTGCGGCGCCTCCAGAATTACCGTAAGCCAGTCGAGACCCGTCGAATAATTGTCCGAGATGGATTTGGCGTCGAGGTTATAGCGGGAATTGACACGCAATTCAGGCGCGCCCGGCTGCAAAGTACCTACCAGCCGATCATGGCTGTACCAAATGGCCCCGGACAACAATAAGAGCGTGACGCCAACAATGCTTTTGGAAATCTTCGGGTCCGCTGCCTTTGACAGAACATTCAACCAGCGAGCGCGGATCTGCTGTCGCCGCGTCGCGCCAAACGCATAGTCCTTGCCCACTTTGAGCAGCGATGCAGCAAGCGGCAGCATCAACAGATTCGTGATGATCTTGTAACCCACACCAATGGATGCGGTTATCGCCAATTCCTTGACCATCGGAATCGGAATCAACAACAGCGTGATGAAGGAAACGAACGCCGTCACTAGTGCCAGCACACCCGGGATCAGCAGACCTTTGAAGCTCGCCCTAGTCGCATGCTCACAAGTTTTGCCTGCGGCGATGCCGCGTACGATATAGTTAATCTGTTGCACACCGTGCGACACACCGATGGCGAACACCAGGAATGGCACCAGCACAGCCAGTGGGTCCAGTCCATAGCCGAGCAAACGCAGCGTGCCAAATTGCCATATCAACGACACTAACGAACAGCCCACCGCCAGCACAGTAAAATTCACGGAGCGGCAATACCAGTACACCGCAAGTGCTGTCAGCAGCAAGGACAATAGACAGAACTTGATGACACCTATCGCACCGTTAGCGACAGCGCCGATTTGCTTGGCGAAGCCAATGATTTGCACTTCGAAGTTGGCATTCTCGAACTTCTTACGGATTTGATTTTCGAGAATATCGTTATACGTTACGTAATCTACCTTATGACCCTGCGCGTCAAACTCGTTGATTTCGGCGATGATCATTGCGCTGTCCTGGCTTTTGGATACCAGGGTGCCGACGAAGCCTCCATTATTTGCCGTTTGTTGGATCTGGATGATAATTTTCGGGGTCAGTCCTGCCGGCGTCACCGTACCGGGAATCACAGGATCGGCGCGAAAACCCTCCTCCGTAATTTCATTGATAAAGGTATTGGGCGTCCAGAGAGACTGCACGCCAAGACGGTTGATATTCGGCAAGAACATGACGGCTTGTGTCAAATCATTCAGTCGCGTCAAACCTTCCTTGGTCCAAATCGTTCCTTTTCTGGCCTTGAGCACGACGTTAAGCCGGTTGGCCCCCAGTACGTCGGTGCGATATTTATTAAAGGTCTCGATGTATTCGTGCCCGCTCGGCATCTGCTTTTCAAAACCGGAATCCATGCGTAGCTGCAATGCAAACACCGACATGAGCGCTGTAAAAGCAAGCAGGAAAAGAAGGATTGGAACCCTATTGCGGAATGCGACTTCCTCAAATCGATTGAGATTGAAATACCGTTTATAGCCCATAGAGATTTTGCCTGCCGCGTTGATAGTGTGGTTTTAAACCCATCCAAAAGCCGCACCCGTGATTGTTCACGGATGCAGCCGATGTCACCTTAGAAGTTTCTTGAGACAGTGGCCCCGAAGAAGCTACGATCCCGTAGCGATTGGTCGAACACAGTATCGCCGCCCCAGAACTTGGCGTAGTTCACGCTGACTTGCCAATTCGCAGGATTTTGCACGAAACTCACGATAAAGTTGGCAGACTTCGCGCCTTCCATGAAAGTCGCCATCGCATTTGGCGTATGGCCCTTGACCGCATGGAAGAAATACACTTCCGGAATCACCTGCCACCCCGGTATCACGGTGCCGTCGTAGACCCAGCTGAAGTCAAGGTTGTAGCCATATGAGGTGGCCGATCCGACACCCGCCGGTGTACCGGCACCAGTCGCATCAGCGCGCGCGGTGGTGTCATAACCCCAGCCCCAAAGGCCTGAGGCTACTGGCACGCCTTGATACTGGCTCTTAAGACCTGGATAACGCGTTATGACCGCTTCAGCCAACAGCGTCGCAGTATTGGCACCCAGTAAGTTCAAGATCGGTCCATGATCGCCTGGCGTGAGACTAAGCAAGCCGGTCACAGCTAATTGATACTTTTTTGTTTCCACATAGCAGTTGCCATTCGGCAGACAGGACTGCACGCCAAGACTGGGGGTCAGTGAACTATTGCCGAATCCGGGCGCCGCCGCGTTGAGTGCCACTGGATCTCTCGGACGATAGGAAAGCTCGGTGCCAATGGCCCAGTTCCCGAGCGGGAAATTAGCGCTCACGCCATACATCTTGCGGTCTTCAAGGTAGGAATACTCGAAGCCGCTGGCCGAATTCATGGAAGTGCTCAGCACAGGGGATTTGTCATGATAATTCATCATGTAAAAACCCAGATTGACCGGCATGTCGGGCATCTGATACCGCAAAGCTGCACCATACTGGCCACTTTTTTTTGGCGTATTGGCCGTAGGATAGCCAAACGAATCGGCACCATCGCCGACCGATGCCGTTGACCAGTAGCTACCAACCGGCGGAAAGTAATTTCTGTTCCATCCTTGCTGTACGTATGTCTCGAAACTCAACCCATGACCTAATCCTGACGTGAAGTTAACCATTGGCGCCGGCAGCACCGCTTCCTTCAGCTGAGTTCCCGGCTGCGACAATCGCATAATGTCCACTGCATTGGTCTGATTCAATCCCCCCGGCAAGAACAGGCTCTCACCCCAGTTCAATACCTGGTTACCGACACGCACACGGGCACGTTCCTCGCCGATCGTAAAGTCTTTGCTAACCCAGAAATCGAGCAGGCGCACTTTCTGGCGTAGCTGGTCCCTTGATTGATCCGAGAATGAGCTAGTGCTACCCAGCCCGCTCAGAAAGCCGGTTGCATGGGTTGCAGAAAAATCCCTGAGCCAATTGACGCGACCCAGGAATTTGAAATCCTCAGGCATTTTTAGAAACAGTTCATGCGTACCTTTGAGGTAGGTCGTAAAACGGTCATGCTTGGCATAATTAAGGTTGCCTTGGTCGTTAAGCCCGGAGAACGCGTCGGCGCATCCTGCTGGCGCACCGGCACCACTGGGCGGCGTCGCGGCGAAGCTACCGGCAAAACTACCGATGACACTCGAGCAGTCAGGATTGCCGGCCCTTATGCCGACGCCGGCACTTATGGTGGAGTCGAAATTACCCGATACCGTCTCACCCTGGAAAGTAAAAGCGTTTGCGGATCCAACGCAAACTAACAGCACTGCGAACGGGATTGCCTTATAGGTCGTATACAAGATTGTTCTCCTTATCAACGTCCGCTAATGGTGCGCAGGCTGTCTGATGAATAAAAATTCGAATTCATGCGCGAATTGCCCTTGCCATCCACAATCCATTTGATGTCCTTACCGGCGCCGGCGGACTGCAGGTCGAATACATAGCGACCCTCCACCAGGTTGTATTGGGCAAATGCAGATACATCGCATGAGCCTGTCTCATAGACCGGAATCAGGTAGCCTTCACGGTGCTTCCACAGTTTGCCTTGCGCATCGTAGTCATCGGCAGCGAGCAGGTTCCAGCTATCCTCGTCCATATAGAACGTACGCTTAGGCGCTAAATGGCGTGAGCCGGATTTGACCGTTGCCTCAATCACCCACACGCGATGTAGCTCGTAGCGACGTGCGTTCTCGGCAATGAAGTCATCCTTCGCCACATCTTCAAACTTGGCGGCAAAATTGTAGGCGCCGAATGAGCTGTAAGGAACGTAGATTTCCTTCTTGCCTGCCAGTTTCCAGTCAAAGCGGTCAAGCGTTCCATTGAATACGAACGGCTCATCCAGCGTGTACTGGTTTTCCAAACCGATCTGTGGTGCATCGTACGCATAGGCAGGCATACGACGTACGCGGCGCTGTCCAGGAAAGTAATAGAACGTCTCGCTTCCTGCCTGATTCAGGAAATACGTAATTGCAAGCGCCTGACCGGCCAACGCTGTTGGCTGCGTATAAGCGAAGTAAGTCTGGTATTCGATCAGCGGCAAGGCACTGAGATTGGTACTGCCTTTATTCCCCCACGGGAAGTACAGTGTCTGCTCCGAACCTGCCTTGATCCAATCATTGCTGCCTTTGCGTGGCGATACCGCTGTAGTTACCTTCTTGTAATCGATCCCTACGCCCCGATAGCGCATCTTAAAGTTGTACATGGCTTCGGTGCCACTCTTGGGCAACGGGAAAGGAACGCCCGGAACGACAGCTTCCGCCAGGCTCCAGCCATCCGCGCCAATTTTGGCGACGCCTGGGTTCTTCTTGGTATTTTCAACGACGAAATCCGGCGCACTACAGTAGCGGTGGGACGGATAAATATCCATCTTGTAGCCCTTGGTCTGCTTGATCAAAGCAACCTGACCCGGGGTCAACTTGTCTATGAATTTATCGACGTTGCTGGCATCGATGGTTTCGACAGGCTTCTCGTCCTTGAATTTAAAATAGTCTTTGCGGTATTTGCCGTAGGCCCAACCGGGCAGCGCCACTTGCTCTGCGTTCCACGCAGGAATGGCATGCGCACTGTCACCGGCTTTTTCACCACCAAGCGGCGTCAGCGTCGTGCCCAGGTCTTGTACCGTTGCAGCAGACGCAACGCCAACCAAAGCCGCCAACGCCAATCCAGTAAATTTTGTTTTTTTCATCGTAGTCTCCTAATTAATGATTCAGGTACCGCCATTGGCGAATAAACCGGCTCTCTGGCCGTTTTTATCCCAATTTATTTTTACTGCAAGATATTATTTTTATAGACATGACACCTTGCGTTACTCCGCCGCCTTTTTAGTCAAATTCGCCGGAGCCAAAACTATTTCGGATTTACTGGCCGCCTACAACACCACGGTAATGACCTTTTCTTCGGTGCACGCTTCAATTCCGCTATAACCTAATTCGCGACCGATTCCGCTGGACTTCACTCCACCCCAAGGCAAGCGCGCATCAATAGGACCCCAGCCATTGATACCTACTGCGCCCACTTTCAAACCGGCGGCAATCGTATGCGCACGTGAAATGTCACGCGTCCACACCGTAGCGCCTAACCCATACCGGTTGTCGTTGGCCATCGAGAGCGCTTCTTCGTCGGTATCGAATGCCAGCAAGGTACCTACCGGTCCGAAAATCTCTTCGCGTGCAATGCGCATGTCGTTGGTGGAGTTCACGAACAACGTCGGCTTGATGAAGAGGCCGCGCCCCGACTCCAATTTGCCGCCCGTAATCATTTCAGCGCCTTCCTGTTTGCCTGACTCGATATATTGGCAAACCCGGTCGAATTGCGAACGCTTGGCTATCGCGCCCATCGTCACACCATCTTCCATCGGGTCGCCTACCTTGACTTGATCTGCTACGTCCCGCAACGCATCCGCGACTTGGTTGAAAATCGACCGCTGCACCAGCACCCGGGTGCCGGCAGCACAGACCTGCCCCTGATTGAAGAAAAGGCCCATCGCGCAGCCCTGTACTGCCGATGCAATATCTGCATCGGCAAACAGGATCTGCGGCGATTTACCGCCCAGCTCAAGCGCGATCCGCTTGAATAACGGACCGGCGTTTCGCATGATTTCGGCACCGACTTCGGGGCTGCCTGTAAAACTGACCTTGTCGACATCGGGGTGTGTTGTCAGGGCGGCGCCTGCAACCGCTCCGCGTCCGGTGATGACGTTGACTACACCCGGCGGGAAGCCGGCTTCCTTGACCAGTGCGGCCAGGTGCAGCGCCGACAACGGCGTTTCTTCAGCAGGCTTGATGACGATGGTGCAACCGGTAGCCAGCGCAGGGGCTAGTTTCCAGCAGGTAATCATGAACGGTGTATTCCATGGCACGATGGCGGCAATCACGCCGACCGCTTCGCGCCGCGTGTAGGACAGCGTCGGGCGACCGAAATAGCCTGGAGTAGGAATGGTGCGGCCTTCGATCTTATCGGCCCAACCGGCAAAATGGCGCAAGGTCGCTATGGCCTGCGGAAGATCGAACATTTTTGGTTCATGAAACGGACGCCCGATGCAAAGCGCATCCAGTGTTGCCAGCCGGTCAGCATCTCGTTCGACCAGGTCGGCCAGCTTCAAAATGAGTGCACCGCGTTCGGGGCCGCTGAGTTTGGACCAGGCCCCGCCATCGAACTGGGCCCTGGCTGCTTGCACCGCTGTATCGACTTCTGCCTTGCCGCCATTCGGCACGCGCGCAATGACTTCTTCACGCGCAGGATTGATGACCTCGATTTCACCGTCGCCGCCGGACTGCCATTCGCCATCAATGAAATGATTGTATTTTTCCAGCAAATTAAACGTTGACGCTAAGTTCGTCATGTCTCTCTCCAATGTAGTTATGTTTACAAAAAAATATTGGGATGCATTCTGCGTTGCCCCTCAATCAAACTTATGCTTTAGAACCCTGTTTCCAGCGCACCTCCGGGTAGTAGCACATGTAGCCGCTTTTGCAGTGCGTAGACGTCTTGCGGATACCGACAGCTGTAGTCGCAACACTCAGCGCGTCGCCTCCCTGCCTGGCTTTATCAAGCACTTGATGCACCATTTCCACGCTCTTGATCTTGCGTTCGGTGGCACCCTCGCGCCCCGCGATCTTGATGGAGGCAACCCCGGCCTCACGCAAACGATGAATGGCGCAAAGGCCGCAGGGACCAAAGGGATACCCCTCTTCCGTGGTTGAAAAGCCGCAGCCGAAGCGGTACCACAGCCAGCGCTTGTAATCCTCATCGTTATCCAATAAACGGCGAACAGCCTTGTGCGGCAATGCTTTACCTGCCGCCCCTACGTATTCAAATTGATAGCTATCGACGCAGATCGGCCCGCCGAGTTTCTTCGGCAAATGGATCGTATGGCAGACCCCTTCCTCAAAAACGCAACCGTCATTGAGGATGAATACTTCGATCTCGACGTCTGGCACTGCCTTGGCAATGACTTCGATTTCGTCCAAGGTCACGTCCCTAGGCAAGATGACCCGACGCACGCCGAGATCGCGATAAAATCTGACGGCGGCACTATTGCGGCAACTGGCCACCGAACTGACGTGAACACCAAGATCTGGGACCTGTTCTCGCAGGGCCACGATTAATGTCAGGTCAGCAACGATGACGGCATCACCACCCATTTTCTGGAAGCTGTCGCCGAGAGCAACCAAAGCGTCGAGCTGAGCGGATCCGTAGTGCTGTGCATTGAGAACCAGGAACATCTGGGCGCCCAAGCCATGAGCAATGGTCACGGCCTTTTCCAGTTCGGGCAGGCTCGGCAGATTGGAAAAATAACGGCGGTTCACCGCGCCTGTATTGAACTGCGCTACCCAGTTCGATGGAACTACGCCGCAGTAAAGCTCCTTGGCGCCGGCGGCAACCAGGGGTTCAATTTCGTCGATATGACTGATGGGTGATGTGATTTCCATTTCAAACCTCAGAAAGTACCAAACGATTGACATGACCCTGAGCGATGGCGTTGCGCAGGACATCGAACATGGCAGCATCGTGTTGGTAGAACATGGTTGTTCCACGGCTATAGGTACGCAAGCCAGAAACTACTGCATCGGGTTCCCGCTCCAGAATGCCCAGGCACTCGCGATGGCAAGGGCGGCCGGGAGCGAACTTATCC
>JBDSCZ010000053.1:0-3020 GCA_039920865.1 Burkholderiaceae bacterium
CATCGGATTTGCCACGCAGCACTGTCGTTGGCCGTAGGCACCCGCTCCCAGTCAGTTGCAACAATTGCTGGCCGAAGCCGATGGAATGCAGGTCGGCGCGGATAAAATGCAGGTTCACTTGCAGCTATGAATGCCGCGTGAATAATGTACCACTTGAGCGCACTTGAGCCGGCGAGAATGCCGAGTTAAAAGTGTACCAATCCTAGCCTGTAATCTTATGTTCCTGAAGGGATATAAGAAAGGCGGAAAGGATGTTTCCAGTGGACTTATACGTCAAGGTACGGCGTGCGGTAATGGTCGAGAACAAGAGCGAGCGCGAGGTTGCACGCTATTTCGGCATCCACCGTAAAACCGTCAGGAAGATGTGTCAATTCGCCGTGCCGCCTGGCTATCGGCGAACCCAGTCAGCAATCTCCCCCACATTAGCGCCATTTGCTGCCGTCATCGATGCGATTCTGGAGGCCGATAAACAAGTACATGTCAAACAGCGGCACACGGCGGTGCGCATACGCGAACGACTACGCGACGAACATGGCTACACTGGTGGCTACACCATCGTGCGCGAATATGTGAATGCCGCCGCCACCCGGCAAAAGGAAGTGTTCATGCCGCTGGCGCATCGGCCAGGCCATGCCCAGGTCGATTTCGGCGAAGCCGATGGTTACATCGGCGGCAAGAAGGTGCGTTTCCATTACTTCTGCCTGGACATGCCGCATTCGGATGCCTGCTTCGTCAAAGCCTATCCCACCGAAGACACGGAATCCTTTCTGGATGGCCATGTGAGCGCGTTCGTGTTTCTGGAGGGAATTCCGCAATCCATCCTGTACGACAACACCAAGGTTGCGGTGGCCAAGATACTGGGCAATGGCAAGCGCACACGCACCAAAGCATTTGGCGAATTGCAAAGCCACTTTCTGTTTGAAGACAAGTTCGGCCGTCCCGCCCATGGCAACGACAAAGGCAATGTCGAAGGGCTGGTCGGTTTCAGCCGTCGCCATTTCATGGTGCCATTGCCGGTGGCAGCCGACTTCGATGCACTCAATGCCAAACTCCTGGACGGTTGCATCAAGCGTCAGCGCGCGGTATTGCGCGGCCACGCGGAATCGATTGCCCAGCGATTCGTTCACGACCGCGCGGCGCTGATGCCGCTGCCGGTGGCGGCATTTGACGCCAGCCACAAGCAAACCAGCCGGGTGTCATCGCAATCACTGGTGCGCTATCGGACCAATGACTACTCGGTGCCGACCCAGTATGCCCATCAGGGCGTGCTGGTCAAAGGCACGGTCGACTGGGTCGACATTTACCCAGTCGGCAAGACCGAGCGCATCGCCCATCACCGGCGCAGTTACAACAAAGATGATTTCGTGGCTGACCCGCTGCACTACCTGGCCTTGCTTGAGAAGAAGCCGCGTGCGCTCGACCAGGCTGCGCCGCTGCAAGACTGGGCACTGCCGGCGGCGTTCGAGCGACTGCGGCGCTTGTTGGAAGCGCGCATGGAAAAGAAGGGGCGCCGCGAATACATCCAGGTGTTGCGATTGCTGGAAACCTTCAGCATCCAGCAAGTCGAACTGGCTATCGGCCAAGCCCATGGGTTGGGGGTGCTCGGCTTTGATGCCATCAAGCATCTGGTGCTGTGCGCCATTGAACAGCGGCCACCGAAACTGGATGCAACGCTGTATCCGTATTTGCCCAGCGCCACCGTTGGCATGACCGATGCAGCAAGCTATCTGAGCTTGCTCAGTCACCCTGTGACGCAGCAAGGTATGGGAGCAATAGCATGAGTACCGATAGCCTGTCATCCCAGGCCACCACAGTGGCCCCGCATATCCTGTTGCTGAACCACTTCAAGGCACTTAAGTTACCAACCTTCGCCCGCGAATATGAGAAGGTCGGGGCCGACTGCGCACGCGAAAGCGTTGATTACCCGCGCTATCTGCTGCGGCTGTGTGAACTAGAACGCATCGACCGCGAACGGCGCACCATGGAGCGGCGCATCCGGCAAGCCAAATTCCCGGTCACCAAGAGCCTGGATACCTTCGACTTCCTGGCCATGCCGACCTTGAACAAATCGCTGGTGCTGGAGCTGGCGCGTTGCGAATGGATTGACAAGCGCGAGAACATCATCGCGTTGGGTCCGTCCGGCGTGGGCAAGACCCATACTGCGCTTGCCCTCGGCCTAGCCGCCTGCCAGAAGGGATACAGCGTCGCGTTCACAAGTGCGGCATCACTGGTGCATGAGTTGATGGAGGCGCGTGATGAGAGACGACTGCGCGCTTTGCAAAGGCAGTTGGCCAACGTGAAGCTGCTGATTGTGGACGAGCTGGGCTATGTGCCGTTTAGCGCTGTCGGTGCGGAATTGCTGTTCGAAGTGTTCAGCCGTCGTTATGAACAGGGCGCCACGCTGGTGACATCGAATCTGCCGTTTGATGAGTGGACCAGCGTCTTGGGCTCGGAACGATTAACCGGCGCCTTGCTCGACCGCCTCACGCATCACGTCCATATCCTGGAAATGAACGGCGAATCGTATCGCCTTGCGACCAGCAAGAAACGGCAAAGGATGAATGCAAAATCAAACGCCCAACGCGAGAAAGGAGAGCCCGGTTCAGAAAACACCGATGCAACGTCTTGAGGGAACGGGCTACGCTGCGCTGCGCCCGTCACCCCATGACTGCCACGCAGATAAGTTGGTATTGAAAAGAGAAAAATCCAGAGCCTGGACGGCTCTATTTATTAACCGTGACTGGTACACATTTGGCGCGTCATTCGGTACCTTATTGACCCGGCATTGACACTTGGAGGGCTTTGATTTGTCGGGCCGCTTTCGCCCCCTACCGAAGCTAAGTTGTGGACATGATACGGTGCACAAGGCGATGACAATTTGCACATAGACACTGCAAGTCATCCAAGGTTGAAACATGGTCCGCTTCCATTTCACTTACGAGCACCTTGTCATGATGAACTTCGATACACGATTCGGCGTGAAGCGTCCCGTACATTTCTACAGGGTCTACACCACATCG
>JBDSCZ010000054.1:0-18473 GCA_039920865.1 Burkholderiaceae bacterium
GGTTTGGAACCTGCCCCTACGGTGTTGCGTGTCGTCGCAGTTCTACGAAATATCTTTATTTGCGGGGTATGCTGTTAAATTGTGCTATTTCCGCATATAAATAAAGCGACTTTTAAAATACGCTATACAGTATATATCACTGATCGAACCGCGCTTCGAGCTCTGACCTGAATCCATTTCACAAAAAAAGACCACGCCATGCCAACATTTGAAACCCGCGATCCGACCGACCAGGCGTTTTGGAACGAACGTTTCGACCGCAATTTCATGCCGTGGGACAAGGGCGGTGTTCCGGCTGCCTTGCGCGATTTCGTGACGCAGGCGGCGCGCAGTGCGGTGGTACTGATTCCAGGTTGCGGCACCGGATACGAAGTTGCCTATCTGTCGCAGGCCGGTTGGGATGTGACTGCCATCGATTTTTCTCCGGCGGCGGTGGCGGCTGCGCGTGCGGTGCTGGGCCAGTGGGCACAGCGGGTGGAGCAGGCTGATTTCTTTACCTTCGTACCCCAAAGGCCGCCTGACGTCATTTACGAGCGCGCTTTTTTATGCGCGCTGCCGCCGCGCATGCATGCCGCAATCGCCGCGCGCTGGGCCGCCTTGCTACCGCCGGGCGGGCTGCTGGCTGGCTATTTCTACTTCGACGATGCCCCCAAGGGCCCGCCGTTCGGAATCGCCCAGGAAGCACTGGAAGCCTTGCTCAAGCCCTATTTCGAACGGATCGAAGATCGGCCTGTTGCCGATTCGATTCCTGCTTTTGCGGGCCGTGAGCGCTGGCAGGTGTGGCGGCGGCTTGTTGTGGCTGATTGACCTGCAGCCAGACTGATGCCGGTTTCGCATGCATTCGTCCGATGACAGCGATAGTCGTGCGCGAAAACCTTTATAATGCCCGGTTTTGGAAGATTTTTCGGAAGTTACCATGCCAATCTATGCTTACCGCTGTGAAGTCTGTGGCTTTGCCAAAGATGTGTTGCAAAAGATGTCTGATGCGAAGTTGACCGAGTGCCCTTCTTGCGGCAAATCCAGCTTTAAGAAGCAGGTTACTGCGGCCGGTTTTCAGTTGAAGGGGTCAGGCTGGTATGTGACCGATTTCCGTGGCGGTGACAAGAGTGCCGGTGGCGCGCAGACTTCGGCAGCATCATCCGACGCTGCAGCTCCGAGCGCAATTGCGGCGCCTGCTGCTGCACCAGCGTCGTCCGGCACGCCTGCCGCCAGCACGACCGGCGCCGCCACCAAGACTTGATCGTAGCTAACCATGCAGCCCAACTGAATACCTGCTGTCGACTGTAACGGTTGGCAATAAAGAAAGCCATGCGTAAATATTTCATCACAGGTTTGCTGATTCTGGTGCCGTTTGTTATCACTCTCTGGGTGCTGAGCCTGATTATCGGCACCATGGATCAATCCTTGCTGCTGTTGCCGGAGCGCTGGCAGCCGAAGACGCTGCTCGGCTTCAACTTGCCGGGGCTGGGTACGATTCTCACATTGCTGTCAATCTTTCTGGTCGGCTTGCTGGCGCAGAATTTCATCGGCAACTATGTGGTGGCCGCCTGGGAGGGCGTGCTGCGGCGCATTCCGGTGGTCAATTCGATCTACTCCGGCGTCAAGCAGGTATCGGACACGCTGTTTTCACCGAACGGCAATGCCTTTCGCAAGGCCTTGCTGGTGCAATATCCGCGTCAAGGCTCGTGGACCATCGCCTTCATGACCGGCACCCCCGGCGGCGATGTCAAAAACCATCTGCAGGGCGATTACGTCAGCGTCTACGTCCCGACCACGCCAAACCCGACCTCGGGATTTTTCCTGATGATGCCCAGGGCCGACGTGATTGAACTGGACATGAGCATCGATGCGGCACTGCGCTATGTTGTTTCAATGGGCGTGGTGGCACCGGAGAAAGTCGCTGTGCTACCGAAAAAAAAGGTGTGATTTCTTTTGCCCTCCTTTGAGCAAGTTAAGCAAGTTAAGCAAGCTGACCTGATTGCGGTCGAATAACCGAATAACCGAACACCGAATTTTGATACAGACAAGGTAAGACAATGTCCATGCGAACCAACTACTGCGGCCTCACCACTGAGGCTTTACTCGGCCAAACTGTCAGCCTGTGCGGCTGGGTGCACCGTCGCCGCGATCACGGCGGCGTCATTTTCATCGATTTGCGCGACCGCGAAGGCCTGGTCCAGATCGTCTGCAATCCCGAGCAAGCCGAAGTTTTCAAGGCGGCCGAACAGGTGCGCAACGAATTCTGCCTGCGCGCCACCGGCGTAGTGCGCCACCGTCCGGAAGGCACCGTCAACAACAACCTTCATTCCGGCAAGATCGAAGTAGTGTGCGATGTGCTGGAAGTGCTGAACCCGTCGGTTACGCCGCCGTTCCAGATGGATGACGATAATCTGTCGGAGACCACCCGCCTGACGCATCGCGTGCTGGATTTGCGTCGTCCGCAAATGCAAAACAATCTGCGACTGCGCTACAAGGTGACGATGGAAGTGCGCAAGTTCCTCGATGCGCTTGGCTTCATCGACATTGAAACCCCAATGCTGACCAAGTCCACACCGGAAGGCGCACGCGATTACCTGGTGCCGTCGCGCGTGAACGCCGGCGAATTCTTCGCGCTGCCGCAATCGCCGCAATTGTTCAAACAATTGCTGATGGTAGCCAACTTCGACCGCTACTACCAGATCGTCAAATGCTTCCGCGACGAAGACCTGCGCGCCGACCGCCAGCCGGAATTTACCCAGATCGACTGTGAAACTTCATTTTTGAGCGAGCAGGAAATCCGCGACATGTTTGAAGACATGATCCGTCTGGTGTTCAAGAACTGCCTGAATGTCGAGTTGCCCAACCCGTTTCCAGTGATGGATTATGCGAGCGCGATGGGAATGTACGGTTCCGACAAGCCGGACATGCGCGTCAAACTGGCGTTCACCGACCTGACCGCGGTCATGCGGGATGTCGATTTCAAGGTATTTTCTGGCGCGGCCAACATGGAAGGCGGCCGCGTGGTCGGCTTGCGCGTACCGGGCGGCGCAGCGATGCCGCGCTCCGAAATCGACGCCTACACCCAGTTCGTCGCCATCTACGGCGCCAAGGGACTGGCCTATATCAAGGTCAACGAGATCGCCAAAGGGCGCGACGGCCTGCAATCGCCGATCGTCAAGAACCTGCATGATGCCGCGCTGGCACAAATCATCCTGCTAACCGGCGCCCAGGACGGCGACCTGATTTTCTTCGGGGCCGACAAGGCGAAAGTCGTCAACGATGCGATCGGTGCATTGCGGGTGAAGATCGGCCATTCCGACTTCGGCAAGAGCCGTGACTTGTTCGACAATACCTGGCGTCCGCTGTGGGTGGTTGATTTCCCGATGTTCGAGTTCGACGAGGACGGCCAGCGCTGGAACGCCATCCATCATCCGTTTACCGCGCCCAAGGACGGCCACGAGGATTACCTCGAAACCAATCCCGGCAAGTGCATTTCAAAGGCCTACGACATGGTGCTGAACGGCTGGGAACTGGGCGGCGGTTCGATCCGTATCCACCGCGCCGAAGTGCAGAACAAGGTGTTTCGCGCGTTGAACATCGATGCCGAAGAAGCGCAGCAAAAATTCGGCTTCCTGCTCGACGCATTGCAATACGGCGCGCCGCCGCACGGCGGCCTGGCTTTCGGCCTGGATCGCCTGGTGACGATGATGACCGGCTCGGACTCGATTCGTGACGTCATCGCCTTCCCGAAAACCCAGCGCGCCCAGTGTCTGCTGACACAGGCACCGTCGGCCGTGGACGAGAAGCAGTTGAAGGAGCTGCATATTCGCTTGCGCAATCTGGAGCCGGTGGTGAAGGCCTGATGTCATACGATTTATAATCAAAGGCGCGGATTTCCGCGCTTTTTTTTGATATCGACATGAATCCTAAAATCCCCGAATCCGTGCTGGTCGTGATCCATTCTGCCAATCTCGATGTGCTGCTGATAGAGCGCGCCGATCATCCGGGTTACTGGCAGTCGGTAACCGGGTCGAAAGATTTTGCCGATGAACCGTTGGCACTGACTGCTGCGCGGGAAGTTGCGGAGGAGACCGGGGTTCTGGTGGCGGATTGCGCGCTGCCGAACGGGTCGATGGTGCCGCTGCATCATCTGCGCGACTGGAAACTGTCGAATACCTATGAGATTTATCCGATCTGGCGCCATCGCTATGCACCCGGGGTGACGCAGAACACTGAGCATGTGTTCGGGCTGCTGGTGCCGCGCGATATCGCTATCGTGCTGGCGCCGCGCGAGCACGTCCGGTATCGCTGGCTATCCTACCGCGAGGCGGCCGACCAGTGTTTTTCACCCTCGAACGCGGAAGCGATTCTGCAATTGCCGGCGCATCCGGGCTGATAGCGGGCGGGCAGAGGGTAGAATATTCGTATGAAACTACGCATAGCAACTTACAACATCCACAAGGGCGTGTCTTCGTTCGGCAGCCGTCCGCGCATTCTGGCGCTGAAACAGGCAATCGATGATCTGGGTGCGGAACTGGTGTTTCTGCAGGAAGTCCAGGGCCGGCATGATCTGCATGCGGCACGCTATCCGCTTTGGCCAATTCAGGGGCAGCACGATTTTCTGGCAGGCGTTTCCCACCATTGCGCATATGGGATGAATGCGGTGTATAACCACGGTCATCACGGCAATGCGCTGCTGAGCCAGTTTGAAATTGCATCTTGGCACAATCGCGATGTCTCCGATCATGCATACGAGCAACGCGGAATTCTGCATTGCGTGGTGAAGACACCCAAGGCGGAGGTGCATTGCTATGTGGTGCATTTGGGCTTGTTTGCCGCTGGCCGACGACGCCAGACCGAGGGTTTGATTGAAACCATCGAAGCCTCTGCGCCGCCGGACGCGCCGATCATTATTGCCGGCGATTTCAACGATTGGGGTAATCATCTGAGCATATCGCTGCAGTCGCGTCTGGGCGTAACCGAAGTCTTCGATGGCGGTGCGCCAAAACTGCGGCTGAGCGACTATTTACGCCGTAAGGCAAGCCGTCTGCCCAAGACCATGCCGGCGCGCACCTTTCCGGCCGGATTGCCGATGTTGCGGCTGGACCGGATTTACGTGCGCGGCTTTACGGTCGAATCGGCCGAAGTGCTGCATGGCGCTTTGTGGGCCAGGCTGTCGGATCACGCGCCGATTGTCGCCTCGCTGCGGCTAACCTAACCTAAGCGCGCGCGGCCCATGCGATCGGTCAATTTCACTCCTGAAAATTCCGTCAAGCTGCTGTTTTGCGGCTCTGAATTCTTTCCTGCGCTGATTGCTGCAATCGATGCTGCTGCAACCGAGGTGTATCTGGAAACCTATATTTTTGTCGACGATGCGATCGGTCAGGCGGTCAAGGAGGCGCTCAAGCGTGCCGCCGGGCGTGGTTGTGCCGTGAACGTGATCAGCGACTGGCACGGCACCGGGCGCATCACGGTCGGCCTGCTAGCGGCCGAACTGCACGCCGCCGGTGTCAATCATCGCGCCTTCAATCCGTGGTTTCATCGCGGCGTGGCACGCTTGCACCGCAAGCTGTGCGTGGTGGATCGGGCGTGCGCATTTGTCGGCGGCCTGAATATCAATGACGACCTGATTGACGACAGCCATCCACTGATGAAATTGCCGGCGCCGCGCTGGGACTTTGCGGTGCAGGTGCGCGGCCCTCTAGTGGAGGTCATCCACACCGAGGCTCACGCGCAATGGATGCGGCTGGGCAAGCTGCCGCTGATTGCGCGGCTGGAGCTGTTTCAGGAATTACAGGAATTACGCGCGACGCGGCCGGCGCGAACAAACCAGCCGGTGCTGGCCGGGCTGGTGGTACGCGACAATCTGCGCAACCGCCGCACCATCCAGCGCGCCTACCTGCAGGCACTGGGCGGAGCGCGCAAGCGGGTGCTGATGGCCAATCCGTATTTCGCTCCGGGACGCAAGTTCCGCAGGGCGTTGGCCGCCGCCGCGGCGCGCGGGGTGGAGGTGACGCTGCTGATCGGGGTCGGCCAGTTCCCGCTGCAGGATTCAGTCGCACATTCGTTTTATCCGAAGCTGCTCAAAAGCGGCGTCAGGATGGTCGAATACCGCAAGACCCAGCTGCACGCCAAAGTCGCGGTGGTGGATGACGATTGGGCCACGGTGGGTTCCAGCAACTGCGACGGTCTGAGCCTGTTCATCAATCACGAAGCCAATGTGGTGATCAAGGATGCCGCTTTCGCGCGCCAGCTGCGGGGTCAAATCGAGCTGGCAATTGCCGAAGGGGTCGATATCCCGTTGTCCGATTATGTCAATATCCGCTGGTACAAGCGGGTCTGGTACGGCTTCACCTATTTGGTCTACCGCGGCGTGATGCGCATCGTCACCCTGGGCGACTACGCCTGAACCGAAAATTGCCGTAAAAGGAGCACCATGAGCGACAGTGTGCGTATCGATAAATTTCTGTGGGCAGCGCGATTCTTCAAGACGCGTTCGCTGGCAACCGACGCGGTGGCGGAAGGGCGTGTGCGCCTGAATGGCGCCCGCACCAAGCCGGCTCGCGGCATCAAGGTGGGTGACACCTTTACCGCCAACAATGGCGCTACCGAGTGGGAAGCGGTGGTGCTGGCGCTGTCCGAAGTGCGCGGCAGCGCAGTCCAGGCGCAGGCGCTGTACTGCGAAACTGAAGCCAGTTCAGCGCGCCGCCAGGCCGAGGCAGAGCAGCACAAATACTTTCGCGAACCAACAATTGCCCTCAAAGGGCGCCCGACCAAACGGGATCGGCGCCTGTTGGACAAGTCAAGTTCCTGAGCGTAGCATCATCCGGCCGGGCACCCATATTTACCTGGCGCCGGCCTTCTCACCACGGCAACTAGAATTGCAACTCTACATTTCCTGTTTGACTTTTATCTCGTAGTGATTAATAGTACGACCGTTCATATTTAATTTGTGAATGGCACTCGCCACCATTTTTACGCGACTACTCCATTGAATATTATAAATACGACACCTAAATCCCTGCGCAAGGGCGAACTGACCCGGGCTGCGATTCTCGATGTCGCGCTGAACTTAGCCAGTCGCGACGGCCTGGAAGGTTTGACCATCGGTTTGCTCGCAGAAAAGATGCACATGAGCAAGTCTGGCGTGTTTGCCCATTTCGGCTCGCGCGAAGATTTGCAAATCGAAGTTCTGAAGCTGTATCACAGTCACTTCGAGCAGGAAGTGTTTTATCCCAGCGTGAAAGTATCGCGCGGATTGCCTCGGCTGGAGGCGATGTTTGCGCGCTGGATCAAACGCGTGACGGTCGAGATCGCATCCGGCTGCATCTACATCAGCGGTGCGGCCGAATACGATGACCGCCCGGGCGCGATTCGTGATGCGCTAGTCGGCATGGTGCAGGCATGGCAGGCTGCATTGCTGCGCTGTATCGAGCAGGCCATCGAAATGGGGCACCTGAAGCCGGATACCGATCCGCAGCAGGTGGTGTACGAGATCTACGGACTGATCCTGGGGCTGCATCACGACGCCCGCTTCCTCAAGGTACCGGGCAGCGTGGAACGGGCGCAGATCGGTTTCAAACGATTGATTGAAAGCTATCGCATGCCGGCTTCGGATGCGGCTGCAGGAATAAAAAAACCACCGCCAAATAAAGTATAAAGCGGTTTAATTTGAATGTTGTCAGGAGAAAATAATGGGTCAATACGTCGCTCCCTTGCGTGATATGCAATTCGTGCTGCATGAACTGCTGCAGGTTGAAGATACGCTCAAGCAGTTACCGAAACATGCCGAGATCGATGCCGAGCTCATCAATCAGGTGCTGGAAGAGGGCGGCAAGTTCACCTCGGAAGTGTTGTTCCCATTAAATCACTCGGGCGATCGCGAAGGCTGCCATCTCGACCAGGCCAGCCATGCTGTGACCACGCCGAAAGGCTATAAAGAGGCGTACCGGCAATACATCGACGCCGGCTGGCCAGCCCTGTCGTGCGATCCGGAGTACGGCGGCCAGGGCTTGCCGCTGGTACTGAATAACTCGTTCTACGAAATGATGAACTCGGCCAACCAGGCCTGGACCATGTACCCCGGCCTGTCGCACGGCGCCTACGAATGCCTGCTCGAGCACGGCACGCCGGAGCAAAAGACACTGTATCTGCCGAAGCTGGTTTCCGGCGAATGGACTGGCACCATGTGCCTGACCGAATCCCATTGCGGCACCGACCTGGGCCTGTTGCGCTCGAAAGCAGAGCCGCAGGACGACGGCTCCTATCACATTACCGGCAGCAAGATTTTCATCTCGGCCGGCGAACATGACGTCGCGCCGAACATCCTGCATCTGGTGCTGGCACGCCTGCCGGGCGCACCGGAAGGCTCGAAAGGGATTTCGCTGTTCCTGGTGCCGAAGTTCCTGCCGAACGCGGACGGCACGCTGGGCGCGCGCAATCCGATTTTTTGCGGCGCGATCGAAGAGAAGATGGGCATCCATGGCAATTCGACCTGCCAGATGAACCTGGACGGTGCCACCGGCTGGATCATCGGCGAGCCGCACAAGGGTCTGAACGCGATGTTCGTGTTCATGAATGCGGCCCGTCTCGGCGTCGGCATGCAGGGCCTGGGCCTGACCGAAGTTGCGTACCAGAATGCGCTGGTGTACGCCAAGGACCGGATCCAGATGCGCAGCCTGTCGGGCGTGAAGGCGCCGGACAAGCCAGCCGATCCGATCATCGTGCATGCCGACGTGCGCCGCATGCTGTTGACCGCCAAAGCCTATGCGGAAGGCGCGCGCGCTTTTACCTCGTATGTCGCGCTGCAAATCGACAAGGAACTGCATCATCCGGACGAAGAAGTGCGCAAGGAAGCGGCCGACCAGGTCGCGCTGCTGACGCCAGTCGTCAAGGCTTTCCTGACCGACAACGCGTGGATTGCGACTTCCGAGTGCATGCAGGTATACGGCGGCCACGGTTATATCGCCGAATGGGGCATGGAGCAGTATGTGCGCGACGCCCGCATCAACATGATTTACGAAGGCACCAACACGATCCAATCGCTCGATCTGCTGGGGCGCAAGATCCTGATGGATAACGGCACCAAGTTGCGCAAGTTCGGCGCGCAGGTACAGGCCTTTGTCGAAGCCAACGGCACCAATGAGGCGCTGTCCGAATTCATCTCGCCGCTGGCCGACCTGGGCGACAAGGTGACCAAACTGACGATGGAAATCGGCATGAAGGCGTTCCAGAATCCGGACGAAGTCGGCGCTGCCGCAGTACCGTATCTGCGCGTGGTCGGGCATCTGGTATTTGCGTACTTCTTCGCGCAGATGGCCAAGATTGCGCTCGAGAAACAGGATTCAGGCGATACCTTTTATACCGCCAAACTGGCCACCGCGCGCTTCTATTTCGCCCGCCTGCTGCCGGAAACCGCGATGCTGATCCGTCAGGCGCGTTCGGGTTCCGCCAGCCTGATGGCGCTCGACGCTGATTTATTCTGAAAATATACTGAATAATGTATTTTTTGTATCGCAATGAATATATGCGGTAATTGCGCTATTTATTTGCATACCCCACTAATTATTTGTTTTTGTGGAATGTATGCCAAAGCTGGCTATTTTGTGAAAAGGATTCAATGATGTCAAATTTCATCGTCAAAAAAGTTGCGGTACTCGGTGCCGGCGTTATGGGTGCGCAAATTGCCGCCCATTGCATCAATGCCAAGGTGCAGGTCGTGTTGTTCGACCTGCCGGCAAAAGAGGGTCCGAAGAACGGCATCGTGCTGCGCGCCATCGACAACCTGAAAAAACTCAGCCCGGCGCCGTTCGGCAACAAGGATGACGCCGCCTGCATCGAAGTCGCCAACTACGAAGACGATCTGGAGCTGCTCAAGGGCTGCGACCTGATCATCGAGGCGATCGCCGAACGCATGGACTGGAAGCACGACTTGTATCAGAAGGTTGCGCCGTACATCGCACCGAATGCAATTTTTGCCTCCAACACTTCCGGCCTGTCGATCACCGCCTTGTCCGACGGCTTCAGCGCGGAGCTGAAGCAGCGCTTCTGCGGCGTGCATTTCTTCAACCCGCCGCGCTACATGCATCTGGTCGAACTGATCCCGACCGTGGCGACCCGTCCCGAAATCATCGATCAGCTCGAAGGCTTCCTGACCACCACGCTGGGCAAAGGCGTGGTGCGTGCCAAGGATACGCCGAACTTCATCGCCAACCGCGTCGGCGTGTTCGGCATGATGGCGACCATGCATGAGGCAGAAAAATTCGGTCTGACGGTCGACGTGGTCGATGACCTGACCGGCAAGAAACTGGGCCGCGCATCGTCGGGCACGTTCCGAACCGCCGACGTGGTCGGGCTCGACACCATGGGCCATGTAATCAAGACCATGCAGGACAATCTGGCCGACGATCCGTTCTTTGCGGTCTACAAGACGCCTGACGTGCTGGCCAAGCTGGTAGAGGCTGGCGCACTCGGCCAGAAGAGCGGCGCCGGTTTTTACAAGAAAGTCGGCAAGGACATCCAGCGTCTGGATTTCGCCAGTGGCAGCTATGTTGCCGGCGGCGCCAAGGCGGACGAGCTGGTGGCACGCATCCTGAAGGAAAAAGATCCGGTCAAGCGCATGAAAGCGCTGCGCGAATCGACTAACCCGCAAGCGCAATTCCTGTGGGCGATATTCCGCGACGTATTCCATTACATCGCGCTGCATCTGGATACCGTGGCCGACAATGCGCGCGATATCGATTTTGCGATGCGCTGGGGTTTCGGCTGGAACGTCGGACCGTTCGAAACCTGGCAAGCCTCCGGCTGGCAGCAAGTCGCCGCCTGGGTCAAGGACGACATCGAAGCCGGCCATGCGCTGTGCAACGCTGCACTACCGGCCTGGGTGTTCGACGGTCGTGATGGCGTGCATGCGCCGGAAGGTTCATATTCGGCCGTCAAGAGCGCCAATGTCGCCCGTTCCACTCTGCCGGTATATGCGCGTCAGGTGTTCCGCGCGCCGGTCGTCGGCACCGGCGCAGCCGATGGCCGCAGCGCCGGCGTGACCGTGCACGAAGACGATTCGGCGCGGATCTGGCACCAGAACGACGATGTGCTGATTCTTTCCTTCAAGACCAAGATGCACGTGATCGGTGCCGGCGTGGTTGCCGGCCTGACTCGCGCCATCGAAGAAGCTGAAAAGAATTTCAAGGGCCTGGTGATCTGGCATGCGGATGCAGCCGAAGGCGGCGCGTTCTCGGCCGGTGCCGATCTGCAATCGATGCTGCCGCTGTTCATGTCCGGTGGCGTCAAGGCTATCGAACCGGAAATCGTCAAGCTGCAAAACGCCCATCAGGCATTGAAATACGCCAGCGTACCGGTAGTCGCTGCAGTCGCCGGTCTGGCGCTCGGCGGCGGTTGCGAACTGCTGATGCATGCATCCAAGCGGGTCGCTTCGATCGAGTCCTACATCGGTCTGGTAGAAGTCGGCGTCGGCCTGATTCCTGCCGGCGGCGGCCTGAAAGAGGCTGCGGTGCGGGCTGCTGCCAGCGCCAAAGGCAACGATCTGCTGCAATTCCTGAGAGTTTCATTCACTAATGCGGCAACCGCGAATGTCTCGAAATCGGCACTGGAAGCACAAAAAATGGGCTACCTGTCGGCCGACGACGTGATCGTCTTCAATGCCTACGAATTGCTGCACGTCGCCAAGGTCGAAGCACGCGCGATGTTCGACGCCGGTTACCGCGCTCCGCTCAAGGTGCAGGTGCCGGTGGCGGGTCGCTACGGCATGGCGACCATCATGGCGCAACTGGTCAACATGCGCGACGGCGGCTTCATCTCGGCCCACGACTACAAACTGGGCGCGATGATCGCTGAAATCGTTTCCGGCGGCGAAGTCGAACAGGGCAGCATCGTCAACGAACAGTGGCTGCTCGACCTGGAACGCAAAGCCTTCATGGAATTGTTGAATCATCCCAAAACGCAAGAACGGATCATGGGCATGATGCAAACCGGCAAGCCAGTTCGCAATTAATCAATACGAGATTGAATTAGGAGCACCACAATGAGCAAACAACTTCAAGACGCCTATATCGTCGCTGCAACCCGTACCCCGATCGGCAAGGCGCCGCGCGGCATGTTCAAGAACACCCGTCCGGACGACCTGCTGGTGCGTGTGCTGCAAAGCGCGCTGCTGCAGGTGCCGAACCTGGATCCGGCACTGATCGAAGACGCGATCGTCGGCTGTTCTTTTCCTGAAGCAGAGCAGGGCCTGAACGTGGCGCGGATGGCGGTACTGCTGGCCGGGCTGCCGAAAAGCATCGGCGGCGTCACCGTCAACCGTTATTGCGCGTCCGGCATTACCGCGATTGCAATGGCGGCCGACCGCATCCGTGTCGGCCAGGCCGACGTGATGATCGCTGCCGGGGTCGAATCGATGTCGATGGTCCCGATGATGGGCAACCATCCGTCGATGAACATGAACATCTTCAAGGACGAGAACATCGGCATGGCCTACGGCATGGGCCTGACTGCCGAGAAAGTCGCGCAGCAATGGAAGATCTCGCGTGAAGCGCAGGATCAGTTTTCGGTCGATTCGCACCGCAAGGCAATCGCCGCCCAGCAGGCCGGTTACTTCAACGATGAAATGACTTCGGTCGAGATCATCGAGCGGGTGCCGAACCTGGCCACCGGCCAGATCGACATCAGAACCCGCACCGTCAGCCAGGACGAAGGTGCACGCGCCGAATCCACGCTCGAATCGCTGGGCCGTCTGAAGCCGGTATTTGCCGCCAAGGGTACCGTTACTGCAGCCAACAGCTCGCAAATGTCGGACGGCGCCGGTGCGCTGATCCTGGTCAGCGAAAAAATCCTGAAGCAGTTCAACCTGACCCCGCTGGCGCGTTTCGCGTCGTTCGCGGTCAAGGGCGTACCGCCGGAAATCATGGGCATCGGTCCGAAGTTCGCGATTCCTGCAGCCTGCCAGGCGGCTGGCATCACGCAGGACCAGATCGACTGGTTCGAACTGAACGAAGCGTTCGCCGCGCAATCGCTGGCGGTGATTCAGGATCTCGGTCTCGATCCGTCCAAGGTCAACCCGATGGGCGGCGCGATTGCGCTCGGCCATCCGCTCGGCGCAACCGGTGCGATCCGCGCCGCCACCACGATCCATGCAATGCGCCGCAATAACCTGAAATACGGCATGGTGACGATGTGCGTCGGCACCGGCATGGGTGCGGCAGGGATTTTCGAACGGATGTAATTACTCTTGATAGAATTGTTGGGCGCGTCAAGTTATGCTGACGCGCCTTTTTTTTTAGAATTATGGGAGACAAGATGGATATTTTGACTAGCAACAATGCAGGCATCCT
The DNA here is from genome assembly GCA_039920865.1 of Burkholderiaceae bacterium. Lineage (GTDB taxonomy): Bacteria > Pseudomonadota > Gammaproteobacteria > Burkholderiales > Burkholderiaceae_D > AVCC01. The sequence continues at coordinate 13,326 of JBDSCZ010000054.1, forward strand.
GACGATAGAATTCAATCGCCCGGACAAGAAGAATGCGATCACTGCCGGAATGTATCAAAGCATGGCCGATGCGTTGCAAAATGCCGAAACCGATGACGCGGTGCGTGTCATCCTGTTCGTCGGCAAGCCGGGGATTTTTACCGCCGGCAACGACCTGGCGGACTTCATGGCAAACCCGCCGAACTCCGAAACCAGCCCGGTGTTCCAGTTTCTGGCCCGGATCAGCCAGGCCAGCAAGCCGATCGTCGCTGCGGTATCCGGTGCCGCCGTCGGCATCGGCACCACCATGCTGATGCATTGCGACCTGGTATATGCGGCCGAAAACGCCCGATTTTCGATGCCATTCTCGCAACTGGGCTTATGCCCGGAGGCGGCGTCAAGCCTGCTGTTGCCGCAGATTGCCGGCTACCAGCGCGCGGCCGAGAAATTGTTGCTGGGAGAAGCATTTTTAGCCCAGGAAGCGTGCGAGATGGGTTTGGTTAACCGGGTTGTGGCAGCCGATCAACTGCTGGAACTGGCGCTGCAACAGGCCGCCAAACTGGCGGCATTGCCGGCTGCTTCGATCCGCACCACCAAGCGCTTGATGAAGGGCCATCAGCAGGCCGCGATTGCAGCCAAGATAGCGGAAGAAGGCCAGCATTTCCGCGCGATGCTGTCTGCGCCGGAAGCGAAAGAAGCCATCAGCGCATTTTTCGAGAAACGCGCGCCGGATTTCACGCAGTTTTCCTGATCCAGTCTGCTTGCCGCTCGCGGCATTGCGGGTCGATGGCGGTGTGATCGCGACAATCGCTTGATGTCATGCCGTAAGATTGGATGCGACAACAGAGACGCCAATTGCAAAAAAATGGCGCAGTGTCGCATTCGTTGCATTCCACACTGACGGATGAGTCATGAAACTTTACACAGCGGCGCGTGCGCCGAATCCAAGACGGGTGGATATGTTCCTGGCGGAAAAGGGTATCTGCAACATTGAACGCCAGTGGGTCGATTTGAACAGCAGCGCGCACAAGACGGATGATTTCCTGGCGCGAAATTCGCTGGCAACGGTGCCGGTTCTGGAGCTCGACGATGGCCGCTTTCTGTCTGAATCTCGCGCCATCTGCACCTATTTCGAATCGGTGTATCCGGAACCTAATCTAATGGGAAAAGAGGGCGAAGAGCGCGCCTTCATCGAGATGGCCGACCGCCAGATCGAACTCAATCTTTTTATCAGCATCGCCCATTGCGTGCGCCACACCCATCCAGGATTAGCCCTGCTTGAACAACCCCAGTTTCCCGATTACGGTGCATCCCGGGGCCAGAAATTCCGGGAATTTGCGCGTTGGCTGGACGACCAACTCGCGTCCCGCCCTTACGTGGCAGGGAATCGATTCACCATCGCCGACATCACCGCGTTCTGCGCCATTGAATTCGCACGGCTGATCAAGTTCAAGCCGAAAGCGGAAGGCATGATCCATCTACAGGAATGGCGCGACCGTATCGCGGAGCGTCCCAGCGCCAAGTTGGCTGACGCGTAAGCTTGGTGTGGGTGTGGGTTTGGAAGGCTGGCTTAGGCCAAAATTAGATGATCGAGTATCTTCGGTTGAAGGTTGGCTAAAGACTGTTTGCGGTCATTCGAGTTGGTAGCGCGAATATCCGCACTCTGCCAATTGCCGCCCTTCGCACCTGACATCCAATTTTCTCAATAGCGGACGGTTCATTCCATATAGGATGGGCAAGCCTTGCGAATAGATATACTATTCGGCAACTTTCTATGTTTCATTGCTTAGAATATAGCTGTCTGCCTTTCACGGTTAGTTAGGTATGTCTAACTCGTACCGTCGATAGCTGAAACGCTTTGTTGGCAAGGCTTTTCACCGTTTTGCAAAGCCGGGACCGGTGGACAAGTCGCCCGAGATACACATAAATTTTTTTCGATCTAAATAGAAGTTAGCAGTTCCAGTCCACAGGAGACGAGCATGAGTACCACAGTCCATGTAAAAGATAGCCGACTCATAATCAAAAAAGAAGGGAGGTTGGTTTCCGATAAAGGGGGAGATTTTCTTGATGCAGATACAAACGACAGATTCATAGTTGTATTGCTCAAAAGTGGTCGCGTGCAGTTGCTCCGACTAGACGGCCGGTTCATAACAGACCTGTCCGGCAGATCAGATGGGGCACGCGTCAAAATAGCGTCTGATGATACTGTCACATGGAGCAACCATGGGCGGGAGGAAAAGTGCAATGTCAAAAGCCACTACAAATCCTCGGTTGTCAGAAATGATGTCAAATCATTCAAAGATGCAAATAACGCGGAGGAGCTTGGCGGGGTGTTTGCCAATTGGCTTATGGATAAAGCCAAAATGCTAATTATGAAGCTATATCAAGTAATTAAAAATAAGCCATGACAGATCAGCGTAATGCGAATTTATTTAAAGAATGGTGCGCCGGTTATTCAGGCTGTGACGGCGGAGACTTGGGAAGTCCGGAAAGTCCATCTGTCTGGGTTTGTGGCATTGAGTGGGGAGGTGGCCACACCCCGAAATCCCTATTGTCAAATATTACTGAAGATGTAAGAACACCGCCACAGGGTTACGATAATTGGCAAGACAACCTATCGTATATTTTTAATTGGCAAACCATGAAATTGCTTTCCGCTATAGATGGAGGCCGCGTTAAAGATTACAAAGAATTTGCAGAGAGAGTTATGCCGTTCGTTCGTGGAGGCCGTAGATATTTCAAAATGAACCTCCACCCAATTGGCTTCAAAGACACAAGCCATGGTAGATGGCTTGAAGAGTTTTCAGATATCACCGGATTTGCAACCAAATCTGATTATCTCGCCTGGACCACGGATTACAGAGTGCCGCAAATACGTAAATGGGCAGAACACTCAAAGCCGAAGTTGGTTCTCTGCCTTGGAAAAACATATTTGCCACAATTCAAGAGAGCATTTCTTGATGATGATTCGATTGTCAATCAGGAGACTATCGAGGGCAAAGAAATGTTTTGGGGTGAAAATCTGCAAGGCTCGCTTGTTGTAGTTATTCCATTCATGGTCAATAGAAACGGCCTTACAAGAAATATAGCCATTCAGAGTTTTGGAGAAAGAATAAAGGATCTGCTAACCCGGCAGTCCATACGGACGCTGCGCGATGAAGCCGCGCAGCGCCGGTGACTTCTACGTTGAAGGTCCGCTTTTCCAATGGGTCAATGACCGCTCAGGGTCGTTTTCGGACAGTGACTCGGCGACGATAAACGACAGCTTCCACTGCATAGCGGATGTTCATTATGGTTCCGCGACCATTCCGTTCGGGCCAACTCCAGCCATTCACGAATCCCGCATATTGGCCAATAATGCCAATACATCTGTGCTCTCGCGCTAGTACGACTGGAAACCTGCCGATTTTTGCGCAACGCGTTTTTCTGTAATGCGTTGGATGTTTTTAAACGCATTTACTGCGCTCGCCGGCCGCGAAAATTTGCTTTTTGCAGGATATCTGCAATGGCGGCGGCAGGTAAGAACTGTCTTTGCCAAGATCCTCTCCAGAAAGTAAATCATGGAGTATAGTAAAAATCAGTGTGCTTCACGCTTTATTCTATTTGCTTATAAAAAATACATGGATCCAGTATGATTTTTTTTAAATAATCAGCCAAAAATTAGTCTGGCGCGCAGGCGCGGCGCACAATATCGTTTTCCGGCGGCGCGGCTTAAAAAACCGCATCCGTTGCAGCGCTTACCAATAGGAATACGATGTACTTATTTATCCTTAACAAATTCGTCAGATCAGTCGCCGGGTGTGGCTTGCTTGTATGGGCCGTCGCGGGCTGGGCGCAATCTCTGCCGCCGGCGGTGGATGCGGCGCTGCAGCGCGCCGGCATTCCGGTGGCCGGGGTCGGGATTTATGTGCAGGAAGTGTCGGCTGGCGCGGCGCTGCTGGAGATCAATCCAGCGGCCCCATTCAGTCCGGCATCGGTGATGAAGCTGGTGACTACCGATGCGGCGCTGGAATTGCTGGGCCCGACCTACTCCTGGAAAACCCGGGCTTATGGTGCCGGGCCGCAGCGCGGCGATGTGCTGCACGGCGATTTGATCATCCAGGGCAGCGGCGACCCGAAGCTGGTGCTGGAGAATTTCTGGCTATTCCTGCGCCGGATCCGTGCCCAGGGCATCCGCGAAATCAGCGGCAAGCTGGTGCTCGATCGCAGCGCGTTTGCGGAAACCCCGCATGATGCTGCGGCCTTCGATGGCGAGCCTGGCAAGCCTTACAACGTCGGGCCGGACGCGTTGCTGCTGAACTACAAGACGCTCGGCCTGCGCTTTTTTCCGGATGCAGCCGGCGCCGTGGTGCAGGTCTCGGTGGATCTGCCGTTTGCCGGTTTCAACGTGGTCGCGCCGGCGCTCTCAAACGGCGATTGCGGCAATTGGCAGGATAAGCTGGGCGCACAATTCAGCGCCGATGGCATCGTTTTTAACGGCGCATTTGCCGCCGCCTGCGGTGACAAGACCTGGTACCTGAACCCCTATTGGATCAGCCAGGGTGCATTTTTCGGCAAGGTGTTTCGCCAGATGTGGCAGGAAATGGGCGGGACCTTCAATGGCGCAGTGGTCGACGGCCGCGTGCCGGACGACGCCCGCCTGATTGCCGAATGGTCATCCCCGGCGCTGCCGGAGATCGTGCGTGACATCAACAAATACAGCAACAATGTGATGGCGCGCCAGGTTTTGTTGCGCCTGGCACCGGAACTGCCGATGCTGCCGGCCAGCACCCAGCGCGGCGCCGATGCGGTCCGTTTCTGGCTGGCGGGCAAGGGCATCGCTGCGCCGGAACTGGTGATCGAAAACGGTTCCGGCCTGTCGCGCTTTGAACGTATTTCACCCCGCACTCTGGGCCGCATGCTGGTGGCGGCATTCCATGCGCCGACCATGCCGGAATTCATCGGGTCGTTGCCGCTGGTGGGGCTCGATGGCACCATGCGCAAGCGGCTCCGGGACGAAGATATCGCAGGCCGTGCCCATATCAAGACCGGTTCATTGGACCAGGTGCGTTCGATTGCCGGCTATGTGCTGGCCGCATCCGGCCGCCGCTATGTGGTGGTGTGCCTGATCAACGATCCCAACGCCGCCAACGGACGCGCGGCGCAGGATGCGCTGCTGCAGTGGATTTA
>JBDSCZ010000055.1:0-2351 GCA_039920865.1 Burkholderiaceae bacterium
GATCCACAATACCGCGAACTGGGTATGGATGGTCCTGCTGACGACAAACGGCAGAATCTCGCCTAATGGATAACCGAAGAAGCTGGTGCCTTCGACTGCATAGTGTGCAGTGATAACCCCCATGCCGACCTGGGCAATGATCAGGCCGATCACCACGAAGAAATATTTTTTGGTGGCCAGCATCGATGGCGTTGGCTTCAGGTCGAACAGCGGATCGGCCTTGTGTGGAGCAGGATCGCTCTCGTCCTTGCTGACCGAATGATAGAAAATCATGCCGGCAATCGCTGCAATCATAAATATCACACTGGCGATCGACCAGATGCCGGTGCCGGCGGTCGGCGTATTGGCCACCAGCGGTTCATGCGGCCAGTTGCTGGTATAGCTCAGATTCGTTTCGCCGGGGCGATCGGTGGTGGCCGACCAGGCGCTCCAGAAAAAGAAGGCGGTCAATGCCTGACGGTCTGCAGGATCCTGCAGCGAGCCGGGATTCATCGCATATTGCTCGCGCAATGTGTCCAACGCTACATCGTCGCCAAACAGGCCGGCATAATGCCGTGCAACCTGCTGCACCGCTGCTGCGCGTTCCGGTGTGAACGTGATCACGCCACTCTGTGCGTCATAGGTATTGCGTCGCATCTCGACCTTCAGCAAAGCGTTAAGCTGCCCTTGCTGGCCGACGTCCAATTGCTCGAATGTCTTGCCGAAATCGCGCTGCGCCCATACTTCGCGCAATGCCAGCGCCTCCCGATGCAGCCAGTCGGCAGACCAGTCCGGCGCCAGATAGCTGCCATGTCCCCACACCGAGCCCAATTGCTGGCCGCCGGCAGACAGCCATGCTTTTTGTCCGCGCTGTACTTGTCCTGCTGAAAAAACAATATCGCCGTTGGTGCTGACGACTTGATTGGGGATCGGCGGAGCCTTGACGTAAATCTCGGATCCGACCCAGCCTAATACGGCAAAGGAAAGAACACAGATTATGGCTAGCCAGGTCCAGAGTTTGCGCGAAGCATGCATGGCAAAGTTCCTTCTTTGGTTGAGTTAAAAATACATTGGATTGAAAAATTATGCGGCCGGTTGCCCGATAAGATGTATTTTATATGCATTAATTAAAAGATGCAATTTATATGCATCTTTAGTTCGATGCAGTTCCATCACTGGCACGGCAACATTACCGTTATGGGTGTTGAATTGCTGGTTTCGTGCCTTGGCCGTACACTGCATGCGCATCAGGTAAAAATTCGGCCCGGCACCGAAACCGGCCCTGATTTTTTTAGAAATTAACGGATATAGAACATGCTACAAATGGACGCACTGACGGTCTTGATCATCGAGCCGCAGGCTGGAATGCGCAGCAGCTTGCGCGACATGCTAAAGATCGGCGGCATAATTAAAATTGATTTTTCGGCTGGGGCCAATGCCGCCATTCGGGCATTCAAGAACCGCACTTACGACATCGTGCTGTGCGAGTACGATCTCGGCGAGGGGCAGGACGGGCAGCAGTTGCTGGAGGATTTACGGCACCACAAATTGATCTCGCTGTCGACGGTGTTCTTCATGGTGACTGCCGAGCGTGCATATGAAAAAGTGGTGAGCGCTGCCGAGCTGGCACCGACCGATTACCTGCTGAAGCCCTTCGCCGCCGATACCCTGCTGGAGCGCGTGGTGCGCGCCATCGAGCGGCGCAATATATTTCTGCCGGTATATCAGTTGATGGAACTGGGCAATCTGCGCGATGCGATTGCAGGCTGCATTGAAGGCGCCGCCAACTACAGTCGCCACAAGGTCGACTTCATGCGCCTGCGCGCCGAATTGCATGTGGCGCTGGGGGAGCCGGTAGAAGCCGAGCAAGTGTATACCGAACTGTTGAGCAGCCGCGCCATCGCCTGGGCTCGGCTCGGCCTGGCAAAATCCCTGTTCATGCAGGGACAGTTTGCGGAGGCCGAAAGCAAGCTGCAAACGCTGGTATCCGAGAACAATAAATTCCTGGATGCTTATGACTGGCTGGCCAAGACGCATGAGGCGATCGGCCAGTTGGAATCGGCCAAGGAGGTGCTAAAGGACGCCGTCGCCGTATCGCCGCACGCGATCCGGCGCTTGCGCAAACTGGGCGAAATTTCACTAGAAACCGGTGACATCAAGACGGCCGAGCGTAGTCTGCGGCAAGTGGTCAGCAAATCGCGCTATTCAGACTTCCGCGATCCGGAAGATCACGTGCGTCTGGTACAGAGCCTGCTCCAGAAGGGCGATGCGGCGCAGGCTAGCATGGTCATTCGCGATCTCGACAAGTCGATGGGTAGCTTGAACAAAACGCCAGCCTGCCGCGCGCTATCGAATGCGATGGTGTACGCGCA
>JBDSCZ010000056.1:0-5645 GCA_039920865.1 Burkholderiaceae bacterium
TGAAACAGATGGAAATGGCCAAGCGCATCCTGGCCAAATACGGCCTCGATTATGTTGCCGAATTCATCGTCGGCTGGCGCGACATGCACCACATCATCGACGTGCTGTTTGATAAATCCAATCCGGAACAGGTCAAGGCTGCCAGCGACTGTTTCGGCGAACTGCTGGAGGAATTCACCAAGGCCGGCTACGGCACCTATCGCACCAACACCGAATTCATGGACAAGGTGGCCGACACCTACGGGCCGGTGCAGCGCAAAGTGTTCCAGAAGCTCAAGCGTGCCCTCGACCCGAACGGCATCCTGTCGCCGGGCAAGTCGGGCATCCGCATTTAACCGGCATTATCAGGAGAGAGACAACATGCAAACTGCAAAAGAATACAAGCTATTCATCGATGGCGAATGGGTCGCATCCGGCAGCGGCACTATGGCCGACGACATGAATCCCGCCACCGGCGAAGTCTTTGCCCGGGTGCATCAAGCTTCGCGCGAAGATGTCGAACTGGCGATTGCCGCCGCTTATCGCGCCAAGGATGGCTGGGGCAATATGCTGGCCAACCAGCGCGAGGCGATCTTGCTCAAGGCGGCCACGGTGCTGGAGTCCCGGATCGAGGAAATTGCCGAAGTGCTGGTCGACGAGGCCGGTTCCGGCTTTGGCAAGGCGATGTTCGAAGCGTCATTCGTGGTCAATCTGCTGCGCAGCGCCGCCGGCGAATGCCGCCGCATCTGTGGCGAGACAATCCCGGCCGATTCGCCGGGATTGTTCTCGATGAGCGTGCGGCGTCCGCTGGGCGTAATTGCCGGTATCGCGCCGTTCAATTTCCCATTTTTGCTGGCGATGAAAAAGGTGGCGATGGCGCTCGCTGCCGGCAATTCCTTCGTCTTGAAACCGGCCAGCTATACGCCGGTGATCGGCCTGAAAATCGGAGAGATTTTCGAGGCCGCAGGATTGCCGAAAGGCGTGCTCAACATCATTCCGTGCCAAGGTGCGACCCTCGGCGACACGCTGGTGGCCGACCCGCGCATCCGCATGGTGACGTTCACCGGCTCGACCGAGGTCGGCAAGCAACTGGCGGCCGAGGCCGGCAAGCATCTGAAGAAGATTACGCTGGAAATGGGCGGCAAGAGTCCGATGATCATCCTCAACGATGCCGATCTCGACTATGCGGTCAATGCTGCAGCCTTCGGGGTCTTCCTGCATCAGGGTCAAGTGTGCATGGCGAATTCCCGCCTGATAGTCGAGGACGGTGTGTTCGACGCCTTTTGCGAAAAATTCACGGCCAAGGCGCGCAGCTACCAGGTCGGCGATCCGCGCGATCCGCACACCGTGATCGGCCCCCTGATCGACCGCAAGCAATGCAGCTTCATTGATGGCCATGTCAGCGATGCGATGGCAAAAGGCGCGAAATTATTGTGCGGGGGCACCTCGGAGGGCAATTTCTACCAGCCCACCATTTTGGCCGAGGTCACCACCGAGATGCGCGTGTTCCGGGAAGAAAGCTTTGGCCCGGTAGTGTCGGTGATCCGTGCCAAGGATAGCGAGGATGCGTTGCGGCTGGCCAATGACAGCAGTTTCGGCCTGTCTGCCGCACTCATCACCAACGATTTGCAGAAAGCGTTCGACTTGTCGCTGCGCCTCGAAAGCGGGATGGTGCATGTCAACAGCTGCACCGCCTACGATGAGCCGAACGTACCGTTTGGCGGCATCAAGGATAGCGGTTTCGGACGCGAAGGCGGTCATTACTCGATGGATGAAATGACCGAGCTGAAGTGGATTACGGTGCAGATGGGGCAGCGCAAATTCCCTTTCTGATATGTAAACCTGATTAGCTACCAAGCTCAAACATAGCTCTCCAGCCGCTCAAAACACGCCGTCATTCCCGCGCAGGCGGGAATCCAGCCTCCGCAAACACTAGATTCCCGCCTGGCCGCAGGCCAGTTCATCCTGAGCCTGACGAAGGGCGGGAATGACGATAATGGGGAATTTCTTCTTCGTCTGAGGTTGGTAGCTAATCAAGTATGTAAATGTGTCTTCTCCCCGGATTTCCGGGTTCGCGGGGTGCAAGTCTGTTGCGCCCCGCATTTTTTCCGTCGGTTCAGTACCGCAGTGGGATAGCAAGCAAACGCTTAAGAGCGCCGCCCTTAAGAAACTACAGACCGGTTTTGCGGAAACTTCTTGAGGCGATAGGCGAGCTGGGGCCGGGTCATGCCGAGCGCACGGGCAGCCGAACTCAGGTTGCCGTCGGCACGCTCCATCGCGGCCTTGAGCACTATGCTCTCCACATCATCCAGGCTGACATTATTTTTCTGTACATAATCCAGAAACGCTTCGACAGTCCCTTCATCCTGCTTCAAGACATTCCCATCCCTGGACAGACCGGAAAGCCTCGGCTTGCCAGCGTCAACGGTAATTTCAGGGAAAATATCAGCCAGTTCGATCCGTCCGCCTTCTTGGGCGAGGATGATGCCACGCTCAATCACGTTTTCCAGTTCGCGTATGTTGCCGGGCCAGGCATACTGCTTGAATGCATGCATTACCTGATCGGTAACGCCAATGACTTTTTTGCTGTGGCGTACGCCATATTTATCCAGAAAACGTTGTACCAGCAGTGCAATATCATCCTTGCGCTCGCGTAATGGCGGAATGGTGACCGGGTAGATATTCAATCGATAATACAGATCCTTGCGAAAGCGCCCTTCTTCCACTGCCTGCGACAGGTTCACGTTGGTGGCAGCGACCACCCGCACATCCACTTTGCGGGTGCGGCTGTCGCCGATCCGTTCCAGCTCCCCTTCCTGCAACACGCGCAGCAATTTAGCTTGTGCCGAGGCGGACAGCTCGCCTGCTTCGTCAAGAAATAGCGTGCCGCCATGCGCACGCTCAAAACGCCCCGGTCGCGACTGCTGGGCGCCGGTAAAAGCACCCTTCTCTACGCCAAAGAGTTCCGACTCGATCAATTGCTCCGGCAACGCAGCGCAATTGACGGCGACAAAAGGCCGGTCGGCGCGGGTGCTGACATTGTGCAGCGCGCGGGCAAACCGCTCCTTGCCCACTCCTGTCTCTCCCAGCAGCAGCACAGTCACCTGACTGGCAGCGGCTTTCTTGAGTAGGCAGGCTGCCTGTCTGAAGCTGGGAGAAGCGCCCACCAGGTCGTCGGTATGCAAGTCGTCGTCAATCGAGTAACGCAGATTCTGCACCTGGGTTTGCAAGGCCATGATGTCGTCTGCCACCGAATCCGGCTGAAAATATTTCAACGCCGCTTGCGCATCAAGCCATTCGGTGGCGGGACGTCCGATGATTTGACAGTGGTGCGCACCCGCCGCCGAACATGTGGTTTCATTAAAAAGAATAAACTTGCCCATCAATGTGCTGACATAGCCGCAGGCATAACCGAGTTGCATCCAGCAGGCTGGCTCGGAGGAAAGTCCGTACAGCTGGATATGGGCGTCCGCCTCGAACGAGCTTTCCCAGGTAAATTCACCATAGAAAATACCCTTGGCGATATCGATGTTGAGCTTGCCGCTTCGCACACAGACAATACCTTCCAGTGTGTGTAGTTGCGGCCCCATCACCAGCAATTCGGTTTCGGTGGCGTCCGGATAAAGCTTGCGCGCCCATGCAGCATCGCTGGCGCCGGACGCATAGCCCATGCGCGTGAGTACGCCACGAGCACGGTCGGTGCCGAGCGAATCAATCAGCTCCTTGCGCAACGCAATAATCGCCGCGCCATGCAAAAGAATCATGCGCGTCTCGCCTAGCCAGATATGACCACTATCGAATGCAAAACGCAGGCGCGAGGCAAGCTCACCGGCATCGGCCAATGATGCCGCCACAGAATCGATGCTGTTATTTATCGCCACGCATACCCCTTTGAAATATCAGGCTGCGGCCTCACGCAGCCAGTACAGCCAGCGCGCCGTACAATTTTCCGGTCAGAAAACCAACTGTGTCGCCTCGCATTGCTGTTCGTGTAGCACTCCGAGTCTGGCACGTTGCAACTTGCCGGTGGCGGTCAGCGGCAGCGTTTGCACCCAGTGCACCCAACGCGGCCGCTTGTGGCCGGGCAAGCCGGCAATGGCAGTGGTCAGATTGCTGCGAGCGGCATCTTCCTGGTCTGGCGTCGCCACCAGGAAAGCCGCAATCGCGGTCAATCCATTGTCGCCCTTGACGCCGACCGCCGCCAGTGCCTGCACACTGTCGCCGCAGGCTGTGCGCAACTCCTGCTCGACCCATTGGGTGCTGACCCATTGGCCGGCAATTTTCAGCATGTCGTCGTTGCGACCGGTGAATTCGAGCCAGTCGTCGTGGCGCAGGAACATGTCACCCGGTGAAAACCAGCCGTCCTGAAAACCATCCGCCTGCTCTTCCGGGCGCTTCCAGTAGCCGCGCGCTACGGCCGGATGCCGGACCCAAAGCCGCTGCGGCAACTCCGGCGGCAGCAGATCAAAACGCAATTCTGTCAGCGGCGTCGGTACCAGGCGGCCCTCGTCATTGTCGCAATACAGCATCAGGCACAGCGTCTCTGAGGTGCCGTAACATGAAATTGGCGCCAGGCCGGTAGCCAGCTGCCAGTCGCTGCGCAGCTTTGGCGGCAGGGCTTCGCCGGCGGAAATACAGTGACGGATGCCGCGTCCGGCAAGCTGGTGGGCGATGCCGACTTGCAGCATCTTGTGGTACAGCGTCGGTACGCAGAACAGGATAGTCGGCCGATGCTTTTCCACCATTTCCAGCACGCGCTCGGCGGTTGGCCATTCATGATCGAGGATCACGGTCGCGCCTAGCCGCAGCCCGGCGAACAGGCTGTTGGCCAGCGCGAAAGCGAAGAACAGCTTGGATGTCGCGTACAGCCGGTCCTGCGGCCCGGCTCCCAGCACTTCGCGGGCGAAAGCGGCGCACGGCGCGGTCACGCCATGGCTGTGGACGACGCCCTTGGGAGTGCCGGTGGTGCCGGAAGTACCGATCCACAGCGCCATCTCGTGCTGCGCACATTGCATCGGCGGTATCGCAGCGGCGGCCGCGCGGGCATTCACCCAGTCGACGCAACCTGGCCCTTCGGCTGCGATCGTCAAAGGCTGCGGCAGGCAGTCCGATAGCGCCACCAGCGCCGGTGCCAGTTCGGCCGTAGTCCAGACAAAGCGCACATCTGAATCGAGCAGGATCGGCGTCAGTTCGTCGATCCCAAGACGCGGATTGACGCCGATACTGACGCCGCCGGCCCAAATCGCGCCGAGATAGGCTTCTACCCATTCGATGCTATCGGACCCGAACACCACGACCCGGTCGCCGGCGGCCAGGCCACTGTTCTGCCAGGCGCCGGCGGCACGCGCGACCGCCTGCCTGAGGTCGCCGTAACTGATGCGCCGGCTGCCGCATTCGATTGCAATATCACTCTCACGACCGTTCTCGAACAAGCAAGCGGCGGCATTCATCAATGGTTCCATTCGGTTCCTCGTGTATTGAAGCTCTACAAAGACGGATCAATGGATGTTTTCTGGCAGCGTTCGGTGCAAGCGCCGACAAGCCGCAGTAATCCCGCCCACGCAAGCCATCACTGATTCCCACAAAAACATTACTAATGAAATGGTCACACAATAATAAGTTTTAAGTCAATCATTTATTTTGCAATGAAAACAGAATGCGCAATG
>JBDSCZ010000057.1:0-13265 GCA_039920865.1 Burkholderiaceae bacterium
GTCGCGCTGCTGACGCAACGCCTGGCCGCGCTGGCCACCCGCCTGCCGGATTCACAGGATACGCAGGACATGCAGGGCAGCACGCTGATCGGCATCGGCCTGGGTCTGGGGCCGGGCGCAGAATTGACGGCACTGGGCGCGCACTGGCTGGCCGGGCTGCAGGCGGCAGCGCCGGTGGCCGATTACCTGAGTTTCAATTTGAGCGCTGCCGCCTACCGGCCCTTGCTGGCGGCGGAACATGCAGCGCTGCTGACCCGAGCACTGGCTACCGTCGCCAACGAGCGCCAACGGCTGGTCGCAGCTGGCCGGCGCCGGATTGCGCTGGCGCTGAAGCTGCCGCTGGAGGGACCGTCGCTGTCGGCGGCGGCGCAGATGGCGCTCGCAGCCGGTTTCGACGCGGTGATCGCGGTGCTGCCGCAGCGGCCTGAGCGTTTCGACTGGCTGCAGGCATGGGCGCAGCGTATCGACGCTGTGGCGCAACTGGTGGCCGTCGGCGGCATCCGCAGTAGCGCCGATGTAAAGGCCGCACTGGACGCCGGTGCGGGCGGGATTCAGGTGCACGGCATTTTCGTCGAACAGGGCCGTGCCTGCCTGCCGCTGCTGGCCGGGATGACGCCGGATTGAATCCCGGCTCATGATTTTCACGAGATCAATTTGGATACAGCACGCTGGCGGGTGCCGCCCGATAAGCGAATACTCGTTACAGGTGCAGCATATCGCCGCACCATAATTTAGGAGATACATGATGACCTGGGAAAACCCTGCTTACTGCGAAATCCGTCTCGGTTTCGAAGTTACCGCCTACGTTTATACGCGTTAAACATGTCCGGAAGCGGTGCGTTGCCGCTTCCGTCACCTTGCGTTATTTACCCTGCGCTATTTACCCCGAGCCTGCGAGATCGAAATGACACTGTCTGCCAACATCGTGCCCCGGCTGTCGCCCCACTATGTGTTCCGCTGGGAAGAAAGCCAGGCGGGCTACATCATGCTGTATCCGGAGGGCTTGATTAAGCTGAATAATTCGGCCGGTGAAATACTCAAGCGTTGCGACGGTCAGCGCAGCGTCGCCGCGATCATCGATGACCTGCAGGCGGCATTCCCGGGTAACGGCGCGGAAATCAGCCGCGGCACGCAGGCCTTCATCGACCTGGCACAGGACAAGGGCTGGCTGCACGTTTGATATTCAACGCGCGTCCGGTGCCGCCGCCCAGGTGCGCCAGCCTGTCATTTCCGGTTCCCGCGAGTGCTTGGCACATTTAATATACTGACATTGGTATATTTATCATGGCTAATGGAAATATGCGGTAATTGCCATGAAAATATATATACTCCATTATTTTCCATGAATCCTGAGCTGGTCGTAGGGCGGCCTCCTGTCGTGCGTCCGCTGACGCAGCGCCGGCATTTCTCGATTCAGGCGAATGAAGGCGTCACCACCCAGCTGCGCGTCCTGACACCTGGCGCATGATGTTGCGCTTCAGGCATTCATGATCCTGGACAGGACGGCTTGGTGAACTCTGCGGGGCGTGGCCCACATGAAGACGGCGGTCAACTTGTTGGCCAAACCGGCCACCACGCTAATGCGGCCGGCATCCAGCGCGCGAATGCCGGCACGCACGACGGGAGCTGTCTGCATCATGATCATCCGCATTAACGGCGTGACCCGCTGTTGCGCGACGCTGGTGAAGCCGGTATCGCTCAGCCCCGGGCACAGCGTCGTCACCGTGACATTGTCGCGCTTGAATTCCCGATGCAGTGCTTCGCCAAAGCGAAGGACGTAGGCCTTGGCGGCCGAATACACCGCGAAATGCTCGACACCCTGGTAGGCCAGGATGCTGGCGATCTGCAAGATCTGCCCACGCTTGCGCTTTCTCATCTCCTGGCCAAAAACGTGGGTCATGGCAGTGAGGCTGGCGATATCCAACTGGATCATGGACAGCGTGGAGTCCAACGGGTTGTCCAGAAACGGACCCTGGAGACCATGCCCTGCATTGTTGATCAGCACGTCGACCTCGACGCCGCGCTGGGCGAGGCGCGCGTGGAGTTCGCTCACTGCCGCGATGTTCGACAGATCGACCTGCTCGACAAGAACCTCGATCTTGTATTGCTGGCGCAGGGTTTCGGCTAACGCTTCGAGCCGATCCAGTCGGCGTGCGACCAGCACCAGGCGGTGACCGCGTTGTGCGTATTGCCTGGCGAACTCTTCGCCGAAGCCGCTCGATGCGCCAGTGATGAGTACGGTGGAATTTGGGGTGGCCATATTTTGCTCTCTAAAAAAGTATTCATCTTGGCGTGCGCTGCAGCGCCAGCTTCTCGGCCGGCGATACAGGGCACTACCCGACGCACGCTACCAACGGTCAGGCCAGTGTGGCCAGATCTTCTGCGGCGAAACCGCGCAGTTCCTCTGTCTGGCCGGTGCGGACTTTCCTGACCCACTGAGGGTCCGAGATCAGCACGCGCCCGACCGCGATCAGGTCGAACTCTTCTCGTTCCATCCGGGCGTGCAGACTGCCCAGTGCCGCTGCGCCCGAACCGGTGCCACCGAACGCCGCGAAGAAGTCCGAGTCCAGCCCCACCGAACCGACACTGATCGTCGCCGCGCCCGTCAGCTTCTTCGCCCAACCGGCAAAATTCAGACCTTCGGCGCCGTCGATTTCCGGGAACTCCGGCTCCCAGAAACGGCGCTGGGAACAATGCAGGATGTCCACCCCCGCCTCGACCAGTGGAGCCAACCAATCCGTCATCTCTTGGGGAGAGCTTGTCAGGCGCGCGCTGTAGTCCTGCTGCTTCCACTGGCTGACACGCAGGATCAGCGGGAAATCCGGCCCGATGGCGGCGCGGATGGCGCGAACAATTTCGGCCGCGAAACGGGAACGCTCGCCGATCGTCGCGCCACCGAAGGCGTCCGTGCGCGTGTTGGTGCCCGGCCAGAAGAATTGGTCGATCAGATAGCCATGCGCGCCGTGCAACTCCACCGTGTCGAACCCCAAGCGCTTTGCATCCAAAGCTGCACGGGCGAACGCGGCAACGGTGTCGGCGATGTTCTCTTCCGTCATCGCGACGCCGTGGGGGTCTCCGGGTCCGACCAGCCCCGACGGACTTTCAGCGGGGCCGCCGGGCACCCATGATTCCAAGCCCTGCGGCACACGGATCGAGCCTGTATGCCAAAGCTGAGGACCGATGCGGCCGCCAGCGGCATGAACCGCTTTGGCCACGTCAGCCCAACCCGCGAGGGCGGGCTCGCCGTGGAAGAGAGGAATGCCGGGCATGTTGCGCGAGGCCGGCCGGTCGACCACTGTGCCCTCGGTCAGGATCAAGCCCACGCCGCCTTCTGCGCGGCGGCGGTAATACTCCGCATTGGCCGGGCCGGGGATGCCGCCCGCAGCCATGCTTCGCGTCATCGGCGCCATGACGATGCGGTTGGGAAGAGTCAGGCCTTTCAGCCTGAAGGGAGTAAACAGGATGTCGTCCGACATGGAATTTCCTTTCTGATGTTTGACGCCGTCAGGGCGTTGGAATAGCGATTGAGATATCCGCGCAGCTGCGCTTCGGTGCGACTACTCTTCCAGAAACTGGAGCGCGTGTTGCAGGAAGCGCTCGGGATACTGGTAATGCGCCGCGTGCCCGGCATCGGGATAGATGAACAACTGGGCGTTGGGGATGTTCCGGGCCATATGCCAGGAATTGATCGAGGCGATCATGACGTCGCTGACGCCGTTGAGCACCAGCGTCGGCTGCTTGATCGCGCTCAGGCGGGCATAAGGGTTGTCGTCCGACAGCGGGGCAAAATATGCCGCGTGCGCTTCGATCTGGGCTTGGAGCACCGCTGCTGAACTGGCCGGATCTTGATCGACGCGCTGGTGGAGCCTGTCCCAGAAGGCTTGGCCGGCCTTCTTCGCAGCCTCGGAGCGGCCGAAGAACAGATAGAGGACATCGTCCACAGTCGTTGCCGGCGACGGGGCCACTTCCATCACCTTGGGTTCCATTGTCGGATCGCCGCCGCGTGGGCCAGTTCCGAGCAACAGCAGCTTGCGAACCAGGTCGGGGTGACGCAGAGCGACCTCCTGCACCTGCATGCCGCCGAGCGAGAAGCCAAGCAAATCGACTTGCGACAAGCCCAGCGCCCGGATCACAGCGGCGATGTCGTCGGCCATGTCCTCGATCCGGTTACGGGGCGTGCCGGTCGACGAGGCGACGCCACGTCCATTGAACAGGATGACTTCCCGGTCCTTGGCCATGTTATCCGTCACCAGCGGATCCCAGTGGTCCAGGCCGCCGCGGAAATGTTGTACGAAAAATAGCGGGACGCCGGAGGGCTTGCCCCAGCGGCGATAGGCGAATCGGTCGCCATCGACTTCGATAAAACGGGTCGGCGCAGTCAGGTGGGTGTCGGTCATGGCTCGGTCCTCAGTTCGTTAATGAGTCATAATAATGACGATCATAATCTAAAATGTCAAGGGCTTTGATTATGGTCATCATCAATGTAATATGAAGGTCTTGTTTTTTATTTGACAAAAGAGGTTCGAAAATGAAGGTCACCAAAGCACAGGCTCAGGAGAACCGTGCGCGCATCGTTGAGACCGCCTCAGCCCTGTTCCGGGAACGCGGCTACGACGGCGTGGGGGTCGCAGAGTTGATGGCGGCTGCCGGCTTCACCCATGGCGGGTTTTACAAACACTTTCGCTCCAAGGCCGATTTGATGGCCGAAGCGGCAGCGAGCGGGATTTCGCAGAGCGTGGCAGACAACGGTGACTTGGACCTTGAGGCGTTCGTCGAGCATTACTTGTCGCGGGAACACCGTGACGGCCGCAGCGCGGGCTGCACCATGGCGGCACTCTGTGGCGACGCAGCGCGTCAATCAGCGGACATCAAGACGACATTTGCGGACGGAATCGAAAGCAGCCTGGCGGCTTTTCAGCGCGCAGGCGTCACCGTGGGCGAATTCGATCAGAACGCAGTGCGGGCAAAGATGATCGACACGTTTGCGCATGTGGTGGGTGCATTGGTGTTGTCGCGAGCCTGCCCGGATGACTCGCCATTGGCCGATGAGATTCTTGAGGCGTGCCGCACGCAGATTCTTGCGTTACTACAAACGAAAGAGGAGGATTGAGCATGGTCACTTACTATCTGGATGACCTGATACCGGGACAGCGATTTGGTAGCAGTACGCGGATTCGTGCTGACGCGGATCGGATCAAGGCATTTGCCTCCGAGTTCGATCCTCAGCCATTTCATCTTGAAGAAGGCTTGGCGAGCACTTCGATCTTCCGAGGTTTGGCGGCGAGCGGTTGGCATACTGCTGCCATCACGATGCGTTTGCTGGTGGATAGCGAGTTCAAGCTTGCTGGCGGCATCGTCGGCGCGGGCTTCGATGAATTGCGCTGGCCACGCCCTGTACGGCCAGGCGATGAGTTGCATGTGGAATGCGAAGTGCTGGAAGTGCGGCCGTCGAAGTCGCGGCCGGAGCAAGGGCTGGTCAAAGTGCGCACAACGACGCTGAACCAAAACGACGAAGTCGTACAGATTTCCGTGGGCAATCTCGTGGTTTTACGACGTTGAAGCACTAGCGCCGAGCGTGTCAGAAATTCTGCGTATTTCCTGGGTTTCCGGTTTGACCGAACGGAGGGATGTCGCCATGTACATGCAAACGTCGGCCGTTCGGGCTGCTGTGGACATTCATTTCACCGACTTCAGCTATCAGCGACAGGCTGGAGATGGCCGGTTGCTGTCAGCAGTAGGGGGCTTCTTCTGTTGTGCAATCGACTTCTGAAAACGACAGCGCGCATGGCGTCAGTCAGGCTTCGATAAACCCGCTGCGCAGTGCGACCATCGTCATTTCGGCCGCGTTGCTGATATTGAGTTTTTGCTTGATGTGGTACAGATGGGTGCCGACGGTGCTCGGGCTGAGATGGAAGTCGTGCGCGACTTGATTCACCGAGCGGCCCTGCGCCAGTTGCAAAAAGACCAGCAATTCCTTGTCGGTCAGGGTGCCGGCCGGATCGGCGTCGCCGGTCAGATGCGCGAGCGCCACCGATTGCGCCAGTTCCGGGTCGAGGTAACGCTGGTCACGGCTGACCTGGAGCACCGCCTTGATCAGTTCGTCTGGTGGGCAGCGCTTGCTCAGATAACCCATCGCACCGGCTTTCAACGCACGCACCGGAGTGATCGCATCGTGGCAAGCTGACAGCATCAGCACGCGCGCCGCCGGATGGTGGCTGCGCAGGCGCAGCAGTGCCGCCAGTCCGCCCATACCCGGCATCGAAATATCCATCACCAGCACATCCGGTTGCATCTCGTCGTAGCGGCTGAGCGCGCTCTCGCCACTATCGGCCTCGATCACGTTGGCGGCACCGGCGCCTTCCAGCAGCAGCCGAAAACCCATGCGCACCAGCGCATGATCGTCGGCCAGCAATACGGTCAGATGGTTCAGAACAGTGTTCATCGCAGGTACTCCATTGAAGATGTACAAATTGTTATTGGTAGCGCAGGCAGGCGCGCATGCAGGCAGGTGCCGCCGCCTGCCATGCTGGCCACTGAAAGTTCGCCCTGCAGCGCAGCGACCCGTTCGCGCATGCCAGTCAGGCCGAGGCCGCAGCCGGCGTTGCCGCTGGCCTTGCCGGACAGGCCGCAACCGTTATCGGCCAGCGTCAGTTCCAGCCACGCGCCGTCGGCCTGCTGCACCGCATGCAGCGTCAGTTGCACCTGCGCTGCGGCGGCGTGGCGCACCACGTTGGTCAATCCCTCCTGAATAATGCGCAGCACGGTCAGCGCCAGTTCGTCGCCGACTTGCAGCGGTCCGGTACGGATGTCGGTATGCAGCGCCAGTTCCGGGTAATGCTGCTGCCAGAGTTCCAGATAATGCTGCAGCGCCTGCTCCAGGTCGGACAGCGCATTGTCGCCGCTTGGGCGCAGACGCTGCAGGATGCTGCGTATGCCTTCCTGGATCTGGTTGGTGACCGCGATGATGCTTTGTGCGTGGCCGTGCAAGGCCGGTTGGTCGGCAGTGCGCTGGACGATCGCGCCGGACAGCGCGCGCACCGCGGTGATCCCTTGCGCCAATTCGTCGTGCAGTTCGCGGGCAATGCTGCACCGTTCCGCTTCGAGGCGGGCCTGCAGCAGGCGCGCCAGTTCGCGTTCGCTATCGAGGCGGACGTTGTCATTGACCGCTTGGTTGAGGCGATCCGCCATGCCGTTGAACGCCGTGGCCAGCCGGTTCAGGTCGCCGCTGGCATACAGCGGCAAGCGGGTATCGAAACGGCCCCGGCCGGTGCGTTCGAGTGCGGCCTTGATCTGGTCGAGCGGATGCAAGGCCCGGTTCAGCGCCCAGCGGGTGGCGATGAACAGGCCGGCTAGCAGCGCGCAGGCCCAGGCCGTCATCGCAGACAGGCTGTCCCATGCATCCAGCCCGGCGCGCGAAGAATCGGGATTCAGAATCAAGGTCAGGCTGCCGGCGGCAATGCGGCGCTGCGCAAAAGCCGGCTCGGTAATCCGCGCGAACCAGGCCGGGGACGCGCGGCCTGCCTTGTATGTCGGTTGCGGCGACAGGTACACGCGCTGCCCCGTGCTATCGAGCACTTCGAGCGCGTTGGCGCGGATCCGTCCGACCGCCTTGATATCGGCCAGCAGCCGCTCGCCGGCAGCGGCGGATGGCGCGCTGTGCGCCGCTGCCGCCAGGACGTTGAGCCACTGTTCGCAGACGCGGGTGGCGGCCTCGACTTCTTCATGAATGCTGTCGCGGGTATTGCTCAGCCACAGCCCGCCCAGCACCAGCATCAGGCTGGCCACCACGGCGGTCAGCAGCAGGCTGATGCGGGTATGCAAGGTGAGTCGCCCGCCCATTTTGGGTTGCGGCTCCGGCATAGCACAGGATTGCGGCATCTCGTCCCTCTTATATTGCACTTCAATAGTGCTAAGAAGAGGCAAGGACCGTACCCAGTGCGTCCGGGTGCGTTGAGAAACATGCAGGCCGCCGAAAATCACGCTGCAACGCAGTCCGGAAAAGTCTCGCCAGACAGCTACCGCGGCCTGCGCGGATGCGCCAGATTAGAGCAGTTGATCGTTTTTGAAACGATTGCCGAGCATTAATTTGACCGCGTGTGCCGTTACAGCAGGTGCATCTGCTTGGCGGCTTCAGTCAATTCGGCGCGGAAATCCGGATGGGAAATTGCGATCATTTCCTGAGCCCGCTGTTTCCCGGTCTTGCCGCGCAGTTGCGCCACGCCGAATTCCGTGACCACGTAGTTGATGTCGTTCTTGCCGGTGGTGACATGGGTGCCGGGTGTGAGTGTCGGCACGATGCGCGTGATGCTGTCGTCCTTGGCGGTCGACGGCAACACAATGAAGGCCTTGCCGCCGCGCGAGCGGTTGGCGGCGCGTACGAAATCGACCTGGCCGCCGCTGCCGGAATACGGCAGGTGGCCCAGGCTTTCCGAGCCGCATTGACCCAAAAGGTCGATCTGCAGTGTGGCATTGATCGCGATCAGCTTGTCATTTTGCGCGGCGATGTACGGGTCGTTGGTGAAGTCGACCGGATGGATTTCAAGCGCCGGGTTGCGCTCCATGAACTGGTAGAGTTTTTTCGAGCCGAGCGCAAAGGTGGCGACTATTTTTCCCGGCATGAAGGTCTTCTTTTTGTTGGTTACGGCACCGCTTTCGACCAGCGTCAGGATGCCGTCGCCTATCATCTCGGTATGGATGCCGAGATCGTGCTTGGTTGTAAGTTGCATCACTACCGCATCCGGAATGCCGCCGTAGCCGATCTGCAGCGTCGACCCGTCGTCGATCATGTCGGCCACATATTTTCCGATCGCTTGCTGTACCGGACCGATGGTCGGCAAGCCCACTTCCAGCACCGGATCGCTGCTCTCGATCAGCGCCGCTACTTGCGAAATATGCACATGGCAATTTCCGTTGGCGAACGGTACGTTTGGATTGACTTCGAGTACCACCGCACGCGCCTTGGCGATTGCCGCCATCGTGTAATCGGCACCCAGGCTGAGCGAAAAATAGCCGTGCTGGTCCATCGGCGAAGCCATCGAAAACACCACGTCAGCCGGAATCTGGCCGCGCTCGATCAGGCTCGGCATTTCCGAAAAATAGCTCGGGATGAAATCGATCCAGCCGGCCTGGCCGCCGGGGCGCGAGGCTCCGCCATAGAAAAATGCGACATGGCGCACATGGTCCAGCGTTTCCGGGTCGATGTATCCGTATTTGCGCACCGCCAGAATCTGGCCTACCTTCACGTCATAGAAGCGGCGGCGCTGTTCCGACAGCGCCGTCAGCAGGGTCGGCGGCTCGCCGACACCGGTCGGGACGATGATGAAGTCACCGTTGTGTATCTGGCCGATCGCATCGTCTGCGGAGCAACGTTTATTCTGGTAAAGGTCCTGGACTGACATAGTGCGCTACGCTCGCTATCTGGTGGTGTGTTGAATGCCTATGGTAATGGGCAATGGTAGCCGAAACAGGATCGCGCGCGCAATCGCATCGATGACATTCAACTATTTTTTGGCGTGGAGCAACATCAGCGGTGTCTGTTGATGGCGTTGTTGTGCAGCTTGATCCGGGCAAGCACGCCGGGATGTTATCCGGCCACTTTCAGCCTATGGGCCAGCCAGATCGCCAGCAGGCCGCAGGCCACCGCCAGATAGCCGACCAGGTCGTAATGCGCGATCTGGCCGCTCGGGGTGCGCGTGATGATCAGCCCGGCCAGCAGCGACGCCAGGCCCGATGAGAACATTTGCACCGATGACACCAGACTCATGAAAGTGCCGCGCACTTGCGGGTGCGCGGCAGAACTGACCAGTGCCATGCCGGGAATCATGCGGCCCGGTACCAGGATGAAGAAAACGGTTGAATTGAGCAATACCAGCCACCAGGCTACCGGCGTCAGATGGGTGGTGATCAGCAGCGGGATGAAGGATGCCAGCGCGATCCACCTGAACAGCACGATCTTGCCGTGCCGGTCGGCCAGTGCGCCGATTGCGCGCGACGTGAAGAAAGTGGCTGCACCACCGCACAGGTAGATGATGGCGATGAAGCTTTCCGGCATGCCGACATTGGCCGTGGTGTAGAGCGCGATATATGGGATCACCGTGAAGCCGGCCATCATCAGCAATGCGATAAAACCGAACGCCCGCAGGTGGTTCGGTTCTTTCGCAACCCGGAAGATTTGCACGAAGATATTGCCTTGCTGCGGGCGCTCCAGATGGGTGGTCAGGTTCGGCAGCAAGCGGTAGGCGATGCCTAAAAATACGCACGACAGCAATACGATGAAGAAGAACGGCGCACGCCATCCGAGTGCCGGAATGCGATTGGCAAGCAACAGGCCGAGCGGTACGCCGGCCACGGTCGCGATCGAAAATGCGGTCATCACAGTGCCCATCGCGCGCCCGCGTCGTTCAAACGGTACCACGTCGGCCACCATGGTCTGGACCATCGCACCCAGCACGCCACCGAAAGCGCCGGCCATCGCGCGCGCGATCAGCAGGGTTGAATAACTGGACGCCAGGCCGCAGAACAGGGTCGCAATGATGAACAGCACGTACAGCCACAGTAATAGCTTGCGGCGGTCGAAGCGGTCGATATAGGTGGCCGCCAGCAGGCCGGAGGCGGCAGCGGTGAAGGTATAGGACGATAGCAGCAGGCCGAATTCAGGCGTGCTCAAGCCGAGCACCCGGATCAATTGCGGTCCCAGCGGCATCATGATCATGAAGTCGAGGATGTGGGTGAACTGGATGCCGGCCAGGGTGAGCAGGAATAAGCGTTCGTTGATGATGCGGGGCGGTGGGGCAGGTTGCGCAGCGGATGGATGCATGTTGAGGTTGCCGGTGGCAACTATCTTGATTAATTGACGACTATTCGGTCGGCAATCTTACTGTAAATTCAATAAATACGTTGCAGCAAATGTTGGTGCGGCAATTGCCGTCAGCGCTTGTTTCCGGCCGGCTGGCAGTGCCGGAATGCAGCAGGGGCGGGTTTGGAACCCGCCCCTGGTTTAACGCGCAAAAATTGATACATCAAATCCGCTGGCTTGCGGCTGCTTCAGGCTTTGGGTGCCGGCTTGCGCTTGCGTGCGGCTACGGGTGCTTTTTCCGCTGCCGCTGTTGGTTTGGCGGCTGATTTTGCAACGGGTTTGCGTGCTGCAGACGTTGTTTTGGCGGCAGTAGTGCCGGCAGCTTTGGTCTCGGGCTCGGCAATCGCGTTGCTGACCGCCTGCTTGAACTGGTTCTGCAGGATGTCCCACCATGCGGTCGGGCTGGCCATCTGGGCCGCCAGCTCGGTTGGCTCGCTCACCGTCGCCTTGGGCGCTGGCGGCGCGCTGACAGGTTCAGGCTCGGCTGCCTTGGCGCTGGCCGCAGTCGGGCTGGACTTCTCGGGTTGCAGCGACGACCAGAAGGTAGCGGCATCGAATTTTTTCTCTGTGCTGCTATCGACTGCCGACTGGAAAGCGGCGCTCATCGATTGCAGCGTGCCGATGGTGGCGCGTTGCACTTCCATCGCCTGGATCGTATTGCGCAGCATGCTCATGTTGACGTTGAGCCAGGATTCGACCGCCTTGAGGTCGGTGATTTTCTGCTCCAGCTCTTCGACCGACAGGGTCGGTGCTACCATCGCCGGCATGCCGGGAACGCTCATGCCGCCCCATAGCTTCTTGACGAAATCGAGCGTGTCGCTCATCGGGCCTGTGCCGTACGTATTCCCTTGGGTCATAATCGCGCTCCAGTGATTTGATTGAATTATTGAATTGTCAGCGTAGCAGATAAAAGCGCCCGGCGACAGGGGCAAGCAGCGCATGTTTGCGCTGGTGCGCGATGCGGCAGAACGTCGGCAATCCCGCGGTCGATTATGATGACCTGGCACCACAATTGGTGCCACCAGCATATACACTTGCGGGATGCGTAAATCCAGCCAATCATCGCCATTGAGCCAGCCAAGGTTCCAGCCAAAACGCTGGCTTGTGCTGCTGTTCGCATCCGCGCTGCTGCATGTGGTGCTCTTGAACCTGGCTGGCTGGCAGATCGGCATCCGCGCACCAGCGCCGCAGCCGCCGCAGCATAGCGCCGATAGCATCGTCAGCGTGCAGTTGCACCAGTTGCCAGAGATGGCTGCCCGCCCCGCTGCGGCGGTGCCGCAGCGCGCAGTGCAACGGCCGCCAGCCAAGCCAAAGCCGCGCCCGGCACCTGCGCCGGTTGCTGCCGCCCCGAGTGCAGCGGCTATCATCGCGGCGACAGCGCCCGAAACCGCGGCATTGCTCGACCAGATGGAAGGAATGGAAGTGCCGGGCAGCAGCATCGAGCCCGCCATCGTGCTGCCGGCGCAGCGCACCGGGCCGGATGCCGATGCCGGCGCTGAACCTGCGACTGAACCCGCGACTAAACCTGTCACTGAAAGTGCCGTTGAAAGCGCCGCTGCCAGCACGCCGCAGCGTGTCATCGACCCGCCGCCACCGGTGCTGCTGAAATATGAGGTGCAATCGAGCAAGGATGGCAAGGCGGTCTACGGCAGTGGCAAAATCGCCTGGTCCACCGACGGCAAAGCATATAGCATCAGCGGCGAAGCCAGCGTGCTGTTCTTCAACGTGCTGGAATTTAGCAGCGAAGGCGCGATCGACCGCTTCGGTGTGGCGCCGTTGTTGTATACCGAAAAACGTTTCCGCAAGCCGGCCACCAATACGCACTTCCGGCGCGAGCCGAAAATCGTCAGTTTTTCCGCTTCCACCATGACATATCCGCGCCAGGGCGGCGAGCAGGATCGGGCCAGCATCACCTGGCAACTGGCCGCTCTGGGGCGCGGCGACAGCAGCCTGTTCGTGCCCGGCGCGCAGATCGAGATGATGGTGGCCGGCGTGCGCGATGCCGAAATCTGGAGCATCCGCGTGATCGGACTAGAACAGCTCCGGATTCCGGCCGGGGAAATGCCGGCATGGCATCTGGTGCGGCAACCGCGCGCCGATTCGTTCGGGCAGACCATAGACATCTGGCTGGCACCGCAGCAGCAGTGGTATCCGGTGCGAATGCGCTTTACCGAGCACAATGGCGATTATCTCGACATGGCGGCATCGGCTATCGACATTGCACCGAGCGCGCCATCCGCAGTAATTCAGTATTAAAGTGCGTCATCCAAACTGCATCATCCGGAGCAATCATCATGCCGATTAAGATTTCCCCCGCCGTGCTGGTGCTTTACCTGTGTTACGTCAGCGCTGCTACAGCTACAGCACAGGCAGCGGTGACACAGCTGCCGGAACATCCGGTCAAGCGCTA
>JBDSCZ010000058.1:0-4655 GCA_039920865.1 Burkholderiaceae bacterium
TTCTTTCCCAACGCCGATCCGCATCAGCTTGGCCACAAATGCCTGGCCGTGAACCTGTCCGACCTGGCGGCAATGGGCGCCCGGCCGCTCGGCTTTACGCTGGCGCTATCGCTGCCGCAGGTTAACGAGACGTGGCTGGCAGCGTTTGCCGGCGGCTTGTTCGCGCTGGCGGATGCACACGATTGCGCGCTGATCGGCGGCGACACCACCAAAGGGCCGCTGAATATCTGCATCACGATTTTCGGCGAGGTTCCCATGGGGCAGGCACTGCGGCGCGACACCGCACAGGTCGGCGACGACATCTGGGTCTCCGGCACGCTGGGCGATGCGCTCCTGGCGCTGGCAGGATTGCGGCAAGAAGTCGCACTCGACCCTGCCAGCCAGGCCGCTGCTGCCACCCGGCTGCACGCGCCAACCCCGCGCATAGCGCTCGGTCTGGCTTTGCGCGGCATCGCCCATGCCACCATCGACATCTCGGACGGACTGAGCGGCGATCTCGGGCATATCATGCAACGCTCCGGCTGCGGCGCACAGATCAACCTCGATGCGCTGCCGCTGGGCCCGATGCTGGCACGCCAGCCGCAAGCACTGCAGCGCGCATTTGCGCTGGCCGGCGGCGACGACTATGAACTCTGCTTCACTGCCGCCGCCACGCAACGCGCCGCGGTACTGGCTGCCGCGCACGCTACCGGCACCGCCGTCACCCACATCGGCAGCATCGAACCGGCCGCCTGCGGCCTGCGACTGGTCGACGCCTGCGGTGCGGCGCTTGATGTGCAATTTGCTTCTTTCGACCACTTCACTTCTCCATGACCACATCTGAACCCGTTAGCAGCGCCCCGCCGATCAAGGCCACTGCCCGCTTCATGCTGGCCCACCCGGCCCATATCATCGCCCAAGGCTTCGGCAGCGGCCTGTCGCCGATCATGCCCGGCACCTCCGGCACGCTGTATGGCTGGCTGCTGTTTGCCGTCCTGAGCTTGCGCTGGCCGGAACTGTTTACACCACTCAACTGGGCCATCATCATCGTGCTAGGCTTCGCACTCGGGGTCTGGGTCTGCGAGATCACCGGCCGCAATCTCGGTGCACCTGACCACGGCAGCATGGTGTGGGATGAAATCATCGCAATGTGGCTGGTGCTGCTATTTCTTATGCCAGCCGACTTCACTACCCAATGCTGGGCATTTATCTGGTTCCGTTTTTTTGATATGGTTAAGCCGCCGCCGATCCGCTATTTCGACCGCCACATCAAAGGCGGCTTCGGGGTAATGTGGGACGACATCATGGCAGCGTTTTACACCTTGCTGGTGTTCGCGTTGTGGCGTGCAATGTAAAAACGCAACAAGTGTTCGCAATAAAATTTTCGTAACAGCTGGCAAACCAAGAGGGGACTGTAATGGAAGATATCAACAAATTAGCCGCAGAAGTCGGCAAGGTGCTGCAACAAAAAAACTTGCTGCTGGCCACTGCAGAATCTTGCACCGGCGGCGGCGTGGCGCAAGCTGTCACTGAAATTTCCGGCTCTTCGGAGTGGTTCGACTGCGGCTTCATCGCCTATTCAATCGACTCCAAAACGGAAATGCTCGATATCTCCGATGCACTCATCGCGCAATACGGCGCAGTCAGCGAAGAAATCGCCGCCGCGATGGCGCAAGGTGCACTGGCCCACAGTGATGCGCATGTCGCCGTCTCCAATACCGGAATTGCCGGCCCCACTGGTGCGGTGCCGGGCAAACCGGTTGGCACCATCTGCTTTAGCTGGGCGATGGGCAAGCGGGTTCTGACCGAGCGCAAGGTTTTCAGCGGCGACCGTCACGCGATACGCGAGCAAACCGTCGCATATTGCTTGCAGGGCCTGTTGCGCTTTCTGAAAACGCCGGATCCATCCTGAAAACGGTAGCTCCCCGTCTCAAACTCCCGATTTGCATCGATTGCGCCACCTCAATCGATGCATTTTTGACCCGCAACAATAGGGAAATTGTCGAATTTAACTAAACTAAACTGCGCAATTTCGCGCAACTTATATTTGAGGAAGAATAATATGAATAAGCTTATTGCAGTACTGAGCATCTCCTTGGGTGTACTGGCGGGATGCGCGCAACCTGGATCCGACAAGATGCGACAAGACGGAATGATGGGTAAGGATAAACACGAAATGATGATGCAGGACGAAATGATGATGAAGGACTGCAAAATGGAGAAAGATGAAATGATGATGAAAGACTGCATGATGAAGAAAGAGGAAAGCATGAAGAGGACGCAGTAGGACTGCAGTAATTTTATTGCTACTTATCCGATAGAGCTTGATCGGCTTCCAATGCCTCTACGGTACGATTGCGCATAAAACCCGCCCCAGGGAATACTGAAGGACTTCCTCAGTATTCCCTGGGGCGGCTGTCTATGTATCCAGCGCCGCGCCTGATTCCAGATAGAAATCGGTTGAATCACCAGCAACGCCAACGATTCGGTCAGCCGCCGTAATACAGTGCGCACAGGACTGGCTATCAAGTGTGCAGTAAACGGCCTCAATATCGCATCCTTTCTTACTTGCTTCCGACTTTGCTCCCGGCATCACCCAGCCGGATCACGGCGTCGAACAGCGCATCGATATCGCGCGGCTCGGTGCGATGGTTGACCACCGCCACCCGAATCGCCAGACAGCCGTTGACGGTAGTGGCAGACGGCGCGGCGATGCCGGATTCATGCAGATCGGCGATCAGGTCGGCATTGAGGCGGTCGCTGTCCTGGCTGCGATAGCGGAAACAAACGATATTGAGAGAAGCCGGCGACAACAGCTCCAGCTTCGGTTCGGCCTCGATCTTTTGCTGCAGGTATTGCGCCAACGCGCAGGTGCCGGCAATCATCCGACCCAGCTTTTCAGCGCCGTAAACTTTGATCGTAAACCAGGTTTTCAGGGCCCGAAAACCGCGCGACAGGTCGGGACCAAAATCGCAGGGCCACGGTGAACCGGCGGCAAGTCCGCGCGATTCGCGCCGCAAATACGCGGCCGGCGAAGCGAATGCGTCGTGATGCAAGGTGCCGTCCCGCACCAGAAAAAAACCGGCGTCATAAGGCACCTGCATCCATTTGTGGAAATCGAAGGCGATGCTGTCGGCGCGCTCTATACCTTTCAGGCGCGGCGCGATCTCGCTGGACAACATCGCCAGCGCGCCGTAAGCGCCATCGATGTGGAACCACATCTGTTCCCTGACCGCAATGTCGGCCAAGGCGTTCAGGTCGTCGATCGCGCCGTGGTTGACGGTACCGGCCGAACCGGCAATGAAAAACGGCGTATAGCCCGATTCCCGATCGACAGCAATCGCGCGCTGCAGCGCATCCAGATCGATCTGATGCCGGGCATTCATCGGAATCACCCGCAATGCATCGAAACCCAGCCCCGACAAATCGACCGCCTGCGCAATGCAGCCATGGGCGCCGGCCGACGTATAGGCAGTCAGTCGCTTGTCGCTGGCGCCCAACCCGGCTTGCCGCACTTGCGGCCCGAGCGCGGCGGTGCGCGCCACCAGCACGCTCATCAGGTTCGCCATCGAACTGCCGGTGACAAACAGGCCGGTGGCAGACTCCGGGAAGCCGAACAGTTCGCGCACCCAGCGCAGCACCTGCCGCTCGACCTCCAGCGGCATCTGGTCGCGCGCGCCCAGATTGGCATTCAAGCCCGCCGCCAGCATTTCGGCCAGCATGCCAACCGGATTGCCGCCGCCCTGCACCCAACCCATGAAGCCCGGATGCGTATTACCGGCCGCATACGGCAGGATGTCGTGCATGAAACTGTCATGCACCGCCGCCAGCTCGGTCGGCGCGGCGGGCAACGGTTCGGTGAAGATATCGCGCTTGTGCTGCGGGATCGGCTGCCAGACCGGGCGCTGGCGCAGGTTCGCCATGTAATCGATGATGTCGTCGAGCATCAGATGGCCTTGCGCGCGCAGCGCTTGCCAGTCGGCAGGGTCCAGCGAGTGGGAATCTTTCGAAATCATTTTTCCGCTTGTTTCTTTAATTAAATGTCCGTAATCGGGCTGGTTTGCAGACTCATTTGCAGACTCATCTGCAAACCCTATTTGCAATAATTATCTGCACTGATTGATCGCATCCCGCGTCGCCAGCGCGACGCTCCGCGCGGCCGCGGCAAAATCCTCGCCGCCGCCCGCGTACAGGATCGCGCGGGAAGAATTGATCATCATGCCGCAGCCATCGGCGGTCTTGCCGGCCGCCACGGTAGCGGCAACGTCGCCGCCCTGGGCGCCGATGCCGGGCACCAGCAGCGGCATGTCGCCGACAATCGCGCGCACCTGCGCCAGTTCGTTGGGGAAAGTGGCACCGACTACCAGCGCACACTGGCCGTTGGTGTTCCATTGTTCGGCCACCAGCTGCGCCACATGCTGATATACAGGCTTGCCATTGGCGTTCAGGAATTGCAGGTCGGAGCCGCCCGGGTTCGAGGTGCGGCACAGCACGATGGTGCCGCGATCCTGCCATTCCAGATACGGCGCAATCGAATCGGAGCCCATGTACGGGTTCACAGTTACCGCATCGGCGCCGTAACGCTCGAACGCTTCGCGTGCATATTGCTCGGCGGTGGCGCCGATATCGCCGCGCTTGGCGTCCAGAATCACCGGCAGCTGCGGATAGCTGGTGCG
>JBDSCZ010000059.1:0-1569 GCA_039920865.1 Burkholderiaceae bacterium
CGTTACGCAAGACCGACACCAAGCTGCGGGACCGGATCAATCTCGCCCTCAAGGCGATCCGCGCCAACGGCACTTACCAGAAGATTGCCGAAAAGTACTTCGATTTCGACGTCTACGGCAAATAATCGGGAAAGTACGCGGCTTATCTTGT
Source organism: Burkholderiaceae bacterium (assembly GCA_039920865.1). GTDB lineage: Bacteria > Pseudomonadota > Gammaproteobacteria > Burkholderiales > Burkholderiaceae_D > AVCC01. The sequence continues at coordinate 152 of JBDSCZ010000059.1, forward strand.
TTTAACGCCGTATGGCCCGATGCCTGTCAATGCCACTTTCCGGGACAGGCATGCATCGGGTTTTTGATTCCTATACCCTATACCTATTGAGTGGATGAGGCTTATGTTCCATGGATATGCTGCGCATATTTTGCGCGGCTTTGCGACCACGCTTGAACTCGCGCTGCTTTCTTTGCTTATCGCCACACTGATAGGCTTGGCCGGCGCGCTGATGGCCACCTCGGAACACCGTTTTTTGCGCGAATTCACGCGTATATATGCGGTTGTCATTCGCGGCATTCCGGATTTGCTGCTGATGCTGATGTTGTTTTACGGCGGTCAAATCGCCATCAACAATTTTCTCGAGTGGCTGGGTCTGGACATGCAACTGCAGCTCAATCAATTCACCGCCGGCGTCATTACGCTGGGCTTCATCTACGGTGCCTATTTCATGGAAACATTCCGGGGTGCTTTGCTGGCAGTGCCGCGCGGTCAGGTCGAGGCAGGTCGCGCCTTCGGCTTGTCCTCGTTCAAGGTCAATACGCACATCCTGTTTCCGCAGATGGTGCGTTTCGCGCTGCCCGGATATACCAATAACTGGTTGGTATTGTCCAAGGCAACGGCTCTGGTTTCAGTCATCGGCCTGCAGGATGTCATGTACCGTGCCAAGGAAGCTGGCGCCGGTTCGCGCCAACCGTTCACCTGGTTGCTGTTCGCCGGCCTGTTGTATTTATTGATCACGTCGGTCTCGCTGTACTTGCTGCGGCGGGTCGAGCGCAAGTATTCGGCTGGCGTGCGTTACGGGAGTCACGTGTGAATTTCGAGGCGATACTGACACCTGAGACTTTTTATTTGTATCTCGGCGGTTTTTGGATGACGGTGAAACTGACGTTCTCTTGCGTTTTTCTCGGTTTCCTGATTTCGATACCGCTGGCGGTTGCGCGCAATTCGCGCATAAAGTTAATTAGCAAGCCGATATGGGCATTTACCTATGTGGTGCGCGGTACGCCGTTACTGCTGCAGATGTATTTGATTTATTACGGCCTGTCGCAGTTCGAGGCGGTGCGTGACAGCTTCGCCTGGTCTGCGCTGTCGGAACCGATGTTCTGTGCGGTGGCCGCACTGACCATCAATACGGTCGGATACACCACCGAAATTTTCGCCGGTGCGATACGCAGCCTGCCGTATGGCGAGATAGAGGCCGCCAATGCCTACGGCATGAGCCACTGGACCAATCTGCGCCGCATCATCCTGCCGTCTGCGCTGCGCACCAGTCTGCCGACCTACTCGAATGAAGTCATCATGATGCTGCACTCCACCTCGCTGGTCAGCACGATTACGCTGCTCGACCTGACCGGTGCTGCCAACCGCATTTATTCAACCTATTACCTGCCGTTTGAAGCCTTCATGGTGGCTGCGGCGGTGTACATGATGCTGAC
>JBDSCZ010000060.1:0-4736 GCA_039920865.1 Burkholderiaceae bacterium
TACTTGCATCGTCATATTCCTGTTTGCTGACCGCATTGATTTCCACCAGCGGCTTGTAACGCTGCAGTTTCAGGCTGGCCTGCCCCAAGTTGGCCTGCGCCTTGGCCAGCGTCGCCTGCGCGCTTTCATAGGTGGCCTGATACGGCGCCGGATCGATCTTGAACAGCAGCTCGCCAGCCTTGACTTCGCTGCCCTCGCGGAACACGCGCTGCTGCACGATACCGGCGGCGCGGGCGCGCACCTGCGCCACCCGCGTGGCTTCCAGCCGGCCCGGCAATTCGTTGCTGATGGTCAGCCGCTGCGGCATCACCGTCACCACCGCCACCTCGGGTGGCGGCATGCCGGCACCCGGCGCTGCCCCGGCCTGGGGCTTTTCGCTACAGCCGGCGACAATGGATAACACGGCGAGAACGGCAGCCAGGCGCGCAAAGCGTTGATGTGATGTCATGGAACTCTCATACGGTAATAGTTGGCAAATCAGCTGCCGTACCGACAGCGGCAGACAGATGGGCAGATGGATATTGCTAAAACAGACGGCAGTTATGCAAGATAAGCACAAAACGCAACCACGAAAATTCCGGCAGGCAATCCGGTAAAGCGCCAGCGCGCGCAGTTCTTTCTTTCTAGCGCGCTGACAACCGGTTCGGGAGATTCTATAGTGGTTTTTCCAATATTGCTTCGGCGTACCCGCATAAATCTTGCACTGGAACCGGCACTATTATATATACATTCAAGAATGTATGTTAAGTTGACAGATTATTGAATAACTGTGCAATGCGCGATAATTAACCCTCTGCGCAACAAGGATATTTCATCATGGCAAGATGCACCAAGGAAAAAGCACTCGAAACCCGCGACCGGATTCTCGATGCGGCCGAAGACGTTTTTCATGCCAAGGGCGTATCGAATACCTCGCTGGCCGACGTGGCCGATGCTGCCGATGTGACGCGCGGCGCGATTTACTGGCATTTCAAAAACAAGGCCGATCTGTTCGACGCGATGTGCCAGCGCATCCGGCTGCCGATGCAAACACTGTGCGATGCGATGACCGATGAAAACAACGGCGACCCGCTGGGCGAATTGCGTGCCACCTGCCGCTTCCTGTTTCGCGAAACAGTGGATAACCCGCACCACAACAAAGTGCTCGACATCCTGATGCATAAATGCGAATTCGTCGATCCGACCGATCCGATCTTCATCCGGCAGCAGGAGTGGATGCAGCAATGCACGATCAATAACCAGCTGCTGCTATCGAATGCGATCGCCAAAGGACAATTGCCGGCCACGCTCGATGTGCGTCTGGCCAGCGTGATGCTGCATGCGCTAATCAGCGGCCTGCTGACCACCTGGTTATTCGCGCCGGATCGCTTTGCGCTGGTCCAGGACGGCCCGAAAATCATCGATGCCTATATAGAAACCCTGCTCTGTGCGCGCCCGTTGCAGGCTGCGGCAGCCTGAACCCTGGCGCGTACCGTGTTGCCAGCCACGCCCCGGATGACGTAGCGCCACTTCTCCCTTACACTGCCAGGATGCCAGACAAACAAAACCCCATGCTCGCCGTTGACCGCATCGACCATGATAGCGGCGCGATACTGCGCGCCTCCGGCACTTGGCTGGTGCAGCAGATGGCGCAAAAAAAGGTCATGCAGGCGCTGCAGCGCAGCGCCCAAAGCGTCAAATCACTGCCGGCCGGCAGCGCTGTGCAATGGGATTTGTCACAGATCGAGCGCATCGACCACATCGGCGCCCAGTTTTTCTGGAATCTGTGGGGCAAAGCCCGGCCAGCCAAGCTGACGCTGGGGCCCGGACAGGAAAGCTTTTTCGAGCGGCTGGCGCAGGCCGGCGCACTGGCATTGCCGCCGCAACCGGTACCGCGGATGGCTGCACTGGTTACTTTGGGCAGCGCGCTGCTGGGATTTTTCGAACACATCCAGAGTTTCATCGGCCTGATCGGGCAACTGATGCTGGACCTCGGCCAGTTCGCGCGCAATCCGATACGCGGCCCGTGGAAAGAAATATCGGCGAATATCTTTCATATCGGCTTTCAGGCGCTGGGCATTACCGCGCTGGTCGGTTTTCTGATCGGCGTGGTGCTGTCGTTCCTGTCGGCGCAGCAGTTGCACACCTTCGGCGGCGACATTTACCTGGTCAACATCCTCGGCATGAGCATCATCCGCGAACTCGGGCCGCTGCTGGCGGCGATCCTGGTGGCCGGCCGATCCGGCTCGGCGATTACCGCCCAACTGGGCGTGATGCGGGTCACCGAAGAACTCGATGCGATGCTGGTGATGGGCTTGCCGCACGGCTTCCGGCTGGTGCTGCCGAAAGTCATCGCGCTGGCGATTGCGATGCCGCTGCTGGTGATCTGGACCGACGCGATTGCGCTGCTCGGCGGCATGAGCGCGGCCCAGCTGCAATTGGGCATGTCGCCCAGCTACTTCATACAGTCGCTGCCGGGCGCGGTATCGCTGCCGAACTACTGGATCGGCCTCGGCAAGGGCGTGGTGTTCGGCGGCCTGATCGCGCTGGTGTCCTGCCATTTCGGCCTGCGCATCAAACCCAATACCGAAAGCCTCGGGCACGGCACCACCACTTCGGTGGTCAGCGCGATCACGGTGGTGATTTTGGCCGATGCGGTGTTTGCAATCGTCTTTAGCGGAGTCGGCTACTGATGGCTATTCCTATTGATGCGGCACGATTAAATATGGAGCCGCATCCCCTCACCCCGGCCCTCTCCCAAGGGGAGAGGGTGAGAAATGGGCACGATGAAATAGAGACTTCATCGTGCCGGATCAATATCATTGAACTGCAGGATATCTGCATGCGCTTCGAGCGCAACGTGGTGCATCAGAATCTGAATTTGACGGTACTGCAGGGCGAGATCGTGTCGCTGGTGGGCGGCTCCGGCTCCGGCAAGACCACCGTGCTGCGCCAGATACTCGGCTTGCAGCGTCCCACCAGCGGCAGCGTGCGGGTGTTCGGCGCAGACATCGCGCGCGCCAGCGCGCAGCAGATGCAGGCGCTGCGCCAGCGCTGGGGCATGCTGTTCCAGCAGGGCGCGCTGTTTTCCTCGCTGACCGCATTCGAGAACGTCGCACAGCCGCTGCGCGAATTGCGCACTCTGCCGGAAGACCTGATCCGCGACACCGTGCTGCTCAAGCTGGGCATGGTCGATCTCAGTCCGGCCGACGCACTCAAGATGCCGGCCAACCTGTCCGGCGGCATGATCAAGCGGGTCGCGCTGGCGCGGGCACTGGCACTGGAGCCGGAATTACTGTTTCTGGACGAGCCGACCGCCGGCCTCGATCCCGACATGTCGGAAACCTTCGTGCGCCTGCTACGATCGCTGCACCGGGAACTCAAGCTGACGGTGGTGATGGTCACGCACGATCTCGATACGCTGCTGGCGTTGTCGAGCAAGATTGCGGTGCTGGCCGACCAGCGCGTGATCATCAACGCCGCGCCGGCCGAAGTGATCGCCTTCGAGCACCCGTTCATCAAGGAATTCTTCCTCGGCGAGCGCGGCCGCCGCGCACTGGAAGCACTAACAACAGAATCCCCTCCCTTGCAGGGCGCGTCTGCGCTTGCAAGCGCAGACCGTTTCGCAGGCGGTCAGCAGGCTGACCAGATTCCCTGCTCCACCCCCGGCCCTCTCCCGGAGGGAGAGGGTGAGGGAGTGAGTAAGAACAGCAACCCGAAAATCAACCCTGTTTCGGGTTGAATCAATAATATGGGAATCCCTCATGGAAAATAAGTCACACGCACTGATGGCCGGTTTGTTTACCGTGGCGCTGATGATTGCGGCAGTTTTTTTCGCGCTCTGGTTCAACCGCGACCGGATCGACCGGGTGCCTTACGAAATGGCCACCACGCTGGCGGTATCGGGCCTGAATCCGCAGGCAGCGGTGCGATATCGCGGGCTGGAGGTCGGCAAGGTCGACAGCATCGGCTTCAATCCGCAGCATCCGGGCGAAATCCTGGTGCAGATCAGCGTCGATCCGCAGACCCCGATCACGCAATCTACCTTCGGCACGCTCGGCTACCAGGGCGTGACCGGCATCGCGTATGTCGATCTCGACGACGACGGCAGCAAGCCGGCAGCGCTGGCCAGCAACAAGCTCCATCCGGCGCGGATCGAAATCCGGCCCAGCATCCTCGACAAGATCCAGACCCGCAGCGCCGCGATCCTGCAGCAGTTCGAAACGCTGACCGGCAATTTCAATGCGCTGCTGGCACCGGCCAACCAGCAAAAAATGATCAGCGCCATCGACCATATCGGTACCGCCGCCGCTGCGCTGGAAGCGCTGCCAAAGCAGCTTGAACCGACCTTGGCCAAGCTGCCGGCGCTGGCCGACGATGCGCAGCTGGCATTGAACTCGATCTCGGCGCTATCTAAAGACGCCAGCGCACTGACGATCGATCTGGCCAAAACCAACCGCCAACTACAGGCGCCGGGCGGGCCGCTGACCAAGATCACCGAAACCGCAGACCAATACAGCGCGATTGCCGACAACATCGAGCGCGATGCGCTGCCTAGAATCAATGCCCTGACCAATGAAGCGCGCGCCGTCATGCAGACTTTCAATCGTAGCGTCGAAAAGCTGGGTGAAAATCCGCAAAGCATTTTGCTCGGCGCACCCGATCTGCCGCCGGGGCCGGGCGAACCGGGCTTTCAGGGCAACTAAGCGACTGCACTATAAAATAGTAACTATGCAGCCGGTATGCCAATCAAGAAC
>JBDSCZ010000061.1:0-2163 GCA_039920865.1 Burkholderiaceae bacterium
CCAGATAACCCGCGCGCTTTGATCGCCGATTCGAACCGCTATGAGCCGCGCGCCAATGACACGGTGCTCGATTTCGCCCGGCACTACAGCACGTCATTTCTGCCGGCTCGGCCTTACCATCCGCAAGACAAACCCAAGGCCGAGTCTGCGGTACAAATCGTCGAACGCTGGATCATGGCGCGCCTGCGGCATCAGCAATTCGCCAGCGTAAATGAGGTCAACGTCGCGATCACCCCGCTGCTGAAACGGCTCAATGAACGCCCATTCCAGAAGCTCCCCGGCAGTCGTGCCAGCGCCTTCGCGGAACTCGATGCGCCGGCCTTGCAAGCCTTGCCGGCGCAGCGTTATGAGATGGCCCGCTTCAAGACCGTCACGGTCCATATCGACTATCACGTCGAGGTGGACAAGCACCGCTACAGCGTCCCGCACGCCCTGGTCGGCCAAGTGCTGGAAGCGCGCATCACCGCGAGCGCGGTCGAAATTCTCCATCGTGGACAACGTGTGGCCAGCCATTGCCTGAACAGCCGGCCCGGCGGATTCAGCACCGTGCCCGCGCACATGCCCGCTACGCACCGGGCACACATGGAATGGACGCCGCAGCGCCTGATCGACTGGGGGCTCACCATCGGCCCGGCCACGGCCGTCGCGGTCACGCGCTTGATGGACGAGAACAAACATCCCGAGCATGGCTATCGCGCCTGCCTGGGCTTGCTTTCTCTCGCCAAGCGCTACGGCAAACCGCGGCTCGAAGCAGGCTGCACGCTGGCTTTGCAAATCGGCGCATGCCAGTACCGCCATGTGCGCGACATTCTCGCCAACAACCGCGACAAAAACATGCCTGCAACAGCCGCTGAATGGATCAGTCCCGATCATGCCCACGTGCGTGGTTCCGGCTACTACCAATAAGGAATACTGAAATGATGATGCATACCACCCTGGCGCAATTGCGGACCTTAAAACTTGATGGCATGGCTACGGGCCTGGAAGAACAACTCACGCTCTCTACCATGGCAGCGATGAGTTTCGAGGAGCGCATAGCGCTCCTGGTCGATCGGGAAGTCCATTGTCGCAGCGACCGTAAACTGCTGCGCCTGCTCAAGAGCGCACAACTGAAATATGGTCAGGCAGCCATCGAAGACATCGATACCCGGTCGGGCCGCGGACTGGATCGGAGTGCAGTGATGAGTCTGGCACTGGGCGACTGGGTGACGTCCGGGCACAGCGTATTGATCACGGGACCGACCGGCGCCGGCAAGTCATGGCTGGCCTGCGCGCTGGCGCAATATGCGTGTCGACGCGGTTATTCCGCTATTTACCAGCGCGTCCCACGCCTGCAGGAAGAGATGCGTATCCGGCATGGCAGCGGTGTCTTCGGCAAGTGGCTGCTTCAGCTCGCAAAAACCGATGTCCTGTTATTGGATGATTGGGGCACCGGTGCCATCGATAGCGCGACGCGCTCGGATTTGCTGGAAATTATCGATGACCGGGCGGCCAACAAGGCCACGATTATTACAAGCCAATTACCGATTGACCACTGGCACGCATGGATCGGAGACGTCACGATCGCCGATGCCATTCTTGATCGGATCATGCAGCGCAATCACCGCTTCACGCTAACCGGCGAGTCATTGCGTCATCCGGAGAAGCGCAAAGGACCATCAGAGAAAAGCAGCAAGTGACTGCAGCGCAAACACCTTGGGGCGCCGCCCCAAACCCCGCGTTCGCCACGTGGCAGCCGCCGAGGATGAAAAAACCATCCCCGGCAGCCGCCATGAGCGTGGGGTTGCTGCGATCTGTCAAGGGGCTTTCGCGGCATAAACGGGCGGCAAAAACCGCCCCCCATTTATTCCACGGTCCCCTTGACATATCTCCGCGCAGTGCATCAGGGATGACGTTCGCCGCGCGGGCCAGTCAATCCAAAAAAATATTGAAAATCATCAAAAAAGGAGAAAAATATGGATCCATCGTGACCGCTGACATTACAATCTAATCGCGTAACACCATCTCATGCGCAACGGTCACGTTGCCCCGGAATGAGCGGTCACGTTCACCGGAATACGCACGCATGGACTAATAAAATCTGTCAGTGCTGAGATGTTGTTGATGACAAGGCGTTATTTGGACTCGGCATTTTTAAATGCCTCAACGCCCGCCATGATTTCT
>JBDSCZ010000062.1:0-5035 GCA_039920865.1 Burkholderiaceae bacterium
TTGGTACAACATAAAGCATCAGCCCGAAACTGACAACACGCGTTCTCGACACAGAGCGACGATGTTGGATCGATTCAAGAACCATTGCGCAAGGAAATATTGGCGCAGGAAAAATTGTTAGTTGAAACAAGTTTGGACAGCAAGGCGGTCATTTTACGGGCGGAAATCATGAAAGCGAATGGCTGTGCACACTTGCCGCGCATTTCATCCAGTTTTTATGCTAAACCACGAGGAGTCGTCTGCATGAAAATCGCCGTCATAGGATCTGGCATCGCCGGCCTGTCTTGTGCCCACCGGCTGGCACGCGCCGGCTTCGATGTCGCCCTGTTTGAAGCCAACGATTACTTTGGCGGCCACACGCATACCGTAGACATCACGCTGGATGGCATCTGCCATGGCGTCGATACCGGATTTCTGGTCTTTAATCACAAAACCTACCCCAATCTGGTCAAGTTATTTACGGATCTGGATGTGGAAACTGTCGCAACCGATATGTCATTTTCGGTAAAGTTGCCGCTTGCCGGGCGCACGCTGGAATGGGCCGGCGGCAATCTGGATGCGGTGTTTGCACAACGGCGCAATCTGCTGAATCCCGGTTTTTACCGCATGTTGCGCGACATTTTGCGCTTCAATCGACAAGCCACATTGCTGGCGTTATCTGCAGATCAGGCAGAAACACATGGCACACTGGGCGATTATCTGATCCGGCACGACTACGGCACAGAGTTCCGCGACTGGTATCTGCTGCCGATGGCGGGCTGCATCTGGTCGTGCCCGACGGCACAGATGCTGACGTTCCCACTGTCGTCATTTGTCCGCTTTTGCCACAACCATGGCCTGCTGCAAGTCAATGACCGGCCGCAATGGCATACCGTCAAAGGTGGCGCACGCCAGTATGTCGATAAAATGCTGGCGCACATCCGGTGCAAGTATCTGAACACAACAGTCAAATCCGTCACCCGCAACGCTCTGGAGCAGACCACCAAGGTCAGGGTCGAGGCCAGCAATGGCATCCATATGGTCGACCACGTGGTATTGGCCAGTCACAGCGAACAGTCATTACGCTTGCTGCAAGATGCGACGACGACCGAGAGAACATTGCTTGGCGCCATCCAATATCAGCCCAACCGCGCGGTGCTGCATCTCGACACCAGCTGCCTGCCTGCAAACAAAAAGACATGGTCCGCCTGGAATTATCAAAGCCGGCAAGGGCATGAGCCCGCGGTCTGTGTGCATTACCTGATCAATCAATTGCAGCCCCTGCCGTTCAAGCGCGCGGTGATCGTTTCGCTCAATCCGATTGACCCGCCCCGCCCCGACAGCGTGCTGGCAGCCTTCGATTATGCACATCCGGTATTCGATGCGGCGGCGCTCGCGGCGCAGCACAAGCTGGCGTCGATTCAGGGCCAACAACATACCTGGTTTGCCGGTGCCTGGACCGGCTACGGCTTTCATGAAGACGGTCTGAAGTCGGGACTGGCTGTAGCGCAGGCCATCACCGCAGCTACAGCTACAGCCGATGCATCCTTGATGCGTTCTGCCGCCTGAATCCGACCATGACCACGCTACTGGCGCGCTGACACCATGAACGCACTTTCGGATCAGACACAATTATGTTTTGGTGAAGTGCGCCACTGCCGTTTGCGCCCTGCCCGGCACGTTTTCAAATATGGCGTGTATTTTATGCGCCTGCCGTTGCGCGCCATGGCGTTGATGCAGGCACCAGTGCAATGCGCATTGTTTTCCCATAACCGCTTCAATCTGCTGTCATTCTGGGACAAGGATCACGGCGATGGCCAGCAACCGCTGGTCGACTGGATCGATGCGCTGCTGGCCAGCGAGGGGATTGCGGACGCCGATGGCGAAATCTGGCTGCAGGCATTTCCGCGCGTGCTGGGCTACGTGTTCAATCCGGTGTCGTTCTGGTTTTGCCATCGCCAGGATGGGCAGCTGCGCGCGGTGTTGGCCGAGGTCCGCAATACCTTCGGCGAGCACCACTATTACTTGCTCGAGACCGGCGCCGCGATGCCATATGGCGTCGAACTGCGCGCCCGCAAGATCTTCCATGTCTCGCCATTCTGTGCAGTCGACGGCGTGTACCGCTTTCGCTTCATGCGCAGGCTGGACAAGATCGATAGCCGGACTCTGGAGCATACCGTGGCGCGGGTTGATCACGACGATAGCGACGGTCCGCTGCTGTTGACCAGCGTCTCCGGCGCGTCGCAGCCGCTGACCAATGCAGTGGTGGCAAAAGCGTTCTTCTTCTATCCGCTGATGACCTTCGGCGTGATCGCAAAAATACATTGGCAAGCGCTGCGACTGTGGCTAAAACGCGTGCCATTTTTCACCAAACCCGACCCTCCCTCCAGCGAGCTGAGCCGATGAATACCAAACTAATGACGCCGAAATCGATCCATTTCGATGGAAGGGTGCAAGCGCCCGACCACAGCAACTTGCCATCGCAGGCCAAGTTCATCCTGCAGCTATTGCGCAAGCTGGAACATGGCGCGCTGCGCATGGAGTTTCCGAATGGCCACTGCGCGCATTTTGGCGACCATTCGCATCCGGTCACACTGACGCTGAAAAACTGGGACGTCTGCAGCGCCGCGTTAAAGTCGGGCGACATCGGCTTTGCCGAAACCTTCATCGATGGCCACTGGAGCAGCGACAATTTGCCGGAACTTATTGCACTGTTTGTGCGCAACCGGCACGCGGTGGAATCTGCCATTTACGGCACCTGGTGGGGCAGCCTGCTGTATCGCGTCAAGCACCTGTTCAATCGTAATTCCAGATCAGGCAGCCGCAAGAACATCCACGCCCACTACGACATAGGCAACGATTTTTATCAATTGTGGCTGGACCCGTCGATGACGTATTCCAGCGCGCTGTTTGCCAACGGCCATGCGGACAATTTACAAGACGGCCAACGCGCAAAATACCGCCGGATACTGGATCAGCTGCAGTTGCAGCCAGGCGCACGGGTGCTGGAAATCGGCTGCGGCTGGGGTGGCTTTGCCGAACTGGCGACCAGTAGCACCGCCGCCCATGTCACGGGCCTGACGCTGTCGAGCTCGCAACTGGATTTTGCGCATCAGCGGCTGACGCAAGCGGGCGTGACCGATCAGGTCGAATTGCTGCTGCAGGATTACCGCGACACCAACGGCCAGTTTGATGCAATCGCATCGATTGAAATGTTCGAAGCGGTAGGCGAAGCCTATTGGCCGAGCTATTTTGCATGCATCGCGCGCAACCTGAAACCGCAGGGCCGCGCCTGCATCCAGAGCATCGTGATTGACGACACATTGTTCGAGCGTTATCGCACCGGGACCGACTTCATTCAGCAGTATGTTTTCCCCGGCGGGATGTTGCCTTCGCCATCGGTATTTCGCCAGCAGGCTGAGAAACATGGGCTGCGCGTGGTCGATGAATTCAACTTCGGCCCGGACTATGCGCGCACGCTGGACGAGTGGCGCAGCGCGTTCCTGGAACAGTTACCGCAGGTACGCGAACAAGGCTTCGACGATCGTTTCCTGCGCACCTGGGAATTCTATCTGGCATATTGCGAAGCCGGATTCCGTGCAGAAAGCATCAATGTGACCCAATTCACCCTGGAAAAAATTTGACGCCATGAACAGCAAAATCTTTTCACAGCATGTCCGCCGGCTCCTGACCGGATGGCTGCTGGGTGCGACTATGCTCACGGGTGTGCTCCCCACTGTGCTGGCGGCCGGTGCGGTGGCGCCGCCCCATATTCAGGATGAAATGCCACAGGCTCGCCTGGCGGGACAGGGAAGTTTTCGCTGGCTAGGACTGAAGATCTACGATGCCCAGCTATGGGTCGGCGCACAAGGGATTGACGCCAATGCGCCGCTGGCGGCCAAACTGGTACTGGATCTGCGCTACGCGCGCAGTTTGCAAGGCGCCAAAATTGCTGCCGCAAGTAAGAAGGAAATGCAGAAGCTGGATTTGGGTACAGCGCAACAGCGCGCAATCTGGCAAACAGGCATGAAAAAAATCTTCCCCAACGTCAATAGCGGCAGCCATCTGAGCGGCGTCTACCTGCCCAATGAGGGCGTGCGTTTTTACCTGGATGGGAAATTTATCGGCGCGATCATGGACGCCGAATTTGGCCAGGCCTTTTTTTTGATCTGGTTAGCCACCAACACCACCGCCCCGGCATTGCGCAACGCATTGCTGGCCAATGCGGCACCACGCTGATGGCAAAATTAAGCGCACTCTCGCTGCTGGCCTACGGCCTGTTCGGGCTGCCCCTGGCTCTGGTCGCGTTGCCGATCTATGTCTATGTGCCGCAGTTTTATGCAGAGCGCTTTGGCTTGTCGCTGACGCTGATTGGCGCTGCTTTGCTGGCGGCACGCATGTTCGATGCATTCATCGATCCGCTGATCGGTCTGTGGATAGACCGTGCGAAGAACAATCAAGGCTACCGTCGTTTCATACTGATCTCCCTGCCCTTGCTGGCGCTGGGCTTTGTGGCGCTGTTTCACCCGCCGTCGCTGACTGGCGAACTGGGGCTGGCCTGGTTCCTGTGCACCCTGCTATTGGTGTATGCCGGCTTCAGCCTGGCAATGATTGCGCATCAGAGCTGGGGTGCGGCGCTCACCCAGGCACTGTCCGAGCGCTCGCGCCTGACTGCCACCCGTGAAGCCTGCGGCCTGCTGGGCGTGATCATCGCTGCATCACTGACCGGCTGGCTCGGCTTCGACTGGCTATCCGGGATTTTCATGTTCACGCTCATTTTCAGCGCCGCAATCTTGCTCACCACGGCACCCAGACCGATGCATACCGCAGCAATCCACAGCGGATTTTCTGCAATGCTGGAACCATTTTGCAATCGGCGCTTTCGCTGGCTGTTTGCGGTGTTCATCGTCAACGGTATCGCTGCGGCGATTCCGGCCACGCTGTTCTTATTTTTTGCCAAGGACCAGTTGCAACTGGCGCAGTACGCCGGACTGTTTCTGGTGTTGTATTTCATCGCAGCGGCCTGCTCGATGCCGTTGTGGGTTGCACTGGCCAA
>JBDSCZ010000063.1:0-2203 GCA_039920865.1 Burkholderiaceae bacterium
AAGATGATGTTGTTTGTTCTGGTAGACGGCTGGCAGCTTTTGCTGGGCTCGCTGGCACAAAGTTTTTATTGAGATTCCGATGACCCCTGAAAGCGTAATGTCGATAGGCCGCCATGCAATCGAGATCACATTGATGATTGCCGCACCGATGCTGCTCACGGCATTGATCGTTGGCTTGACCGTCAGTATTTTTCAGGCCGCCACGCAAATCAATGAACAGACGCTGTCATTCATTCCTAAACTGGTCGGCATATTTTTGGCATTGATCGTTGCCGGGCCATGGATGCTTTCGGTCATGCTGGATTACATGCGAGGCGTGTTTTCCAGCATACCGAGTCTGACCGGGTAGCCGCAGGAAACGCAACTGTTCGGTCTCCTATATGAAACTTCCGGGCAGTTGCAGTTTTTTTGTAGGAGCGCACCCGGGCTCTTGATTGGCACCCAGGAAAACGGATGCCAAAAAACTATTTATGGCAGGGTATGCTAAAAATATAACCTATTCCCGCAGTAAAAGAGTGCGATTAAAAAAATACATGCATAGGTATTTCTGACTAGCTACCAACCTCAGACATAGCTCTCCGGAGGCTCAAAACACGCCGTCATTCCTGCGCGGGAATGACGATAATGGGGAATTTTTTCTTCGTCTAATGTTGATAGCTAATCAGGTAGGTATTTTTACGGCAGAGATTATTCTGTGGCGTATTTTCACTGCATTGAATTTTTACAGAATAATTTTCATCAATAACAATGGTCACATTTTCGAGCGCGGAACTAAATGCATTGATTGCCGGCTTGATATGGCCTCTGAGTCGCATCCTCGGCTTGATTGCTGCCGCCCCGATTTTTGGCAATGTAAATGTGCCGGTACAAGTCAAGATCGGCTTGGGATTTTTTTTATCCATCATCATTGCGCCACTGGTGCCGGCCTTGCCTGCCCTTGACCCGATTTCGTATCAGGGCTTGTTGATACTGTCCCAGCAGTTCATTCTCGGACTGGCCATGGGGTTTGCAATGCGCATCGTATTTGCTGCAGTGGAAATGGCAGGGGCTCTGGTCGGCATGACGATGGGATTAAGTTTCGCCACCTTCTTCGATCCGCAGTCGCGCGGCCAATCGACAGCGATCGGCCAGTTTTTCGCATTGACTGCGACATTGGCGTTTCTGGCGGTGGATGGCCACCTGGTGCTAATCACGACGCTGGCAGAGAGTTTCCTGACGCTGCCGATTGCCACCAATCCTTTGGATGTACAAGGTTTCTATCATCTTGCCAATTGGGGCGGAACCATTTTCAGCACCGGATTGCAACTGGCAATGCCGGTTCTGGCAGCGCTGTTGATCACCAACATTGCGTTGGGCATCCTGACACGCGCCGCACCGCAATTGAATATTTTCGGAATAGGTTTCCCGGTAACCCTGACCGTTGGATTTCTCCTTATCGCAATGGTACTGCCCTATTTGGCAGTACCACTGGAAAAGCTGTTTCAGGAGGCATTCGAGGCCGTACGACAGATATCTACCGCAGCGCCTGCGCTCAAGCGTTAAAAGCTATCGGATAAAATTGAACAAGGATAATGAGGTGGTTTTAACGTACGCCATCTGTGCAGCTTCAAGAATGGTTTTCTGCTGCGTGATGTCAGTGTAAGCCTTCACCACATCCAGATCCTGTATCTGCGACAGCGTGGTCTGATACTGCAGATTCCGATCATCGCCGGTGTTGTCGAGCGTATCCAATTCCTTCAGACGGGTGCCGACCGAAGCCCGGACGTTCAGCACGTTTTCATATGAATTGTTCAGCGCAGTGCTAGCACTGGTCATCGCATTGGCATTTGCAGCAGCTATGGCTGTTGCTATTTCGGCAGGGGATGATGCTGGATTGGTCGTAGCTGCAATATCTGTAGGGTCTGAAACTACTGTGCTAAGAATTCCTTTCTTAGTCTCCAATAGCGTGATGATATCGTCCAGAGCCTTGAATGCACTGCTGTTACCACTACCGAACACCGCTTCGCCAGTGTCGCTCAAAGCCATCTGGCGCGAAGTATCGACCTGCAACATGCGCTGCCCTTGATCGCCGTCGTACTTTACCCCACCGGCAGTAACAGCATCTTTGACGAATGCATCAGATGACGTTTGAAAACCGGCAAACAGCGTATTGCCGGTGCCATCCTTTGTATTTGCCAGCCCCAGCAATTCTTCATAGCGTCCG
>JBDSCZ010000064.1:0-26273 GCA_039920865.1 Burkholderiaceae bacterium
TCAGCGCAAAATCGATCGCGCTCAAACCTTGCTGATTTTTCAGGGTCGCGTCGGCTCCGGCATCGAGCAATAGCTTGACCGTCATGATGTGGCCTGAACGGGCCGCCATCATGATCGGCGTGGTGCCGTTCGGCGATTCGGCATCGATGTAGGCGAACTTATCCAGCAACACCTGAACAATCTCGTTATCGCCCACTGTCGCGGCGTAATGCAATGCGGTCCAGCCGGTCTGGTTGACCTCGGCACCTTTATCCAGCAGCGATTTAACTACCCGCGGCAACTTTTTGTAGGCTGCCAGCATCAGGGCGGTATTGCCATTGAATGCACGGGCCTCAAGATTGATATCGCGCGCGTTGATCAGCACCTCGATGACTCTTTTTGAGTCGTCCTGAATTGCCCGCATCAGGCCAGTCTCGCCGCGTTTTTCCTCAATGGTATTGGGGTCGAAGCCGCGCTGCAGCAAGGAAGACACCCCACTTACATTATCATTGCCAACCGCGCGGAAAAAATCGGTATATGAGTCGGCCAGGGCTGGCGCCGCAATCAGCGCCAGCCCTGCAAGCAATCCGGCAAGTGCGGCCCGCCGCAGCCGCCGGGCAATGTTTCTACCAATGTTACTCATGATAATTGACATTAGGATTTCAGCGTATCAGCTTGAATAGATTGAAAAAATTGTCACTGGTCTGTTGCGCAAACTGGGCCAGCGGAACGCCCTTCAGATCGGCCAGGTACTCAGCCACATGCTTGACGAAGCCCGGCTCGTTGATCTTGCCGCGATGCGGCACCGGCGCCAGATAGGGCGAATCGGTCTCGATCAAAATGCGTTCCAGCGGCACCGCGCGCGCCACTGCCTGCAATTCCCTGGCGCTTTTGAAGGTGACGATGCCGGAAAATGAAATGTAAAACCCCATCTCGATGGCCGCTTCTGCGACTTCCAGCGATTCGGTAAAGCAGTGCATGACCCCGGCAGCGCCGCCGGCCTCAGTGCCGGCGCCCTCCTCCTGCATGATTTGTATCGTATCGGCCGAAGCTGCGCGGGTGTGGATGATGAGCGGCTTGCCGCTCGCCCGGGAGGCGCGGATATGGACACGAAAGCGCTCACGCTGCCATTCCAGGTCGCCTTTCAGCCGGAAATAATCGAGGCCGGTCTCGCCGATGGCGATGATTTTAGGATGCTGCGACAGCGCCAGCAACTGCTCTACGCTTGGCTCCGGCGTATCTACGTAATCGGGATGGACGCCGACCGAGGCGTAAATATGCGGATATTGTTCAGCCAGCGCCAGCACTTGCGGAAAGTCCGGCAGATCGACGCTCACGCACAACGCGTGGCTAACGTTATTTTCCGCCATCTTGGCCAGAACCTCGGGCATCCTGGCGGCAAGCTCAGGGAAATTGATATGGCAATGGGAATCGATATACATGGTGCAGATTTTACGCGTTTACGCCGAAACCAGGCCGTTGCAAAATAAACATGGAGTATGCTAAAAAATACATAGTTTTCCGCATTATTTATGTGCCGAGTTAAAAAATACATGTGCCAGTATAAAATGACGAAGAAGCGGATTTAGCCGACCCGCTTGCCCAGAATCAGCAAGTCGCGCTCGATACCGTCCAGCGTTGCCACACGCGGCAACAAAGCCCAGCGCTCGAAACCGAAACCATCGAACAGTTTCAGGCTGGGCAGATTGTGGCCGAAGATGAAGCCAAGCAAGGTGTGGACACCGATTTCCGGCGCGAATGCTATCGCTTGCGACAGCAGAGTGCTGCCCAATCCCTTGCCGCGCGCATCCTGATGCAGATAGATCGAAAGTTCGGCGGTGCCGGCATAGGCGGGTCGGCCGTAAAAATTCGAATACGACAGCCACCCGACGATGCCGGCATCGGACTCAACTACCCACAGCGGACGTTTTTCGGGCGTATGTTCAGCGAACCAGGCCTGGCGTGAGGCGACGCTGACCGGCTCGGTGTCGGCCGTGACCATGCGCGACGCAACGATTGAATTGTAAATGGCGACAATGGCTGGCAAGTCATCGATGCGCGCCGTACGAAAAGGTTGCGGCATGTAATATTTTATACAGAGTGCTTTATAGGGTATGGGTAGCGCGGTTTGAACTCAGGGCGGATCCGAGCAGTTGCTCAATCGACATCTTGACGCGCTTGCCACTCTCGTCGTCCGGAAAATGCACGCCGATTCCCTGCGTCTTGCTGTTCTGCGCATTGGCCGGCGTGATCCAAGCCACCTTGCCGGCAATCGGATATTTGTTCGGATCATCCATCAGCGACAGGATCAGATAGATCTCGTCGCCCAGCGCATAGGTTTTGTTGGTCGGCACGAAGATACCTGCATTCTTCAGCAGGGGCATATAGGCAGAATACAGCGCCGATTTTTCCTTGATCGACAGCGATAGTACTGACGGCCGGCCGATCGGCGTGGTGGCGGCAGTGTTTGTTGCGGTGGCAACTGCGCTAGCGTCCTTCATGCGATTCCTTTCCAAGCAGAGTCAAATAATCGAGCAACATATCTTCCACGAATAACCTAGCCGACAGCGGATGCTCGGCTATGGCCCGACGCTGGCTGGTGGCTTTCAGCAGCCGCAGCAAGGCCTCTGGTTCGATGCGTTGCGCCAGGTCGTCTAGCGCGCGGCGATAAGACGGATAATACCGGACCTTGCCGGCAAGTTTGACAGAAATCAGGTCGTACAACCAGCGTTGCAGCCACGTAACCAGTCGGGTTGCTGCCACTTTTTGCAGGCGGTCTGCGGTTTTCAGCAGCGCCTCAGCGCTGGGTTTGGCCAGCAAAGCCAGCAGCGCGTCGATCTCTTCACGGTTGCCGGCCTGCGCCTGGGCGCTGGCCGCGAGCGGCGCACCACCCTCTTGCGCCAGCCAGAGCGCTGCATCTTTGATGCCCTGCTGCTGCAGCCAGGCCAGCGCTTGCTCGGTCGACGGCATGTTCAGAGCAAATTTGCGGCAGCGCGACAGAATGGTCGGCAACAAGCGCTCAACGTTACTGGTGACCAACAAAAAAAGAGTGCCCGGCGCCGGCTCTTCAAGCGTTTTCAGCAATGCATTGGCCGCCATCTCGTTGAGCGCTTCAGCCGGATACAGCACGATCACACGCTTGCCGCGCCGATGCGTGGAAATATTCATGAAGTCTGCCAACGCCCGGATCTGGCCAATCTTGATTTCTTTGGATGGCGCCTTGGTGCTTTTTGCGGCTTTCTTGCTGTCGTCTGCATCGGCCTTGCCATCCTCGCCCGCATCGCCGCCATCCGGCTCCAGTATCTCCGGTCGCACACGCCGATAATCGGGATGGCTGCTTTGCTTAAACCAGCCGCAAGATCCGCATTGGCCGCAGGCATGGCCGTCGATGCCCGGCGCATCGCACAGTACGGCTTGCGCCAGGCGCTCGGCAAACACGGTTTTGCCGATTCCCATTGCGCCATGGAACAGGATCGCGTGCGGCAGGCGGTCTTGCTGTTGCTGCAATTGCTGCCATGCTGTTTGCTGCCATGGGTAAATCGAATTATTCATTAATAATCAAACTATTATGCTTTTTAATTAAAGTGAAATATCAATATTGAGAATATATTTATCAAAGACTTACGATGATTTCTTCAAGTACTGCGCGAACCTTGGCAATCGGCGGTGTGGCATCGACAATGCGAAAGCGCTGCGGAAATTGCGCGGCGCGGCGCAAATATTCGGCACGCGTGGCGCAAAAGAAATCATCCTGCTCCTGCTCGAACTTGTCCAGCGCGCAGCTGGCATCAAGCCGCGCGCGCGCCACCTCCAGCGGCACGTCGAACAGCAAGGTCAGATCGGGCTGCAGATGCGGATGCACCCATTGCTCCATCAAATTGAGTTTATGCAGGTCGAGCTTGCGACCGCCACCTTGATAGGCAAAGGTGGCATCGGTAAACCGGTCCGAAATGACCCAGTCGCCGCGTGCCAGCGCCGGCTCGATCACTTGTGCGATATGTTCGCGGCGGGAGGCAAACATCAGCAAGGCTTCGGTTTCCAGGTGCATTTTTTCATGCAGCAACAGTTCGCGCAGCTTTTCTCCCAAACTCGTGCCGCCCGGCTCACGGGTCGTTACTACGGTTTTTCCGCTGGCTTCGAGCAACGCGGCGACGAATCCGATATGAGTCGACTTGCCTGCACCATCGATACCTTCGAAGGTGATGAATTTTCCGTGTAATGGATTGCGCAAAACTAGTTTCCCCCGTGGATATATTTGTTGACAGCCCGATTATGGTCGTCCAGATTACTTGAAAACTGGCTGCTGCCATCGCCTCGCGCTACGAAATACAGCGAATCGGTAACAGCCGGCGACAGCGCTGCACGCAGCGATTCATCCCCCGGCAGCGCGATCGGGGTCGGCGGCAAGCCTTTGCGGGTGTAGGTGTTATAGGCGGTGTCAGTTTGCAGATCGCGCTTGCGGATATTGCCGTCATATTGTTCGCCCATGCCGTAAATCACGGTCGGATCGGTCTGCAGAAACATGCCGGCTTTCAGCCGGTTGATGAATACGCTGGCAATCGTATTGCGATCTTCCTTTTTGCCGGTCTCTTTTTCGACAATCGACGCCATTATCAACGCTTGATACGGCGTCTCGTATGGCAGGCTGACATCGCGTTTGCTCCAGGCTTCATTAAGGCGCGCCATCAGCGCGACATTGGCCTGGCGGTAAACCTGCAGATCGCTCGCGCCCTTGGCGAACAGGTAGGTATCGGGAAAGAACAGGCCTTCAGGATGCTTGGCTTCTATTGCAAGTTTGGCCAGTAGTTCCTTGTCGGTGAGTTCGATGGTGTCGTGCTTGAGGCTCGGATGTGCGGCCACCGCAGCGCGCATCTGCTTGAAAGTCCAGCCTTCGATGATGACTAGGGCTTCTTGCGCAAACTCACCGCGCACCATTTGCCGCAGCAAGGAATTCGGCGTGGCGCCGGGCTTGAGTTCGTAACTGCCAGCCTTGATTTTGTCGGCCTGTCCGGTGATGCGCGCCAGCAGCGTCAGTAGATCCGTATTGACCGGAATACCGGCAGCTACGATTTGATCGGCTGCATTGCGCAAGTGGCTGCCGGGCTGGATGGTAAAAGGTACACTTTGCGCGCGGCTCTGGATCGGCTGACCGGCCCAGAAAATCAGGCCGGCGCCAGCCAGCAACGCCAGCAGTATGCAAATTTGTAATATTTTTTTTAGGAAAGACATGTCTGAAAGTGGTTTTGGCGTAATTTTTTTAGCGGCTCTATAATCGGCCACAATGATAAAGCATAGGACGCGCTTGCATAAAGTATCGGGCGCGGATGCACAATTTAAGTTCCAACCCACAACAGCGGCGCTTTTGGATGACGCCGATTTGATGAATATTTTAGATATATGACAGAGATGATGAATAATTGGTTGCAGTTTCTGGCCGCCCAAGGCGCGCACTTTGACCTCGATAATCCTGCCGAGGTTCTCGATTTCGGCCTGGCTGTGCCGCTGACAACGCTGCAGGCCGGTTTCTTTGCGCCGCTTACCGACCTTGGCGTAATCGGCGCCAGCGGCGAAGAGGCTGCCGGCTTCTTGCACAATCAACTGACCAACGACGTAGCCCACCTGAGCGCCGATGACGTGCGGTTGGCCGGTTATTGCACGCCCAAGGGTCGCTTGCTGGCAACCGTGCTGATGTGGAAGCCGGCGGACACGATTTTTCTGCAGTTGCCACTGGCATTGCAACCGGCAATCCAGAAGCGTTTGCAGATGTACGTGATGCGCTCCAAGGTCAAGCTGACCGATCAGAACGACAGCCATGTATTGCTCGGATTCGGCGGACGCACGGCCGGTGCTGCGCTGAACCCCTGGTTCCCGGCCTTGCCGGCGGAACCGTATACCAGCATCAGCAATGACGCCGGTACCTTGTTGCGTCTGGCGGATGCTTTCGATGCCCCGCGCTACCAGTGGTTTGCCAGCATGGCGACAGCGCAACATGCCTGGCCGGCATTGAGCGGCAGATTGGCGGCAGTCGGCAGCAGCATCTGGCGCTGGTCGGCTATCCACGCCGGCGTGCCGCAAATCAGCTTGCCGACACAGGAACAGTTCGTGCCGCAAATGCTTAACCTGGAACTGATCGGCGGCGTCAACTTCAAGAAAGGCTGCTACCCGGGCCAGGAAATCGTGGCGCGCATGCAGTATCTGGGAAAACTCAAGCGCCGCATGCTTGCAGCCAGCGTCAGCGCACCTGCAGTGGCAGCCGGCATGGAAGTTTTTTCCGGCAGCGATCCGGAGCAACCATGCGGCATGATCGTCAATGCCGAGCGCAGCGCAGGCGATGATTTTGATTGTCTGGTCGAAATCAAGATCGCTGCAGCAGCAGAAGGCGCAATCCATCTGGGCGCTGCCGATGGACCGTTGCTGCGATTCCGGGCGCTACCGTATCCGCTACCGAACGATTCCGAGTAGATTCGAACAATCATCACGTGTAAACATACCTGATACTGTATTTTAAAATCCGCAATCAATATATGCGGAATTGCATGGTTTTTTGTGTATACCCCATGTATTTTATCGAGGCTGGCCTGGATGGATTATTACATTTACTACCGGGTTCGCGACGCACAGGCGCTAACCCTGCGCGACAAGGTGTTGCCGATGCAAGCCGCGCTGCAACGGCAATACCATATCGGCACCGCACTCAAGCGCCGTCCCGACAAGCAGAACGGTACACAGACCTGGATGGAAGTCTATCTGACGGTGCCGGATGGCTTCGATACGGCGCTGGCCGATGCAATCGCTGCGGCGGAAATAGCGCAGCAGATCGATGGCGAACGCCATATGGAACGCTTTATCGCCGTTTTATAGCCGTTTTATAGCCTTTTTTATAAGATATTTGGAAACCCGCTTATGTGCTTGATCGTTTTTGCCTGGCATGTGGTTCACGGCACGCCACTGATTGCAGCCGCCAATCGCGATGAATTTTTGGCTCGCCCGACTGCACCCGCGATGACTTGGGATGATTACCCGCAAATCTACGCCGGACGCGATCTGCAAGCCGGCGGCACTTGGATGGGCATTACCCAACCGGGCCGTTTTGCTGCGATCACTAATATCCGCGCACCATCCGAAAAACGCCCAGATGCGCCTTCTCGCGGCAATCTGGTGGCAAATTTTTTAAGCGGCGACTTGAGTCCGCGCAACTATATCGATGCGCTCCGCGACACTAGCGCGCAATATAACGGCTTCAATCTGCTGGTCGGCGACCGCGAACAGCTGATCTGGTTTTCCAATCGCGGTGATGATGATGCGCGCAACGGCCAGCCGTTGGCACCGGGAATTTACGGCATATCGAATGCGCTGCTCGACACGCCCTGGCCGAAAGTGGTTCGCACCAAAGCGCAGTTTGCCAGCCTGCTGTGCCAGTGCGCACCGGAAGAAGCCTACTTCGACATGCTGTTTGACACCACCCGCGCCGCCTCCGATTGCCGCCTGCCCAAGACCGGCATCGACATCGAACTGGAACGCCTGCTGTCGGCGCCCTATATCGAAGCGCCCGATTACGGCACGCGCGCCTCGACCTTGGTACGCATATCTGACAAGGCGCCCACAGTATTGATCGAGCGCACCCGCGAAAGCGTACCTTTACAGAAAAATATCGAAGTTAAAGTGTTGCCCTCAAGTAAGTCGCGCTGCTGCCGCTAATTGGGTGCAAACTAGCCACAAACTCGAAGGAGATCATCATGGACGTTAGCAGCATTGCCAGCCTGGCAACATCACTCGCATCAACGCAAACCAATGACGCAGTCGGCATCTCGGTACTCAAAAAAGCCATGGATATCGGCGCAGCCAATGCAGAAGCGCTGATCGCCGGCTTGCCGGAAATCCCGGCAGCAGCCAGCAATCTGCCGTCACACTTGGGACAGAACGTCAATACCACCGCTTGATTTTTAATACGCACCATCCACGAAATACTTTACGAAAGAGCTTACAAACAAGCTCTTTTTTTCGTGCCTTTCGTTTTTTCCGTGGACGCAATAAGAACCTCAGCTACGTTCGTTGACGCTATTTAATGTTATGTAAATGTATGCCGCATGTCCACGTGCGCTATGCCGGCATCCTGATATTGCTCTCCTTCGCGCACGAAGCCGTGGCGTGCATAAAACGCTTCGGCGTGGCTTTGGGCGCTGAGCGCCACCTGGCGCTCGCCCCGCAGGCGAGCCTGCTGCATCAGTGCCAGCAAGAGTGCCGCGCCGACGCCGCTGCCGCGCGCTTCCTTCAACACCGCCATGCGGCCGATATGGCCGTCCGGCAATAAACGTCCGGTCCCCGCAGCATGCTCCACCCCTTTGTTATCGGTCATGAAGGCGACCGCATGCAAACACTGCGCGTCCATGTCGTCCCATTCCATTTCGAGCGGGACCTTTTGCTCCAGTACAAAAACTGCGTAACGGATGGCTTGTGCTGCGGGTTTTTGACTGGCCCAATCACCAAGTGCAATACGAATCGTCGTCATTTCTTGTCTCCTGGTTAGTCGCTTAGTCGCCCACTTGGCCGGGCAACTCTGCCTTGTCCGCCGGAAGCCGGCGCAGGTATTTGAAGGTGCCCTTCGCCTTGGCCACCAGTCGGTCGCCGTTGCGCACTTCCCCCTCGCAAAAACACAGGGATGTGGAGCGATGATACGCAGTGCCGGTGGCGATCAGGCGGCTGCCCGGCTTGCCGCCGGGTTGCACGAAGCTGGTATTCATCTCGACTGTGATGGCGCCCTTTGCCTCCGGAAAAATCGAGCGTCCGGCCAGCGACATCGCCACATCGAGCAGCGTCATTGTCAGGCCGCCGTGGGCTACTGCCCAGCTGTTCATGTGGCGCCCTTGCAGATCGACCGCGACTTGCGCCTGGCCGTTGCCCATACTGAGCAATTCGACGCCGATTTCATTAAGGAACGGAATCTCGACCGGAAACGGCATGGTGGCCATGCCGTCAGGCAAAATGGGTATCTGAGGAGCTATCATGATTCAACCTAATTTAAAAAATAACAGGGGTATATATCAAAATCATGCATTATCCGCTTGAATATAAAGCGACAAAAAAAATACATAACAATGTATGTAATATCGCAAACACTGCTTAAAGCGCGTAATCCATGCACTGCCGAGCCTGCCATATCGCATTGATGAAGGGCTTGATAGCCTGATGCATCGGATGATTCTGATACGCGTCCAATGCTGCAACTGACGCGAACTCCGAATACAGCAGCACGTCGTACGTCGCTTCCAGGCCGTCTTGCGCCAGTGCGACTTCGAGCGTCAAGATGACCGGCACGATGTGCCGGCAACTTTCAATCATCTGCTTCATCTTGACCGCATTCTCAGCCTTGTCCGCGCCTTCGGCGTGGTCTTTCAGTTGCCACATGACAATGTGCTTGATCATGACTGCCATCCTGTTTAAGTCAATGTATTAAGTGAATGTATTAAGTGAATGTAAACCAGGCTGCCACCTTAAAACCATGCGCGCCGGATGTCCAGCGCGGCACCATGTGCCGGATCTAATGCAGCGCATGAGTGGCATAAATCGCATAATTTAGCACGATCATTCGCAAACATCGAAGGCAGCAAAAAATTCATCCGGTATTGCCATGCCAGGTTGCTGCCGATTTTCAATTTGCGCGCAAGAATCACGTAAGTTTAAGAGTTGAGACTCGAACACTCGCTGCGCCAGCGCGTTGTGGGCAACCACTGGCAAAAATAAAAAAAGTTTGAGGAGACAAAAATGGCGTCCGCGCCTGCACCCCCCCCCGCGCACGTCATCACGGCAGCAGAACACAAGGTAATTTTTGCATCCTCGCTGGGCACCATATTCGAATGGTATGACTTTTACCTGTATGGCTCACTGGCCACCATCATTGCCCAACAGTTCTTCTCGGGCGTGGACGAAAACACCGGCTTCATCTTTGCGCTGCTGGCGTTTGCCGCCGGCTTCATCGTGCGCCCCTTTGGCGCGCTGATATTCGGCCGCGTGGGCGACATGGTCGGTCGCAAATACACTTTTCTGCTGACAATCGTGATCATGGGCAGTTCGACCTTCATGGTCGGACTGTTGCCGAGTTACGACTCGATCGGGATTGCCGCGCCGATTGCGCTGATCACCTTGCGGGTCTTGCAGGGCCTGGCCCTCGGCGGCGAATACGGTGGTGCGGCAACCTATGTCGCCGAACATGCACCGAATCACAGGCGCGGTTTTTTTACCTCATGGATCCAGACCACGGCTACGCTGGGTTTATTGATGTCATTGCTGATCATTCTGGGCATGCGCACCGCCGTTGGTGAAGAACAGTTTCACGAATGGGGCTGGCGGATTCCGTTCCTGGTGTCGATCTTTCTGCTGGCGGTATCGGTCTGGATCCGCATGTCCCTGCATGAGTCCCCTGCTTTCGCACGGATGAAGGCACAAGGCAGGACTTCCCGGGCGCCGCTGACCGAGTCTTTCGGCCGCTGGAAGAACATGAAGGTTGTCATCCTGGCGCTGTTTGGCTTGACTGCAGGCCAGGCCGTTGTCTGGTACAGCGGCCAGTTGTATGCGCTGTTCTTCCTGACTCAAACCCTGAAGGTAGATGGCCAGACTGCAAATCTGCTGATCGCCGGCTCGCTGCTGCTGGGAACACCATTTTTCATCGTTTTTGGTGCCCTCTCGGACAAAATCGGCCGCAAACCCATCATCATGGCGGGCTGCTTGCTGGCCGCTTTGACCTATTTCCCGATTTACAAGGCCATCACGCATTACGCCAATCCGGCACTGGAAGCGGCCCAGGCCAGCGCTCCGGTGATAGTCAAGGCCGATCCGGCGGAGTGCCATTTCCTGTTCAATCCGACTGGCGTGAAAAAATTCGGTTCTTCCTGCGACATCGCCCGAACCGCACTGACCATGGCTTCAGTGAATTATGTGACGGTAGACAGCGCCGCCGGCTCGGTTGCCGCAATCCGGATCGGCCCGCATACACTGGAAGGATTCGACGCCACCGGCCTGAGCGAGGCAGATGCTGCACTGCAAACCGAAGCCTTCATCAAGCAGATGACGACCTCTTTAAGAGCAGCCGGCTATCCGGGCAAAGCTGACCCGGCGCAGATCAACCACGGCATGCTGCTGTTCCTGCTTTTCGTCCTGATGCTGTTCGTGTCCATGGTGTACGGCCCGATTGCGGCGCTGCTGGTCGAAATGTTTCCGACCCGCATCCGCACCACCTCGATGTCGCTGCCCTACCACATCGGCAATGGCTGGTTCGGTGGTTTACTGCCCACCACCGCCTTCGCGCTGGTGGTATTGAAGGGCGACATTTATTACGGCTTGTGGTATCCGGTGCTCATTGCCCTGATGACGTTCGCTATCGGCATGCTGTACATCAAGGAAACCAGTGGCAAAGATATTTTTGCCGGCGATTGATCACTGTGTGGCATCCTCATCCGGTAACGACAGCGGTGGCAACGGGTGCGTTTGAATCTGAAGCACTTCACCTCACTCCACCGGTCACTTGACGTCTTGCCATCGACGGTTGCCACCTGTTCCGGCTCGATGTCAAGCCATGGCTCGCGCGTTCAGTAACACGACCAAGTCCGGAAAGTTTATCCATACCCAAGTTGGCGCACGATCGGATCAGGCGATGCGCTAAGGCCTCGATCTGCGGAAAGTCCTCGCTGCAGATAGGACGCCCTAACTGGTCAAACAGCGGGCGCGTCGTCAAGACGAATAAATCCGGCATCTCCTGCTGGATTTATTCGTCATCGCCAAAAATACCTCGGAAACGGCGCATGTCTGGCTTTGTGGCGTTGAAGTATCCTAAAACTCTTCCCTCTGGTCATCTGCTGCACGCGACGCAGCTACTTTTTTGGCTTGTAGCGGCGCCTTCCTGTTGACCGGGCGCTTGCTGCCGCCGGATAACGCAGCGGCCTCCACTGCCAAAGCGGCATTCTGCTGCGCAACTACATTTAGTGTTTAAATTTTTTTGTTCAGCGAAACCAGATTATCAATTTCTCGATGCATCGCGAATAGACGTTTATGCCGCATTTTTTAAACAACACTGCGTGAAAATTGCTTCCTGATATTGCACATCAGTAAAAATATTGGTTTTAACAAATAATGCATTAATTTGTTTTATTTGTTTTGTTTGTTTAAAATCGAATTTCCATGAGACATAACGAGATAAAAATGCCCACTGCTGATGTCTGCACAACACAGAAAGCCGCTGGGATACTGGGAATTTCGGTCACGTCAGTGCAACAGTTGGTGGAAGCCGGCGCAATCGAGGCCTGGAAGACCAAAGGTGGGCACCGTCGGATCCCTCTTGCCGCGATACAGGCCTACAAGTCATCGCCGAGCAGTACGCAGAAAATCATTGCGACCGCCTCGGCCACACCACCGGATAATAGAATTTCCATTCTGATCATCGAAGACAATCAGATGCAACGCGCGATTTACGACAAACAGATATCGTCGTGGAACTTGCCTGCGAACCTGACGTTTTGCGAAAACGGTTATCAGGGGCTGATGAAAATTGCCAGCGACAAGCCGGACATCCTGTTGACCGATATCGTGATGGATGGTATCGATGGCTATGAAGTGATCAGCACCATACTGAGGCATCCTGAACTTGCCGACATGAACATTGCCATCCTTTCCGGTCTGAAGCCTGAAGATCTGGAGGCGCGCGGCGGCGTGCCGGATGGCGTGGTCTTTTTCAGCAAGCCTGTCAACTATGACGAGTTACGTGGCTATCTGCGCGCTTACTGCGCGCAGAAGATGCGCGCTCGCTCGACCTGGTAGATTCGGTGCTGGAGTTGAATGTATTGGAGTCTGGAATAGCAGAATTGTTGCTGCGCCCTGAAAACCTCGGGGAAATGGTCCATCAAGCGATTTCCCGGCACCAAGACAGCGCTGAATTAAAACAGATTGGACTGAGGTTCGACATCGATCCGGACCTGCCGGAGGAAATTACATGCGATCGCGCCAAGCTGTTGCGGGTGCTTGATAGCCTGTTGAGTAACGCGTTCAGGTTTACCGATGCGGGAGAGGTACAACTGAAAATCACAAGAGTTCACGACGGCCTGCTGTTCCAGGTAACGGACAGCGGCACTGGTGTACCGCCTGAGCTTCAGCAACAAATTTTCAACAAGTTCTCTCAGGCTGATGACTCGCCGACACGGGCCAAGGATGGCGCCGGCCTTGGCCTCTCCATCGCCGCGCAAATCGTCGCACAGATGGGCGGCCAGATTACGCTGCAGTCATTAAAGGGGAAAGGCTCGACATTTTCCTTTTTACTGCCAATCGAACCTAGATTGACCGTACCGCACTGAAGGTGCGGTATCACTTTATTTGTATTACATCATTTTTGCAGAAAGTGCCCGATGCCCCAGCCGCAATATCACTATATCAATCCAGTCGTCCTGTTCGAGGCGGTAGGGGCGGACCTTGCGTCGTTTTTCGAGTTGTCGAAGATTTTTCTGAAGATCGGCCCGCCAATGCTGGATCTGCTAAAAAAGGCAATCCTGGCGGACGACTTTAAGGAAATTTTGTATGAAAGTCATTCGCTCAAAGGTACAACTGCGCTCATTGGCGCAACACAGTTAACGCTTATTCTGCAGGAGATTGAAAACCTGTCCCGCAACGGCGACACGGATATCATCGTGCCGTACATTCCTGAGTTGACGCGCTTATTCGCCGCAGTCATGCAAGAAGTGCAGGCCAGCATCGAGCATTTTCAGGGTAGTGCCGGGTACAACCAAAAATCAACATAGTCATGGTTCCAATGAAATCTCCAAAAGAGAACCGGTACCATCGCATTCAAACGACAGCAGAAACAGTCAACCGGGCACCATGGCCACTGAATCGGAGATGGAACGCTCTGGGCTGGTCAGGCGCAAGTGCAAGACGTGCAACCGCCATCATCGGCGGTGCGGTTATCGTTTTGCTTGCCATGCTGACGATTGCAGCCAGCTGGATAATGCATGACAGGGCGCTAGAGGACTGGCGCAAGAACCTCGAAAATCTGTCGTTGGTGCTGGCAGAAAATACCGCACAAACCATGGCCTCCGCCTATCTTGTACTCGATGGCTTAACCGAGACGATCGCGCGTGCCAAAATCTATGATTAAGAAGGGTTGCTGAAGGTTTTTCAGAACCAGCAGACGCAACAACTGATGAACGACAAGATCAGCGGCTTGCCGCAGATCGACGTGGCGACCATCGTGGATGCGAATGGCGATGTCGTTACTTTCTCCCGTGTTTACCCATCGCCCCCAATCAACCTTGCTGACCGTGATTATTTCGAGCATCACAGCACTATGACTTGATCCTGATGGATTGCATGATGCCGGTAATGGATGGCTTTGAGGCAAGCAGACGCCTGCGTGAAAAAGAAGCAGCGACTGGCAGCGCCAGGACTCCGGTGATTGCGCTTACCGCTAGCGCGATTGACGGCGACCGGGAACGCTGCCTCGCAGCAGGTATGGACGATTATCTTGCCAAACCGTTCACTGTGAGCGAATTCGCAGCAGTTGTAGGCCGTTGGGTCGACTTGGCACCGGCATCCCGAAAGTGAAAAAAGCCGTGAGATCTGCGCAGCCTGTACATCAGGAATGCCAGTAATAATATGTGCGTCGTCATATGCAGCAGATTCATCATTTGATTTGATGTCGGCCTGATTGCCGCTTTAGCTACCGCGTACAATCATTGTGTCAGTTGCAATGCCGCATCCGAACCGTTGGGTTTAGATCATTTTCGGCTTCCACCATCAAAGGAGAATCGCATGACATCCGGAAAAATTCTTGTAGCGCAGGGCGGTGGCCCGACTGCGGTAATCAACCAGTCGCTGGTGGGCGTGACGCTGGAAGCGCGGCGCTTTCACAATATCGAACTGGTGTATGGCGCCCGTCATGGCGTGCGCGGCATTCTGGATGAAGATTTTCTCGACCTGACGCAGGAAACCAGCCAGAACCTTGAACTGGTCGCCAATACGCCCTCTTCGGCGCTGGGCTCGACCCGTGACAAGCCGGACGTCAAGTACTGCCAAGAGATTTTCAAGGTATTGCGGGCGCACCAGATCGAACACTTCTTCTACATCGGCGGCAACGACTCAAGCGACACCGTGCAAATCGTCAGCCAGGAAGCGCTCAAGTCCGGCTATCCGTTGCGCTGCATTCATATCCCGAAGACCATAGACAACGACCTGGTTGGCAACGACCATACGCCCGGATTCCCTTCGGCTGCGCGCTTTGTGGCGCAGGCGTTTACTGGCGCCAACCTGGATAATGCATCCTTGCCCGGCGTGTATGTCGGCGTCGTGATGGGCCGTCACGCCGGTTTTCTGACTGCGGCCTCAGCGCTGGGCAGAAAGTATCCCGACGATGGGCCGCATCTGATTTACCTACCCGAGCGCACTTTCGTACTGGAACAATTTCTGGCCGACGTCAAAGCCGTCCATGATCGCATCGGACGCTGCGTGATAGCGGTGTCCGAGGGCATCCACGATGCGTCCGGTACGCCGATTGCCAGCCTGCTGGTCAAAAATACCGAACACGATGCGCACGGCAATGTGCAGCTATCGGGCAACGGCGCGCTGGCCGATCTGTTGTGCGAGGAGATCAAGAGCAAGCTGAAGATCAAGCGCGTACGCGGCGATACTTTTGGCTATCTGCAGCGCTCGTTCATCGGTTGCGTGTCGGACGTCGATCAGCGCGAGGCACGCGAAGTCGGCGCGATGGCAGTCCAATTTGCGATGCGCGGTAGCCGCGACGGTTCGGTGTCGATCCAGCGTAGTGGAAATTATGCGGTTGATTATGCGTTGCTGCAGTTGCAGGAAGTCGCCGGCAAGACACGCGTGATGGAAGACGCATTCATCGCAGCATCCGGCACCGATGTCACCGATGCTTTCCGCCAATACCTGCTCCCGTTGCTGGGGTCTGGCATGCCGGACCCAGGCCGACTGCGGGCCGGTCCGGTAGCCAAGGTGATTGCGGCAGCTAGCTGACCTTTACTGACGTCAATCGGGATTATCGCCTATGCAAAAATTGCACCCGTTTTTCCGCACACATCACCACCTGCGCCTGACAATTGCGTTGCTGACTGGTGCTGTCGTCGTATTTGCACTGCCCGCATCCTGGCTCTGGATCACCCGTATATTGACAGGCTGGAATATTACAGCTTGGTCATATCTGTGCCTGATGGGATGGCTGATGATGCGAGCCAATTATGCAAGAGTGCGGAAAATTGCCGAACAAGAGGATGAAGGTGCTGTTGCCGTGCTGGCCGTCATGTCGATCAGCGCGATTGCCAGCCTGGCCGCCATCATCCTGCAACTGGCACAGGCAAAGGGATTGCCGACTGGCCAGCGCATGCTGCACTATGCGTTTACCGGCAGCACCGTGCTGGGTTCATGGTTTCTGGTTGGCACCATGTTCACCACCCATTACGCCCGCATGTTTTATCGAGCGCCGGCCATCCAGCGGCCGCTCGGGTTTCCAGGCCATGAACAAAATCCGGATTACTGGGACTTTCTTTATTTCTCGTTCACCATCGCAGTAGCGGCGCAAACCTCGGATGTAATTATCCTGAATCGTTCAATGCGCAAAGCAGTACTGGCGCAATCCCTGCTCAGCTTCCTGTTTAATGTGGCAATTCTGGGATTTTCAGTGAATATTGCGGCCGGATTGCTGGCAGGCTGAGTGTATTAAGGCCACAATATATTATTGTAATAATAGGGGTATGCCTAAAAAAATGGCGATTTTCGCATATTTTTAATGGCCTCACTAAACATACACTTATATGTATTTTTTTAACCCATAATTTCTAGACGCGTTTCTGGATTAAAAACGGCCATCGAATACTGGCCGCTCCCTGTTAATTTTCTCAGCTTATCCGTTAAACGTTTTACCTGCATCGGCCAGTTTCTGCAGCAATGGCGCCACTTTCCATGCATCGCCATTGCGGCCGCGCGCGTATTTTTCGATTGCCATCACCACATTCGGCAAGCCGACGGTATCGGCGTAAAACATCGGGCCGCCGCGAAATACCGGAAAGCCGTAACCGCTCAGATACACGATGTCGATGTCAGAAGCGCGCTGGGCAATGCCTTCGTCCAGGATATACGCGGCTTCATTGACCATCGAAAATACCAGGCGCTCGACGATCTCCTGATCGCTGATGTTGCGCCGTGCTATGCCCAGATCGGCAGAATGCGCAATGATCATGTCATTGACCCGTTGCGATGGATACGCGTTGCGCTCGCCGGCCTTGTAGTCGTACCAGCCGGCTTGGGTTTTCTGGCCGAATCGTCCCATTTCGCACAGCAGATCGGCGGTTTTGGAATAACTGATTTCCGGCTTTTCGAGCGCGCGGCGCTTGCGGATAGTCCAGCCGATATCGTTGCCGGCCAGATCGCTCATGCGAAACGGCCCCATTGCGCAGCCGAATTTTTCAACCGCCTGGTCGACCTGCTCCGGCAGGCAACCTTCATCGAGCAGGAAGCCGGCTTGACGGCTGAATTGCTCGATCATGCGGTTGCCGATAAAGCCGTCGCAAACGCCCGAGACGACGCCGGTTTTTTTGATCCTTTTCGCCAGCGCCAAGACGGTAGCCAGCACATCCTTGCCGGTTTGCGCGCCGCGCACGATTTCCAGCAGCTTCATCACGTTGGCCGGGCTGAAGAAATGGGTGCCGATCACGTCCTGCGGGCGTTGCGTAAAAGCGGCGATGCGGTTGACGTCCAGGGTCGAGGTATTGGTGGCCAGAATGGCGCCCGGCTTCATCATTGCATCGAGCTTTCTGAACACGGTTTCTTTCACATCCATGTCCTCGAACACCGCTTCGATCACGATATCGGCCGAGCCGATTGCTTCATACGACAGCGTGCCCTGGATCAGCTTGATGCGCTGTTCGCATTTTTCGGGCGAAAGCTTGCCCTTCTTCGCTGTTTTTTCATAATTCTTGCGAATCGTGGCCAATCCCTTGTCCAGCGCCTCCTGCTGCATTTCGAGGATGGTAACGGGAATGCCGGCGTTGGCGAAATTCATCGCAATGCCGCCGCCCATGGTGCCGGCGCCGATCACGGCAACCGAATTGATCGCCCGCACTGGCGTATCCAGAGGCACATCGGCAATCTTGCCGGCCGCCCGTTCGCTGAAGAACGCATGGCGCAGCGCTTTGGATTCGCTAGTCTGCACCAACGTCATGAACAGCGCACGCTCGAACTTGAGGCCGTCTTCGAACCGCATGGTTACTGCTGCTTCCACCGCATCGACGCATTTCAACGGGGCCGGGAACGGACCTGCCATCGCCTTGACCGTATTGCGCGCGGACTGGAAAAGCGCTGCATGGTCCGGAGTATCGATTTTGATATCGCGCACCTTCGGCAGCGGGCGCACGTCAGCCACGCTGGCAGCAAAGGCGAGTGCGCCCTGCATCAGATCGCCTTCGATGATTTGGTCGAACAAGGCGGTTTTTGCCAGATTTTCCGACACCACCGGCGTGCCGGATACGATCATGTTCAAGGCCATTTCGACCCCGACCACGCGCGGCAGCCGCTGGGTGCCGCCGGCGCCGGGCAACAGTCCGAGCTTGACTTCCGGCAGCGCGATTTGCGCACCGGGCGCAGCGACCCGATAGTTGCAAGCCAGCGATAGCTCCAGCCCGCCGCCCATGCAGACCGAATGGATCGCCGCGATCACCGGTTTGGACGAATTTTCGACTACGTTGATAACCGTATGCAAGGAAGGCTCCGCCAACGCCTGGGGCGAATTGAATTCCTTGATGTCGGCGCCGCCCGAAAATACCTTGCCGGCACCGGTAATGATCACGGCCTTGACGGCATCGTCGGCCAGCGCTTTTTTGATGCCGTCAACCAGCGCGCTGCGGGTCGCGAACCCCAGTCCGTTTACCGGCGGATTGTTCAGCGTAATGACGGCGACCGCGCCATGGATTTGATATTCTGCAGTCATAACTGTTCCTGTATGTTGAGGGTGTCTGTTATTGTTGGAATCGGGAGTTTTTGTACCGCTTGGCGTTTAACTATACCGCAGAAAAGAACGGTCGTATTATTTTAAACGTAAAAAAACCGATGCATTCAACCATCGGTTATTGAATCTGCTATTGATCCGGACCTGTCTGCTATTTCAGGAGCCGGTCACTTTTTAAAAAATTATGCTATCGGCAGCTTGTAGTCCTTGAATTGTTCCCGCATCCTGTTTTTCAGAATTTTCCCGGTAGCACCGGTCGGCAACCCATCCACGAAGACGACATCATCCGGGGTCCACCATTTGGCGATCTTACCGTCATAAAACTGGATCAGTTCCTCCTTGCTCAATGCGGCTCCCGGCTTTTTGACCACCACCAGTAACGGGCGCTCGTCCCATTTTGGATCGGCAACGCCGATGCACGCGGCTTGCTGGACTGCCGGATGCTCCATGGCGATGTTTTCCAGCTCGATGGTGCTGATCCATTCGCCGCCGGACTTGATCACATCCTTGCTACGGTCGGTAATCTGCATGTACCCGTCGGCGTCGATGGTGGCCACGTCGCCGGTCGGGAACCAGCCGTCTTCGAGCACATCGCCGCCTTCGTCTCTGAAATAGCTGCTGATCACCCACGGCCCTTTGACCAGCAGATTGCCGTAGGTCTTGCCATCCCATGGCAACTCGCGATCATCGTCGCCGACAATTTTCATGTCCACGCCATAGATTACATGGCCTTGTTTTTCGAGAATTGCCTGCTTGGCGTCTTCCGGCAACACGGCCTGCCGCACCGACAACGTGCAGGCAGTACCGAGCGGCGACATTTCGGTCATGCCCCATGCATGAACCACTTCGACCCCATATTGATGGCGCAAGGTTTTCATCATCGACGGCGGACAGGCCGAGCCGCCGATCACGGTGCGCTTGAAACTGGAGAATGTCAGATTATTTTGCGCGACATAGGTCAGCAAGCCGAGCCAGATGGTCGGCACCCCGGCAGAAAATGTCACCTGCTCCTGTTCGAACAAGTCATACAGCGATTTGCCATCCATGGCCGGGCCGGGAAACACCATTTTGGCGCCGACCAGCGGCACCGAATACGGCAAGCCCCAGGCATTGACGTGGAACATCGGCACCACCGGCAACACCGTATCGCGCGCCGAAACATTCAGGCCATCCGGCATCGCCGATGCATACGAATGCAGCAGCGTGGAGCGATGCGAATACAGCGCGCCCTTCGGATGGCCGGTAGTGCCTGAGGTGTAACACAGGCTGGAAGCGGAATTCTCGTCGAATATCGGCCAGGCGTAATCATCGGAACTGGCGCCGATCAAGTCCTCGTAGCACAGCAGATTGTTGACACTGGATTCGGCCGGCATATGCTCGCGGCCGCATAGCATCACGTAGCCCTTGACTGTTCTGCAGTGCGGTGCAATCGCTTCGATGATCGGCAGGAAATTCATGTCGAACAGCAGATACTGGTCTTCTGCATGATTGACCATGTAAGCGATCTGTTCCGGAAACAGGCGCGGGTTAATCGTATGCAGCACCGCACCGCTACCGGAGACGGCGTAATACGCTTCCAGATGGCGATAGCCGTTCCAGGCCATGGAAGCTACCCGCTCGCCCATCGTGACGCCCAGAGTCGCCAGCGCATTGGCCAGTTGTCGCGCCCGCCGGTGACAATCGGTATACGTGTATCGATGGATATCGCCCTCGACCCGCCTTGATACGATTTCGCTTTTGCCATGGTAACGATCGGCGTGCCGGATGATATTGGAAATCAACAAGGGCTGGCTCATCATCTGCCCCATCAACGGACTTGCTGGATATTGCGACATGGAATCTCCTGGGTTGGGCAAGCTGGAATGAAATCGATTTATTTTCGAACGGGCGTGCTAAAAATGTCAATGATTTTCGCTTGTGCAAGGCAGCATGCCCCATCCTCGCACCGACCACGCCGCCACACTCATTTGCATTATGAAATTTAATACGGAGTATGGAGCTTAATTATGTATTTACCGCATATATTTAAAGTGACTTAAAAAATACATTGCCCTGTATGTTATATGTGCCGCCCCTTCATCATCACAACACCCAGTCCTTCGTCTGGACTGCAGCTGCCCCCGCGCGCCGACTGCCGCTGCAAACAGAATACGACGCCCAGCCTGCCTCGTATCCTCACCAAAGATATATTTAATTTACATCTAATAAAAATATTCATATAAGATACATGTTATCGGTTGAAAACCAGATTGCGTTTTTATGCGAAGTGTGCGCGCAAGATCCCCGGCATGCAGCGTCGCGTGGCTGGAATAAGGGGTAAATAACTCGCGGCAGGATAACCGATGCGCCGCTGACAACAATAGGAGGAGAAGATCTATGCAACAAATCGCCTGGCAGGTTTCGTTAATATTGATGACGCTGGTGGCATTGGGGTTCATTTTTGTCGCCATCAACTCCGGCACGCGCGAAGAAGACTACGGACATGCGGTACACAAAGCCTACAGCGTGCGCGCCAAACTGTTCTGGACGCTGGTGTTGGTGCTCGGACCGGCTATGATCTACACGCTGCTCGATCTGCCTTACAAAGCCAGCCACGGCCAGAGCGCCTCCGGCCCGGCACAGGTTGTCAAGGTGACGGGCTACCAATGGCGCTGGGAATTGAGCCGTGACCATGTGGTAAAGGACCAGCCTGTAGAGTTTCATGTCACCAGCGCGGACGTCAACCACGGCTTCGCCATCTACGATACCGACATGCACATCGTCGCGCAGACCCAGGCGATGCCTGACTACACCAACATACTCCGGCACACCTTCACTAAGACAGGCACATACAAGATCCTATGCCTGGAGTACTGCGGCATAGCGCACCACAACATGATTACCGAAATCAATGTCGTTGGTCCGGAAAGGAATCATTGAACATGGCAAACTATAAATATACCCACACCCCCGATCTAGGGGCAAAGGCCGGCGTATTGACCTATCTGGTTGTCACAGTCGTCGTGTTGCTACTTATGATGGTGTTTGGTCTAATCATGCGCATGGAACAGGCGCAGTTCATTTCCATCGGAGCAAACTGGTTTTACGAGATATTGACGATACACGGCGCCGGCATGGTAGGCATTGCCGGCATAGGTGGAGCGGCCCTCATGTGGCACTTTTTACGCCAATACGTGGATCTTTCCCCAAGCATATTCTTCGCCAACCTGGCGCTGTTCCTGGCCGGCGTCGTCATGATCCTGTCCAGTGTCCTCTTCAGTCATTTCGCAGGAGCCTGGACCTTCCTCTACCCGCTACCGGGAAAGTCAATGGGTTTGTGGAGCACGGGAGCGGCGGCCCTGTTCATGGGCGGTCTGATGGTGATCGGCGTCGGCTTTCTTTTGTTGCACCTGGACATCGTCCGCGCCATCGTAGCCCGTTACGGCAACCTCGGCCGCGCGCTAGGCTGGCCACAGCTGTTCGGCCATGACGACGGCAAGGCCCCGCCGCCGACGGTGGTCGCCAGCACCATGGCAACCATCGTCAACATTGTCGGCGTGGTAGTCGGCGCCAGCATTTTGGGCATGATGATAGTGAACCTCTACCTTCCGGGCTTCACCATCAATCCACTGCTGGCCAAGGGCATGATCTATATATTCGGTCACATATTCATTAACGCCACAATCTATATGGCGGTAATCGCGGTCTATGAAATCCTGCCGCGTTACACGCAGCGACCATGGGGTTCGAACAAGGTATTTCTCGCCTCTTGGACAGCCTCCACAGTCATGGTCATCTTCATCTTCCCGCACCACCTGCTGATGGACTTCGCCTTCCCGAAATGGCTTCTGATCATGGGCCAGGTGATCAGTTATTTGAACACCGTCCCGATTCTGGTGGTGACGGGTTACGGCGGCCTGATGATCGTGCACCGTTCAGGCATCCGCTGGGATATGGCGTCCAAACTGCTGTTCCTGTCGCTGTTCGGCTGGGCCGCCGGCGCCATGCCGGCGTTCATCGACGGTACGATCACGGTCAATTTCGTGATGCACAATACCCTGTGGGTACCGGGACACTTCCACACTTACCTGCTGCTGGGCATGATGACCATGGTGTTCGGCTTCATGTACTACATCAGCAAGCCGTCCCAGGATGCCCCGGACGGCCTCCTTGACCGCATCGCATTTTGGGGATACACGGCAGGTGTTCTCGGCTTCACTCTGACCTTCCTGTACTCCGGCAAAGAAAGCGTAGCACGCCGCTATGCGGCTCACTTGCCAGAATGGGTTCCGTACGACCGGATCGGTGCGCTGTTTGCGATGCTATTGATCGCTTCTGCGCTGGTGTTCATGGTCCGCTTCCTGACCCGCCTGGGATCGGCCGGCCGCGATTACCAACGAGCCACTCTGGTGCGTAGCGCAAGCGCATGAAACCCCGCCAGCGCAGCACCGCCATCGCACTGCTGGTGACCCTTATAGGTATCGGTGTGCTCTGGTGTGGTACCGACGGCTTCAGTGCCTTCACCGCTGAAGGCGCACGCCGCGCGGACATCCTGCGCGCGCCGCGCACGCTGCCCGCGGTAGTCCTGGAAGATCAGGATGGCCGTGCGTTTCGCCTGCAGGATTACCGGGGCAAGCTGCTGGCGGTAGATTTCATCTATACGCGCTGCACGACAGTGTGCCGTAGCCTGGGCATGGCTTTCAAGCAGATCCGCGATCGCGTTCCACCGCAAGCGCTGGGACGCGATTTTGCCCTGCTCAGCATCAGCATCGATGCGGACCGGGACGATGTGGCCAGCCTGAAGGCGTATGGCCGTATCTACGGTGCCGACAGCACGAACTGGCGCATAGCACGGGTACGCAGCAAGGCGGATCTCAAGCCCCTGCTCGCGGCCTTCGGCATCGTCGTGATTCCAGATGGGCTGGGTGGATTCGAACACAATGCGGCTCTCCACCTGCTCGACCGCGACGGAAGACTGGTGCAGATCAACGACATTGACCAACCTATCGTATTCGCCGACAGAATCAACGCATGGCTCTGAAAATTTTTCCGCTACGATACGCCCCGCTCGGCCTCGGCGCCCTTTACCTGCTACTCGCGACGCCCGACGCACGAGCCTGGCTGGAAGCGACGATGAGTACCCACATGTTGGTGCAGATTCCGCTGCTCGCGGCCATCGGCATCGTCGTCGGCCGTTTGCTGCCGAAGCGCTGCCAGGAGTCGCTGCTTGCCGCTGCGGGCGGTGCGCTTCCCTGTGTCGTATTGGCGGTCTTCGCCTCGAGCTACTGGATGCTGCCGCGCGCGATGGATGCCGCGCTGGCCGACACGCTGACCGGTACGCTGACCGAGACGGCGAAGTTCATCAGTCTTCCCGTCCTGGTCGGCTTACCCTTGGCTTTAGCCTGGAAACGACTTTCGATCATCGGCCGGGGCTTCGTGTGGACCAACTTCATCAGTATGCTGGCCGTACTCGGCTGGCTCTACATCGCCGCACCGGTGCGCGTCTGCAACAGCTACCTGGTGGAGCAGCAGAGCGACACCGGTTGGCTGATGGTGAAACTGGCCCTGCTGCTGTTCGCCTGCTGGCTCAGCACGCTGTTTGTCGGCGGCGACCAGGCGCCGGCGACGGCAGCCGTTATCGAATAAATCGATAACCGGCAACGGAATATTCGATCCGACATGCCCGGCGGCGCAAGAAATGCGCGCCAATCTCAGGACAGCTGCCGCCGATCAGGAAGGTGCGTCAGGTCGGTTGGCCCTTACCTCTCAGAGAGTGCTGGAATATGGGTCGGTCTGGCATGGAAAATATGTTTTATTTAAAACTAATTTGTTTGCATCCCCAGAAAGAAGTATTTATCATAAATCTTATATTTCCTGGCTTGCAATGCCATTCCGATTCACCGATTACACCCGGACTTTGACGAGTTCAACCGCATCGTTTGTCCGGATAGGAAGTGTCGGACGATGCTATTTAAATGGAGCTTCCATGAACATCGATAAATTTAAACAGCAACACATTGAAATCATCGGCTGTGTCGCCGCACTGAGGAAATTTACCAAGGAGGGGATAGGCGAGAATGCAGCAGAGATATCCAATCTCATTATTTCGATGAGTTCTATCATCAAATTACATCTTTCCGTAGAAGACAAAATACTATATCCCGCACTGCAAAGCGGGAACAATTCCGTCCTGGCGAAAATGGGAAACCAGTTCCAGGATGAAATGGGAGCGATTGCTTTAGCGTATATGGATTTTGCCAGAAAGTGGAACACGGCAGCCAACGTCTTTCGCGACCCCGAAGGATTCAGATCGGAAGCCAACAAGGTACTCAAGGTATTGCACAATCGGATGCTGAAGGAAAATACCGACTTCTATCCGGCGATAGAAGCACTTTGAAGCGAACGTATTGTTTCGTTTCAGAGTTGTATTAATTTTGTCCAGCCCGCAGAGTCAGTCTGCAGAAAGGGGTGTATGGGAAATTGCATAACTGAAAAAATCGATGTTGCTCGCGTGATCATCGAACGCGTTGGCATTTTTACCGCCAAGGCGTCCGTCACTTCGATGGATGCTGCAAATCACGTGCTACGGAAATGGTCGCATACGGTTCTGGGTGAAGGCCGCGACAAGTGTGCGTTTCTCGTCGTGTTTGAAGACGGTAAAACCTTCAATGGTCAATATGATCTACTTCCTTATACCGAGAATTTCCGGAATCTGTCTCAACATATACGCGGTAGTTTGCAGTATCTGATAGGCAACCGTAAGCCCAAAGGACTGCCGAAGCTTCAGTATCAGGAAGTAGTCTGTTCATTCGATCATGCGGTAGTTGCGCAAGCAAAGGAGGTCCTGGATCATTACGAAATCTGAGCTGCCAGCCCCGACGTACGGTTACAGCAGCGCGCGCACGACGGTGACCAAGGCAGGATCGTCCTCATCCTTGCTGCGGGTAAAACCTAACCGGGCAGCAAGCCTGAGCATCGAATCGTTCTCCGGCAACACGCATCCTGTCATCCGACTATATCCCCCGTCGTGCGCCGCCTCGAATAGTCGTCCCATCAGTATCGTCGCGACTTCACGTCCGCAGGTGTTCGATGTCGCAGGGCAGAAGCTTGATGACGACCGGATATCCGTTGCGATTGCGAGCACTTGCTCTGCCGAGCGGCCGATTTCCGTTCGGGCGTACGGAATTCCGAAGCAGGCAAGCAGGCGCGCGGCTTCGGCCTTGTTCAGTTGCCGGCGGCCGGCACGCTGCACCTCCAGCGCAATTGCACGCGCCTCCTCAAGCTTGGGTGGCGTACCCGAGATGAGCGGAGGAGGAACTTCGAG
>JBDSCZ010000065.1:0-1615 GCA_039920865.1 Burkholderiaceae bacterium
ATGATCCAGTCCTCCTGCGCGCTCTTGCGATACAACGAGGCTGTCGATACCCTGCTCCACCAGCCATTCTGCCAGCACAGGCCTGAATGCGCCCGACAGCACATTATTGGTGACTAGACAACGGGCTTAATCCCTCCCATGCATAGATATTTTATTTCCATGTAATCATCGATTCCATATTTTGAACCTTCACGTCCGAAGCCAGATTCTTTCATACCGCCGAAGGGTGCTACTTCAGTGGAAATAATGCCCTCGTTGATGCCGACGATGCCGTACTCAAGCGCCTCCGCTACACGCCAGATACGTCCAATGTCACGTCCGTAAAAATAAGCGGCAAGACCGAATTCAGTATCATTGGCCATCCGGAGAGCCTCAGCCTCGGTCTTAAACGAGAATAAGGGCGCTACAGGACCAAAAATTTCTTCACGGGCGCATTTCATATCAGCCGTCACAGATGTGAGAATGGTTGGTTCAAAAAAATTGCCACCGCGTTCATGACGTTTTCCCCCAGTCAAGATAGTTGCGCCCTTCTCCACCGCGTCAGCAATGAAGCTCTCTACCTTTTCAACAGCAGCGCTATTTATTAACGGACCTTGCTGCGTAACACCCTCCAATCCAGGGCCGACAATCAACTTTTCGACGGCAATTTTGAGTTTTTCGGCGAAGATGTCATACACACCCTCCTGTACCAGGACACGGTTTGCACAGACGCAAGTCTGTCCTGTGTTACGGTATTTAGATGCCATCGCACCCGCTACTGCCTCGTCCAAATCGGCGTCGTCGAACACGATAAACGGTGCATTGCCACCGAGTTCCATCGACATTTTCTTGACCGTATCGGCACACTGGCGCATCAGTACCTTGCCGATTTCGGTCGAGCCAGTAAAAGTCAGCTTGCGCACCAAAGGGTTGCGCGTCAGTTCGCCACCGATCTCGCGGGCCGATCCGGTAACCACGTTGATGATGCCAGCCGGCACTCCGGCACGTTGCGCCAATTCCACCAGAGCCAAAGCGGAAAGCGGTGTTTCTGACGCTGGTTTGATGACGACTGGACAGCCGGCGGCCAGCGCTGGGCCGACCTTACGCGTGATCATCGCCAATGGAAAATTCCACGGGGTGATAGCTGCCACCACGCCTACTGGTTCTTTCAGCACGACGATGCGCTTGTCCACTCCATGGGATGGAATTACGTCGCCGTAGGTACGCTTGCCTTCTTCGGCAAACCATTCGATGAATGAAGCAGCATAAATGGCTTCACCTCGTGCTTCAGCTAGCGGCTTGCCTTGCTCGGCAGTCAAGATGATACCCAGATCGTCCTGATGCTGGATGATCAGCTCGTACCAGCGGCGCAGGATGATCGAACGCGCCTTGGCAGTCAATGCGCGCCAAGCCGGATAAGCCGCCTGCGCGGTGTTGATGGCCAGCGTGGTTTCGCGCGTACCCATTTTAGGTACTACAGCCAGCACCTCGCCGGTGGCTGGATTCGTTACCTCAAGCGTGGCGCCGTCGTCGGCTTCACACCATTGATCGCCGATCAGGCAGGTTTGCTTGAGTAGAGTTGGGTCTTTTAGTGCAAGGAAGCATGCTGCCATGTCGTGGTCTCCGGCTACAGTAT
>JBDSCZ010000066.1:0-11541 GCA_039920865.1 Burkholderiaceae bacterium
GCCAGCTTGCCCACTACGCTGCCGCCGGCATTGAAAATCACCAGTCCGGAACGCGAGGTCGAT
Organism: Burkholderiaceae bacterium; assembly: GCA_039920865.1. Lineage (GTDB taxonomy): Bacteria > Pseudomonadota > Gammaproteobacteria > Burkholderiales > Burkholderiaceae_D > AVCC01. The sequence continues at coordinate 64 of JBDSCZ010000066.1, forward strand.
CCGAGCAGCGGCATCACCAAGATCGAACTGCTGCGCTTTTATGCACTGGTGGCGCCGCTGATGATGCCCCACCTGAAGGGCCGGCCGGTCTCTTTGTTGCGCGCACCCGGCGGCATAACAAAGCAGCTGTTCTTTCAAAAGCATCTGGAAGCCGGGCAGATGGCGGGCGTGGCGCAACTCCCGGCCCGTCTCGACCCTGATCATCAGCGCTTGCTGGAGATAGCGCGCCCCGAAGGCCTGCTGTCGGCGGCGCAGATGAATGTCATCGAATTCCACACCTGGAACGCGGTCAAGACCGCGATCAACAAGCCGGACCGCATGACCTTTGACCTCGATCCCGGCGCAGGCGTCGAATGGGCCACCGTGCAGGAATCGACGCTGCTGGTCAAGGCCCTGCTCGATCAGCTTGGACTGACATCATTTGTGAAGACCAGCGGCGGCAAGGGATTTCATGTGTTGGTGCCGCTGGCAAAGCGCTATGGGTGGGACACGGTAAAGGATTTTTCGCGCGCCATCGTCGAGCATCTGGCCAGCGCATTGCCGATGCGTTTCGTCGCCAAAAGCGGGCCCCGCAACAGAGTTGGCAAGATATTTGTCGATTATCTGCGCAACGGCTTCGGTGCGACTACCGTCTGCGCGTGGTCTGCGCGCGCCCGGCCGGGGCTAGGCGTGTCGGTGCCGATCGGCTGGGAGGAGCTCGACAGCTGCAGCAGCGGCGCGCACTGGACTGTCGGCAACATCCACACACGGCTGGATCGAGGCAATGCCTGCTGGGACGCCTATCCGGAGGCGGCTCAGGGCCTGGCACCGGCAATGAAGGCCTTGGGTTTCAAGCCGGAAAAGCCGGTTTGAAATTCTCCAGCTATGATGGCACGAACGTTGCGTAGATGTTGGCCGACGCTGTTTACTGCAGTGTTCTGGTGGCCTTGCCTTTTGCAAGGTCTCAATTCATTCTTTATAAGGAGCGTTGTCATGCCCACCCAAAAGCATAAGGACCAGCCAAGTCCCCAGAAGCAAAGTAGCAAATCGGATGATAACAAACAGCAAGATACAAAGGGTAAACAACAAGATACCAAGAACAGCCAGGAACGTAAAAGCTCCGATACCACTAAGCGCCGTTAGGCTTATCTGATCTGATTGGGGCGGGGACTTGGCTCCGCCCCACGATCATTGCGCAAACCCCATCGGTATTTTTTACAGCGGTTCTGTAATTTTTACCTTTAACGATAGATTAATGCCGGCTGCGAGCCGGCACTTTTTTAACGAATTCACAATTGCGAGCCCAGCAGCGAGGCGATCTGATCTGTTGCTTTTTGCAGCCACGGCCGCTGCTGCCAGACCTGCAACGTGATGGGTTCAGGTTCGCTTCATCGTTCAGCCTGAACGACCGATTGTCGACTTTGGTCTAGCCGACCGACACCAGCAGCGCATCCACCACCATTGCCTTGACATGAAACATGGGGGGCTGGAATTCGGTGATCCTGATCCCGGCGGCAAGCAGGTATCCCCAGCGGGAGTGCGAGGCGCTGCACACCACTTCGGAATCGATTGTTGTGCCGGGCGTGATGATCTTCTAGATCTGCACGCCGGCATGTTTCATCGCATCTACCTTGTCTAGGTCCATTTTCGCGCTGCCGATAAAGTCGAGCATTACGTGCATTTTGAGCGCTGGTCACGATACGCTGCCTAGCCTGCCCTGCTTCGGCCCAGCAACTTGACGACGGCGAGCAGGATGATGGCGCCCAGGAATGACACCAGCAAGGAAAGCATGCTGAAGTCGTTGGCGTTGATGGTGCCCGCGCCGAACAGCGGAGACAGCAGCCAGCCGCCCAACAGGGCGCCAACGATGCCGACCACGATGTTCAGGAAGAGACCTTGCTGCGCGTTGGTTTTCATGACGATGCTGGCGAGCCAGCCGATCACGCCGCCGATGACAATCCAGATAATGAAGTTCATTTACTCCTCCGTATGGTGGATGTTATGAAGATTTATATCTTTAGGTAAATAGTGCAATAAGAATAATTCGGAATCGGAATACCGAAAAGCCATGACAGTATTGAGCGCATTGGTGGTCTCCTGAGTGGGTAAAGTGATTTTCCGTCCGTCATCAAAGGCGGACGCCGCCTTGCACGCGATTGCACTGTTTGCCGCCAAAGGTGGCCATAACGCTGGCGAAAAAAGCGCCCAGCAGCAACACGAAGAACATCCACAGCGCCGAGTAAGCGGCGGCCTCGCGCCTTGTCGGCCGCCTCTTTCACGGCTGTTTCGGCGTCTGCTTTGGCCTCGACCGCTGAACCGACCCTAGCCCCAGTAGACATCTTCGCCGCGGTGTTGCTTCCATTCTTCGCCGAGCTGTTTTGCGTCGTCATCGGAACGGGTTTTCACGCCCATGAGTATGCCGCCATCCTTGATGCCCGTTTCATATTGCTTGACGCGTTCTTCAGGCATACCCCAGCCGATCAATGCACCGACCAGCCCCCCGGTTGCAGCGCCGGCACCGGCGCCGGCGATTGCTGCCGCAAGCGGGCCGGCGATTACCAGGCCCAAACCGGGAATCGCGAGCGTGGTGCCGACCGCGGCAATTGCTGCACCAATCGCGCCCAGCGTACCGCCGATCGCGCCGCCGATACCGGCGCCCTCGGCCGCCTTGGTGCCGAGTTCTGTTTCACCGGCACCGCTCGCGTTAGAAAAATGCCGCGTGCGCGTTTCGTCCGACATCACCAGGTTCACGTCGTCCTTGCCATAGCCGCGACTGGATACGGACTCGTATGCACGTTCTGCACTGTCCCTGTCTCTGAACAAGCCGGTTACCATTCTCGAATTGGCACCAGTCGCGTTGGATGGATTCGTAGTTGCCGAAGTATCTGTTGTCGTGGTTGTCGAGTTTGTCATTTGTGTTCTCCTTTTGGTTTTGAATAGCGCTATCGACTGCTGATGAACGGTCAACCGTTGACCCTCGGTCAATAGCGCGGCATTTACCCCGCAAAGCCGGCAGCTGTCCTCGCTCAGTGTATTTTTCGAATCGATTGTCGCAGTTCCGTCAGCCCGTTAGCGTGATCTCATCAAAAGGCTAATCACATAGCCGACCGCGGCAGCGATTCCGAGCGAAGTTACCGGATTTTTCTGGACGTAACTCCGGCAACTTTCCATCAACTTCGCCTGCGTCACTTTCAATTCCTCCCGCTTGGCGTCGAAGGTTTCGACGGCCTGACTGGCAGCATCGGCAGCCTTGTCAAAACCTTGATGGGCGCCAGTGGTAAGACTGTCAACCGCGGAACGGGTAACGCCGGCGACTTTATCTATCTTGGCATGCACCACCGCATTCACCGGATCGCCAGCCTTTCCCAATACCCCGCCCATGTCATTCAGATTTGTGTCCAAATTTGAATTGACGTTTCCAGAAGTTTCCATCATTGCCTCCGTTGTAATAAGGATTGAAAAACACCCTGCTCATCTCCTTGCCGTCCCGCGGTGGTGCTTATAATCGAGCATTTTCCGTGCCCGCCTCCGGCGCTGTTCTTCTGCTGTCAGCGACCGTACGTGCTGCGTGCTTCGAGTAAGCCGCCATCGCCGTAGACCTCCACCACTGCTTGGGTCTGTCTCTGGGCCAGCGAAATCGCGTATTCCAACGCATCGTCGCGGAGTTCGAAATCAGCGATGGACTCCCCGCAGCGGGACTCGATGACAGTCCATCCGACCACCGCGGCGCAAATACGAAATACGACGCCGTCCATTTTTCATCTCTCATGCTCACCTCGCGCCTTCGATCGAGATTGATGTCGGCGTCCATGGGCTCTTTGCCTCGTTTGGCAGCATCTTCCATGCCAGCTTTGGAAGGCAGCTTCCCCGCCGCTTACTTGACAACCACAGGCAGGGCGACTCTTAACCTACTACCGCGCCGATTTTAGTGGTGGGCGCTTTTATGATTGGCTGACGCGCTGCGGGTACGCTTGGTTTTGCGGGCGTGCGGGGCTTCATCCGGCTGTTCCTGTTCCATTTCAATTTCATATTGCGCGGCCAGGACCTGTTTACGTTGGGTGAGTTCCTCTCCGAGCCGATCCAGATCCATCCCGCTTTTCTTGGCCATTGGAAATATCTCGTCCTGTTCTTCCTTGACATGGTGCATCACATATTCGGCCAGAACCGTGAATTTGGCGTCGTAAAGTTCATCGCCAGGACTCATTAATTCGAGGTCGGTCACCAGTGTCTTGATCGATGTATGTTCGACCTTCGCCTCATCGAGCAGATCCTTCGCGTCCTGCATTGCGCTCATCGCCGGATAGAAAATTTCTTCCTCGATTTGCGCGTGCACCGATAATTCATTGCACGCTTGCATCACCAGCGCACGTTTCTCTTCATTGCTCGCGCTGTCCTTGAGCTTTCTATACTGGTCGAAAATCTTGCTGACCTTTTCATGGTCAGCTGTCAGCAATTGGATCGCATTTCGGCTTGACCTGTTGCTGCTGGGTTGCGCTTGTTGTCCCATCATATTCTCCACAGGTGTATCAATCGGACCCAATTCCATGCAAGCTGCATGCCATCGGCCGCGCCAAGTCTTGATCGTAGACCGCGCGCACCTGCCGGGCAAATCATCGACGGTCTGATCGTGCCGCACCGGTAAAAATTACAGAAAAATTGTAATGATTACCTTTCGCTCGCGGCGTCAGACGGAATTTTTGTTTTTAAAATATACTAAGTAGTGTATTTTTAAAATGTCAATAAAATAAAGCGCAAAATGCCATGTTTAAGTCTATACTCCAATGCATTTCCTGATTAAAGCACGCCAAATTCCGATTAAATTCGTGGTCATTATCTGCATCGTTGTCAGCCTGGAATTGGTAGTCTCGATTGCGAAGGTCGGAGATGCAGATCTGCACAACCTGGTGTGTCCTGCTGTGCTGCTGCGCGCGGTCGTCGCCATGATGGGTTTGGGGATTTACCAAAAACGGAGCGCAGCAATCGAGGCCAAGGACCGCCAATTACCCCCACCCGAAAAATCCAAGGAAATCGCACCGCGTTGAATTACATGCCCGGCGTCCGCCCGCACTGCTCATCGCCGTTACCAGAAACGTTGGAGGGCGGCACCTCACACCGGGAATCGTATTCGCGCAAGCGATTGTAGAGCGTCTTCAGGCTGATTCCCAAGATGTCGGCCGCCTTTTCCTTGGCGCCTTGGCAATGTTCAAGTGTAGCCAGAATCAGGCGGCGCTCTACTTCGGCCAGCGTGCTGCCGACCCGCACCTGCAGGAAGGGGCCGCCGGTGTCGTTGGATTGCCCCGACTGCAGCCGAAAGCCGTGGACGTCGACCACATCATCAGCCAGGATGTAAGCGCGCTGGATCGCATTTTTCAGTTCCCGTACATTGCCCGGCCAATGGTATTGGTTCAGCAGCTCCAGCGCATCCGGAGAAAAAGTCTTGGCGGATCCCTCAGCCCGATTGAGTTCGTCCAGATATTCATTGGCAAGCAGTTCAACGTCTTGACCGCGCTGGCGCAACGGCGGCAGATGCAACGGGAATACTTGCAGTCGATACAGCAGATCCTCGCGCAGTTTTCCAGCGGCGACGGCCTCTTCAGGAATACGGTTGGTGGCGGCAATCACCCGCACGTCCATTTCAATTTCCCGGCCCGAGCCGACCCGCATGAATGTGCGCGCCTCCAATACCCGCAACAACTTGACCTGCAATTCAGGCGACATTTCGGTGATTTCATCGAGAAACAGGGTGCCCCCGACGGCACGCTCGAAATAGCCCTTGTGTTCGCGCAGGGCGCCGGTAAAGCTGCCTTTTTCATGACCGAACAGTTCACTTTCAATCAACTGCGGCGAGATTGCGCCACAGTTGACCGCAACGAACGGACGATCGCGCCGACGGCTCATATCATGCAATGTCTGCGCCACCAGTTCCTTGCCGGTACCGCTTTCTCCGGTGATAAATACGGTCACCGAGGTCGGTGCGACCCGCTTGATCTGCAGATACACGTTTTGCATGACGGCGGAAGTACCCAGCAGCCGTCCAGAATATTCCCAATTGCGCCATTGCCCGGGCAGCGCACCCAGCGCATTCTTGCTGGCCTTTCGATGGAGCACGCGCACCAGGATTGCTTTCAACTGCGTGATATCAATTGGCTTTATCAGGCAGTCGACCGCTCCCATGCGCAACGCCTGAACCGAGCTTTTGACTCTGGAATGAGCGGCGATCAGAATGACCTCGCTGGTGACTTGCGAGACAAGGTGGCGCAGCAATTGCATGCCATCGCCATCCGGCAGCACGACATTGAGCAACACCATATCGGGGCGCTGTTCCGCCATGCATTCCTGCGCTTGCGCCAGGCTGGTGGCGATGGCTGTCGTGAAGCCCTCGCCAGCAACCACTTCGGCAAGTACATTCAACGTAGTTTCGTCGTCATCCACAAAAAGTGCATGCATCATTCATCCGGTCTGAATTGCTGAACTTTTTTTAAGAACACACAATCATGGTCTGAAATGCAAATGGCCTCACTTTTGATAGTGCAGCTAATGTGATGGTTCCACCCTATTTATTGACAGGCGACAAAGCCGGTACACTCTGTCGCTGCCGGATCGCATGGGAGACAGGGAGATTACCAAGCTGCAGCGTTCCTGGGTCCCAACACGAATAGAACACGCGCTGCTGACAGGTTAGAAAGGACGACCGAGAGATCAAGGCAGTTCGGCGGCGTATTTAAGACACATCAAGAAACGCTCTGATATTCAAGCGGAAGCCAAGCCGGGCTGCTGGCATAAATATTGCAAATCATGTGCAGATACGCTATCGAACGTAACCTTTCTGAAATGGCTCAGACAGCAGTGCTGCCAAAATATCAAAATATCAGCACGTAGCAATCGGTAATCTTTACATGGCAGGTTGAAATTTTTTCCGACTGCGTCCGGTCTTTTTCTGCAAAGGTCCACGAAAAACACGAGAGATACTGTTGAAATTGGCATTTTTTTTACCGCCTTAACTCTGCCCTAGGGAAAGGAGAAACGTCATGTTGCATTATGCCTTAGTGTTTTTTGTCATCGCGCTGGTTGCCGCTTTGCTCGGTTTTGGCGGCATTGCAGCCGGTGCGGCTGAGATCGCAAAAATATTGTTCTTCATCTTTCTGGTTCTGTTCGTGATCAGCCTGATCGCGGGGCTAATGCGGCGCAAGTGAGCGTCACGCAACGGTCGCTGTTGCCGCAAAACTGTCGCAACTGTGACCCTCGCTCTGGCGGGGCTCGCATTACGTCAGACAGACGCAAATAGATGAGCCGGGGCAACGGAGGATAAAGTCCGACATATTGCATGTCGTGAAGATCAAATAAAGTTAATGCGTCAGAACTACAACGACTTCGAAGGCGAGATTCCGCCAAGCAGTATGGTACAGGCAAGGTCATCATTTGGAACCGGGGCTCCTGGCAGCCGCTAGATACGCTAGATACGCTTGATCCGCAGCAGGGCTATCTGCGATGCGTCCAGCGTGAGAGAACCTCGCCCATCTTCCGGATTGGCGGCTATGCCAATGTCCTAACCGATCGTTCTCGATCCCATTGCCGCGTCATGGCCATAGAAATAAAGCCTGCCATGTCACTGATGTCAACGACACCGTTGTCTCTTGGGATATTCATTTTTTGAAATAGCGCCAGCCCCCCGTTATCGACTGCAATCGCCTTGAGATGACCAAAAGCGTCACGCACAAAGTCTACGGCAGCGGATTCCTTGCCCAGCAGTTGAGCGCCTTCGTTAGACAGGATGACGGCAATTGCGTCAAATATGACGGAAGGTGTGCCAGCCAGTTGCCCATCGGCCTCCAGGATGGAACCATCGGCAAGCTTCGCACCACCCACTTTGGGGGCGACAATTTTCACCGCCGCACCTGCATCGGTCACCGCTTTGCGCATTTGATTGATAAGCGCGCCGTCGGAGCCATCTGCCACCAGGATGCCAATTGTCCGCCCCACTAGGGTGTTCTTCATTTTTCCGATGATCTGCAGTGCCGGCGAAAGCGCCAGATCCTGCACGGGTGCTGCAGCCGGTGGAGCGCTTGGTAATTTTTCGAGTGCAAGACCATCGGCTACGCGTTTTGCGAGGTCTTCTTCGATATGCCGCAAATGCGCGACTATTGCTTGGCGCACATGAACATGTTCCACCTTCGACAGCTCAAAAACGAGCGCCGAAGCGATGTGCGCCTGTTCATGGCTGGTTTGACTGCGGTAGAACTGCCGCGCCTGACTGTAATGGTCAGCGAAGCTTTCTGCCCGAATCCGGCCCTTGTCACCGCTTTCGCTTACACCAGCGCTCTGGAAGCCGAGGGATGGGGTTTCACGCGGCGTCTCTTGGGATAAAGAGTTTGGCTCATAGTTGACACGCCCTTTGGGCTGCGCCATCTGCATCTTGCCATCGCGCTGAAGGTTGGCAAATGGACATTTCGGTGCGTTGATCGGGATCTGATGAAAATTCGGCGATCCCAAACGCAAAAGTTGCGTATCAAGATAAGAGAAAAGCCGGCCCTGCAGCAGCGGGTCATTGGAAAAATCGATTCCCGGCACGATGTTGGCCGGACAATAAGCGACTTGTTCTGTCTCGGCAAAGAAGTTGTCGGGCCAGCGGTTCAATACCATTTTTCCGATCACTTTCAACGGCACCAATTCTTCCGGAATCAGCTTGGTCGCATCGAGGTGATCAAACGGAAATTTCTCTGCTTGCTCCTCGGTAAATAGTTGCACCGCAAATTCCCACTCTGGGAAATCACCACTCTCAATTGCGTTAAACATGTCGCGCCGGAGGAAATCAGGATCGGCGCCGGCAATCTTTACCGCCTCATCCCAGATGGTCGATTGCAAGCCCAGCTTTGGTCGCCAGTGAAATTTGACGAAAGTGGAATCGCCGGCGTCATTCAGCAATCGAAAACTGTGCACGCCGAATCCTTCTATCATCCGCAGCGAACGCGGGATGGTACGGTCGGACATGATCCACATCACCATATGCATGGATTCCGGCATGAGCGATATGAAATCCCAGAATGTATCGTGGGCTGTCGCACTTTGGGGGAATCCACGGTCAGGCTCCATTTTGACCGCATGGACGAGGTCGGGAAATTTGATCGCATCCTGAATGAAGAAGACGGGAATGTTGTTGCCGACCAAGTCCCAATTACCTTCCTTGGTATAGAACTTGACGGCGAACCCGCGCACGTCACGTGGCGTATCAACCGAACCGGCGCCACCGGCAACGGTTGAGATACGCGTAAATAGCGGCGTTTTTTCACCGACCTCGGTGAGTATCTTGGCGGTCGTATATTGCGCCAGCGATTCAGTCAGCTCGAAATAACCGTGCGCAGCCGTGCCGCGCGCATGAACGATACGCTCTGGAATACGCTCGTGATCGAAATGCGTGATTTTTTCGCGCAGGACGAAGTCTTCCAAAAGGGTCGGCCCCCGCACATTGGCCCGAAGCGAGTTTTGATTGTCGGCAACCGGGATACCCTGATTGGTCGTGAGTGCAGGGTGATTACCGCTGGCGACCTGATGCAGTTCACTTCCACTACCGAAGCGGACTGCTCCGTCCGAAGGTGAACTCTCTTCCATTTTCTGTTTTTTTTCGTTTGGTCCTGTGGTTTTTTCTATGCTATTACCAGCTTTCTTTTCCTTGCTCACGATCAATCTCCTTAGTGTGTTTGTCATCATCGCCAATAGGCAAAAAACAGTCGTTTTTGAATCGGCCGAATCTTCCTGTTCGGTCGATCGGAGAAACAACACCACGGCCGCCCTTGTTGAGTTGGTGCAAATAGATCATTGTGGGCAGCCAATCAGAGCTTGCCTTAAGCTGATTAAGGAAGCGCTGAATCGAGGCTACGCCGATGTATCCTATCGTCGCTGATGCTGCGCAAATTATTTCCATTTTGCTCCGGTCAGCCCCTTTGCCTTGTGTTGCAATGCGTAATCATCACCATTCCATGTCTGTTCCAGGAAAAATATCTCGCACATTCTCAGCAGCAATGTTTAGACAAATAACCCGGAAGTTCCTAAATTTTTTCGTCGAGATGGACCTTGTCACCAGACTTCGTATAACAATCCCGCTACGGCCTAACAACATCTGCTTCAACCAGCGGCTCTTTGATCTGCGCACGCACCAATACCTCTACCGTATGTTCCCGCTGGTCATCCAGCAGCGCAATCACGCCATCGATCTGCAGAACGCCATCCACCGTCACATTGCCGGTCACACCATCGGCGCTGCTTTGCGTCACCACAATCCTGTACATCGTGTCGCGATAGCGGTAGTGCAAGCGATAGGTAGTCCAGTCATGCGGCAGGCACGGCGCGATGCTCAGCTTGTTGCCGCCTTCCAGTTGCAAGCCCAGCAGCGATTCCACGATCAGGCGGTACATCCATCCCGACGATCCGGTGTACCAGGTCCAGCCGCCGCGACCTACGTGGGGCGCTACCGCATACACGTCGGCGGCGACGACATACGGTTCGACCTTGTACCGGGCGATACCCTCGGCGCTGTTGCAATGGTTGAGCGGATTGATCATCTGCAGCAATTCCCACGCGCGCTGGCTGTCGCCCATTTTGGCGAACGCCATCGCTGTCCAGATCGCCGCATGCGTGTATTGTCCGCCGTTCTCGCGCACGCCCGGAACATAGCCGCGGATATAGCCGGGGTTCTGGTCGGATTTGTCGAACGGGGGGTCAAGCAACTGGATGATCTTGTCTTCGCGCCGCACCAGCCGGCGGTTGACTGCCCGCATCGCCATCTTCGAGCGTTCCGGATCACCGGCGCCGGACAATACCGACCAGCTTTGCGAAATCGAATCGATCTGGCATTCGTCATTTTGTGCGGAACCGAGCGGTGTCCCGTCATCGAAATACGCGCGTCGGTACCATTCGCCGTCCCAGCCGTTGTTCTCGATGTTCTGGCGCAGCTGCGCCGCTTGCGTCTGGCAACGCTGGGCGAAGGCCGGGTCGTCGTGGATCTTGGCGACTTGCGCAAAGCGCATCAGCACGTCGTACAGGAAGAAGGCGAGCCAGATGCTTTCGCCCTTGCCTTCCACTCCGACCTTGTCCATGCCGTCGTTCCAGTCGCAGGAACCGATCAGTGGCAGGCCGTGCGCGCCGAAGTTCAATCCTTTTTCAATCGCCCGCACGCAGTGCTGGTACAGCGTCGCGGCCTGCGCCGAACGGATCGGCAGGTCGTAGTAGGAATCTTCGCCCTGGATGACCGGGCGGCCTTCGATGAACTGGGCCGTTTCGTCGAGTACGCCGCTGTCGCCGCTGCTGGTCACATAACGGTGGACCGCCAGCGGCAGCCACAGGTAATCGTCGGAACAGTGGGTGCGCACGCCGCGGTCGGTCGGCGGATGCCACCAGTGCTGGACGTCGCCTTCGATGAATTGGTGCGAGGCGGCCGCAAGGAGCTGCGCGCGCCAGAGGTCCGGCCGCGTGAATCCGAGCGCCATGACGTCCTGGAGCTGATCG
>JBDSCZ010000067.1:0-1680 GCA_039920865.1 Burkholderiaceae bacterium
TGACACCATCGCTGGATCTGGTTGGCAAGATCTAAGGTCTGAATTATTGTACTGCCCGAGTGCCGTGCACTCGGGTGCATTACCCTGTAATGTCGATGTGTAAAGTGAGGCAATCATGCTTGAGAACAATCTTAAAACCCAGTTAACAGCCTATTTGGAAAAAGTGACGCAGCCGGTCGAGCTGGTCGCTTCGCTGGATACGGGTGATAAATCGCGTGAGCTGCAATCGCTGCTGCAAGAAATTACTACCCTGTCTGACAAGATTACCTTGATCGAACGCTTCGATGATGCCGAGCGCAAGCCCTCGTTTTCGATCAACCGCCCTGCTGGCGGCGTCGGCATCCGCTTTGCCGGGATTCCGATGGGACACGAATTTACTTCGCTGGTACTGGCGTTGCTGCAGACCGGCGGCCATCCGCCCAAAGCGGATGCCGATACGATGCAACAGATTGCCGCGCTGGAAGGCGACTACCTGTTCGAAACCTATATTTCGCTAAGCTGCCAGAACTGCCCGGAAGTGGTGCAGTCGCTGAACCTGATGGCCGTGCGCAATCCAGGCGTGCGTTCGGTGGTGATCGATGGTGCGCTGTTCCAGGACGAGATCGCACAGCGCGAGATCATGGCGGTACCGACCATTTTCCTGAACGGAAAGCTGTTCGGCCAGGGACGCCTCGGGGTCGAGGAAATCCTGGCCAAACTCGATACCAATTCCGCCAGCCGCGAAGCGGAAAAGATCAATGCCAAAGCGCCGTACGACATGCTGATCGTCGGCGGCGGCCCGGCCGGCGCTGCTGCGGCGGTGTATGCGGCGCGCAAGGGCATTCGTACCGGCGTGGTGGCCGAGCGCTTCGGCGGCCAGGTGCTGGACACGATGGCAATCGAGAATTACATCTCGGTGCCGGAGACCGAGGGCCCGCGTTTTGCCGCCGACCTGGAACGCCATGTGCGCAGCTATGAGGTCGACATCATCAACCTGCAGCGTGCTGAAAAACTGGTGTCGGGCGACGCTGGCGACCTGATCGAAATCAGGCTGGCCAGCGGCGCGGTGCTGAAGGCGAAATCGGTAGTGCTGGCCACCGGCGCACGCTGGCGCAAAATCAACGTGCCCGGCGAGCAGGAATATCTGAACCGCGGCGTAGCCTACTGCCCGCATTGCGACGGCCCGTTGTTCAAGGGCAAGCGGGTGGCGGTGATCGGCGGCGGCAACTCCGGCGTCGAAGCCGCGATCGACCTGGCCGGGCTGGTCAGCCACGTGACCTTGCTGGAGTTCGGCGCAGAATTGCGCGCCGATGCGGTATTGCAACGCAAGCTGCACAGCCTGCCCAACGTGACCGTGATCACCAGCGCGCAGACCACGCAAGTGCAGGGCGACGGCAAGAAAGTCACAGGCTTGAGTTACAAGGATCTGACGTCCAATGCGCTAAAGCAGGTCGAGCTGGAAGGCATCTTCGTGCAAATCGGCCTGGTGCCCAATACCGAGTGGCTGAAAGGCACGGTGGCGTTGACGCGCCACGGCGAGATCGAAGTCGATGCGCGCGGTCAGACCTCGGTCCCCGGCGTGTTTGCCGCCGGTGACGTGACCACGGTGCCGTTCAAGCAGATCGTGATTGCAGCCGGAGAAGGTTCGAAGGCGGCGCTGAGCGCGTTTGATCACCTGATTCGCTCGTCGGCACCGGCTGA
>JBDSCZ010000068.1:0-2030 GCA_039920865.1 Burkholderiaceae bacterium
CGCGTTGATCGCCTTGCCATTGGCCGCGATCAAGGAGCGCGATGTCGCCTGGGCGATTCGATGCATCACGCTGGCGCTGCGTGAAAACGCCTATCGATGCGACAGTCAGAAGAGCAAGAAAGAAGCAGCACAAGGCGGCGTCAAGAAAATTGCCTTTGCGATCAGTGGCACCACGGCAGCCGCTGCAACCGCAACTGCAGCCAAGCAGACATTGGAACAAAGTCTGGCGCTGGCAAACGGCATCGACCTGACCAAGGATCTTGGCAACCTGCCGGCCAACGTCTGCACCCCGACCTATCTGGCCAACACCGCCAAAAAACTCGCCAAGGATTATAAATTCGGCATCGAACTGCTCGACCGCAAGCAGTTGCAAGCGCTCAAGATGGGCAGTTTTCTGTCAGTCACCAACGGCAGCGAAGAGCCGCCGAAATTCATCGTCCTCAAACACATGGGCGGTAATGCGAAAGATGCACCGACGGTACTGGTCGGCAAAGGCATCACTTTCGACACCGGCGGTATTTCGCTCAAGCCCGGCTCCGGCATGGATGAAATGAAATACGATATGTGCGGCGCAGCATCGGTGCTCGGGACTTTCCGTGCGATCGGCGAAATGAATCTAAAACTCAACGTCATCGGCGTGATTCCGACCTGCGAGAACATGCCGTCGGGGCGCGCCACCAAGCCGGGCGACATCGTGACATCGATGTCAGGACTCACCATCGAAGTTTTGAACACCGATGCCGAAGGCCGCTTGGTGCTGTGCGATGCACTGACCTATGTCGAACGTTTCAAGCCGGCGGCAGTAGTCGACATCGCGACCCTCACCGGAGCCTGCATCACCGCATTGGGCCACCATAATTCCGGCCTGTTTACCCGCCATGACGCCGCCCACGACGCCCTTGCCGACGAACTACTGTCCGCAGGTCGAACCACCGGCGACACCGCCTGGCGCATGCCGATCGAAGACAGCTATCAGGAACAGCTGAAGTCGAATTTCGCCGACATCGCCAATATCGGCGGCCCGGCAGCTGGCAGCATTACCGCCGCCTGCTTCCTGGAGCGCTTCACCAAGAAATACACCTGGGCCCATCTGGACATAGCCGGCACCGCATGGAAGTCCGGCGCCGCCAAAGGTGCAACCGGACGTCCGGTATCGCTGCTGACGACCTTCCTGATCAACCGGGCGCAATAAGCGGTCGGCATGAAGCTCGCTACCTGGAACGTAAACTCCCTCAAGGTCCGGCTGCCGCAAGTGTTGCAATGGCTTGCGGCCAACCCGGTCGATGTGCTGTGCCTGCAGGAGACCAAGCTCACCGACGATAAATTCCCTGCGGCAGAGATCGAGACGGCCGGCTATCAGGTCGCTTATGCAGGCCAGAAGACCTATAACGGCGTCGCCATCCTGTCGCGTCACCCGATTGCCGACGTCGTCAGGAACAATCCGCTTTTTGCCGACGAACAGCAGCGCATCATCAGCGCCACCATCGAAGGCATCCGCATCGTCTGCGCTTACATCCCGAACGGGCAATCGGTCGATTCGGATAAATACCACTACAAACTGGCATGGCTGGACGCCTTGCGCAACTGGCTGCAGCAGGAGCATCAGGCACACCCGAACCTGGCGCTGCTGGGCGACTACAATATTGCGCCGGAAGATGCCGACGTATATGATCCGGTCGCATGGGAAGGACAAATTCTGTGCTCGGACGCGGAACGCGCGGCCTTCGACCGCCTGCTCAACCTCGGACTGAAAGACGCTTTTCGGATGTTCCCGCAGGAGCCGAAATCGTTCAGCTGGTGGGATTACCGGCAAATGGGTTTCCGCCTCAACAAGGGCCTGCGGATCGACCATATTCTGCTGGGCGGGGAACTGGCGCAACGCTGCAGCGGCTGCGTCATCGACCGCGCTCCGCGTAAATGGGAACAACCATCGGACCACGCGCCGGTGATTGCGACGCTGGAGTAAAGATGACGCCGACCCGGATTAAAAGCCGGGTCGGTGCATCAACATCAAACTTACTTGATAAGTT
>JBDSCZ010000069.1:0-20647 GCA_039920865.1 Burkholderiaceae bacterium
GGTCGGAGTACAAGGATTCGAACCTTGGACCCCCTGGTCCCAAACCAGGTGCGCTACCGGGCTGCGCCACACTCCGAAGAGCACGAATCATACCGAGTTATTTGCATCAGGTCAATCACCGAATTGCTGCAAAGCGCACATTGCCTCTGAAATAATCATTCGCCGCGATTCTGATGAAAAATGGCGGCGGCGCTCGGATACAGCGAGATCAACAGGTGTGCCGCGCAAATGGCGAGCACGGCCTCGATCTGTTGCGTGATGCGGTCGATGTCATCGGCCGATTTGCCAAGCGTCCAGATGGCCCGGATCTCGGGGCGATGAGCGCTGACGGTATCGGCCACAGCTTGCCGCCAAAAGGTAGGGTGCTCGCTTTGCGTATATTCGCCGCGGCCGCGGCCGAAATGCGCAACCGCCAGATAGCGCAGCAGTGCCGAACGCACCAGACCTTCATAAAATTCGGCCGACCAGCGGATCGACGGAGTTTTCCCTTTGATCAGGTTGTAGCCATGCGCCAGTCCGCTGGCGCTTAATGCACCGGTGATGCCGCCGGCAACCATGCCGCCGCCGAAGGTCAGGCCGCCGGCGGCAATATCGGCGGCCAAGCCGCCCAATGCGCCGGACAACAGGCCGCCGAAGATTGCTGCGGCATTGGTGTCGAGTGGCATATTGGTAATGTAATCGTCTTGCAGTCGCCGCAATATCTCTTGCGTGGCATGACCTTGCAGCCCGTGACACACGATGAGTTTATCCGTGCTGCTGCGGATGTCGACATCGAGTCGTTCTGCCATCCTTTGCATCGCTGTGTCCTGCTCCGATTGGGTGCTGCGCATGAGGGACTTGATGAGTCCGCCAATCTTGCTGGCCCAGGATGGATTGTTGACGGTCTCGCGATCGCATGCAGTGCGTGCCAGTTGCGTGGCGAGGATCGCTATCGCGTCATGAAAGCAAGATAGTTTTTGCGCGCGCCAGGCGCTGCTCAGTGCGCTGAAGGCATTTTTTTTGCCAGCCGGCAGCAGGCTGGCAACGGTGTCCATCAATACGCCTTCCTGCACCCAGCAGCGGGCGAAGGCGTCTAGCGTGAGCACTGCGCGCAGGACAGCAAAGCGCTGTAAATGCTCGCGCCATTTTTGTTCTTCCAGCGCCTCCCGGTCGCTTTCCGGCGGCGGGCCGATCTGGTTGAGCAGCAGCACCACTGGCTTGCCGATCCAGCTCAGGATTTGCATCTCCATATCGACGTATGCGGCGTCTTGCGGGTCTTCACACGCATTGACCAGATACAGGATCACATCGGCTTGTTCGCGTGCGTTGCGCATCGCTTGCTGGCTGCACCATAGCGGGCGGTCGGCAAAGCGGTCCCATACCTGGGTCATGATCCAGCCGATCGGATTGCCGGACATTTTCAGCCGGCGCAGCAGGCGTGCGGTATCACCAAAGCCGGGCGTGTCCCACAACAGCAGTGCGTCGCCCTGTTCTGTATTCAGCATCGGATAGGCCTGGGCCAGATCAGTGACATGGGCGGCGTCGCGCACTTCGCCGACATCGCGTCCCAGCAGTGTCCGCGCCAGCGTGGTTTTGCCGGTATTGGTGTGTGAGATCAGGCTCAGGTTGATGGTGCTGCCGGTGCTATTTTGATGGTTGTCGGTCATGGTCATCCCTGTTGCAGAACGATGTTTTGCAGTTGCGCACGGGCGCTATCGTTATTGTCGTAGTCGTTATCGTTGTTGCGGCCGAGGTCGAGCGCCAGTACCTGGACTTGATGCTGTTGCATCATCTGCTGCCAGCTGTCACGTCGCTGGGCCAGCCGTTCGGCAGCGCCGGCTTGGCCAGCCAGGCGTTGCCGGTAGGGCGATTCATCCAGTATCGCCAGCAATTGGCAATGGACTTTACCTTGCGTCAGCATGCGTTGCATTTCTTTCAGGAAAACGCCCTGGATTTCAGGCTCTGGCGTAGCAGCAGCGCTAAATAATACGATTTTTAGGGCGGCCGAGTTCTTTGAATCGTTTGCGGTGTCTGCCACCAGGTCGAGATGCTCGTCCTCGCTGCCATACGGTACGGTCGGCGCGAATTCGATGCGGCCGGTCTGGCCTAGCGTACTGCGCAACAGATTGTGCAAGCGTTCCCGCGCTGCCGCAGCGGGGTGATAACTGTACGGGGTCACGCTGACCAGCCGGTTTTCCGTAGTCGGGTTGGCCAGCAGGGTGCGCAGGTAAGAATCTCCCGAATTCGCCAGCGGGAAGCGCTGCTGCAGCCGGTGCGCGCGGTGGGCGGCAAAAACTGCCAGCAACAGGCGCGGCAGGATGATAAAGAAAGCGACAGTGGCAGCATACAGATGGATCCAGCGCGCGGCGTTTTCGCCTGCTTGCAGCCCGTTCCATTCGATCGCGGCGAGTTGCGCGGCGCTGGCGAGCGCAATGCCGGTTAGTTGCGATGCGGGCCCTAGTACCAGGCGCAACAAGCTCTCCAGCGTGCCGGCATCGAGGAAAGTGCTTTCCCAGCCGGCCAGATATTCCAGCCCGAGGCCGCGCAGATACATGCCGGCGAGGGTGCCGGTGGCCAGCAGTGCTGCACTCAGATGCAGAATGCAGGTGGCACGCTGCGCCCACTGCGGGCCTGAAAATGCCAGCCAGTCGCGGGCAAAGCGCAGCAGGCTGGCATTTAGCGTTGCATTTTTCGGCAACCGCATCTGACCGGACTTGGTTGCAGTGCGTGCGATGCGCGACAGAAGTTGCGCCAGTGCCGCCGACCTGGTGCGCAAGCCGATCAAGCAGCCCAGTGCATCTAATATCAGCATCAGATATACCAGTGCGTTCCAGGCCAGCATCGCCAACAAGGGCAGCGACAGGATATTGATGCGTTGGCCGGCAGTCATTTCGTTGGCCAGCGCTCCAAGCAGGAAAGTCCCCAGCGGCAGCACCCACTGCAGCCAGCGCGGCCAGCGTGTCAGCAGATCAAACGGCCGCAGTTCGACCTGTTTATTGCTTAGCCGGGCGCGCAGCAGTTCGGCCCGTCTGGCAAGAAAATCCTGCTGCGCGGCGCTGACAAGCTGGCTGCGGGAATCCTGATCTGCAGCCAGGGGGACTTGCGCGCGCGCGGTCTGGCTGGCCCATTGCCGATCCTCGTGCGGCAAAATGGCGGCGTCGGTGTCGCTTAGTTCGATAGCGCGAACCAGCAATACATTGCGTGCCTGTGCTTCTTTCAATGGTGCGTTCCTTGAATGTCGGTTCAAATGGCTATGATACCGGCGATTGCCGCCTGCGCCTGCCCATCAGGATGTTGCACGTCACTATCATCCCGACGTTCCAACATTATGATTTCAATATATACATATTGTAGTATTTTTAAATACATATTATTTTATTGCGGAAGTAGGCATATAAATTGGCATACCCATCAATTTTAATATTTAAAATGGTTTGCGCCAGCATAGTTGCAGATCGGTCGATGCCGTCATCTGCTTGCGCTGGATTTGAGGATGCGCAACATGGCCAGGTTTGACGCCACTATTCTTGGCGTGAGGGAGGGTAAGTGTCATGCATACATCGATTCAAGGTTTCGCCGACCGCGCGGATGCAGCGGAACAACTGGCTGATTGCCTGCAGGCATATCGAGGCCGCAATCCGCTGGTTCTCGCGATTCCACGCGGCGCGGTGCCGATGGGCCGGATCATTGCCGAGCGCCTGGGCGGCGAACTCGATGTCGTGCTGGTGCGCAAATTGGGAGCGCCCGGCAATCCGGAATACGCGATCGGTGCTATCGATGAAGCAGGCAACACCACCATGAACCCGGAGGTGGATGCGAGCGACCTGGATGCTGCCAGCCTCGCCCAAGAGCAGCGACGCCAGATGGAAGTGATGCAAAAGCGCCGCAGCAGCTACCTGCCGAATCGGCCCGCCATCAATGCACGCGGGCGCATTGTGCTGGTGGTCGATGACGGTATCGCAACCGGCTCGACCATGATCGCGGCGCTCAAGGCGGTTCGCCTGCAAGACCCCGAAACACTCATTTGCGTCAGTCCTGTCGCTCCTCCCGAGAGCCTGAAAGCGGTGGCGCCCTTTGCCGACGCGGTGGTGTGCCTGCTGACGGTGTCAGATTTCCATGCGGTGAGCCAGTTTTACCGCAACTTTGCGGCGGTGGACGATACCGAAGTCGCTGCGATCCTGCAGCAATCGGCACGCACCGCGAAAATTGACGAGCCTAAAAGGAATATATGAAAGCAATGATTCTGGCTGCCGGCAAGGGTACGCGGGTGCGGCCTTTGACCTACGATTTGCCAAAACCGATGATTCCGATCCTGGGCAAGCCGGTAATGGCGTACCTGATCAAGCACCTGGCTCGACATGGCGTGCGCGAAATCATGGTCAACGTCAGTTATTTGCACGAGAAGATCGAGGAATATTTTGGTGACGGGCATCAGTTCGGCACCCACATCGGCTATTCGTTTGAAGGCTATACCAACGGTGTCGGCGAAGTGGTGCCGCAACCGCTTGGATCGGCCGGCGGCATGAAGAAGATTCAGGAGTTTGGCGGTTTCTTTGACGAAACCACGATTGTTCTGTGCGGCGATGCAGTAATCGACCTCGACATTCAGTCGGCACTGTTCGAACACAAGCGCAAGGGCGCGCTCGCCAGCATCATCACCAAGGAAGTGCCGTGGGATAAGGTGTCTGATTACGGTGTGGTAGTGGCCGATCCCGATGGACGGATTCAATCATTCCAGGAAAAGCCCCGGCGGCAGGATGCGCTGTCCAATCGGGTCAGTACCGGCATCTACATCTTCGAGCCGCAAGTGCTTGATCTGATCCCTTCGGGCCAGGTGTTCGATATCGGTGCGGATCTCTTCCCGTTGCTGGCGCGGCAGGCGGGCGCGTTTTATGCGCAGAATCGCAGCTTCAACTGGATCGATATCGGCAGCGTAAAGGATTTCTGGTCGGTATCGCAAAGCGTGATGACGGGTAGCCTGGCACAAATGGACGTGCCGGGTTTGCAGATTGAAGAGGGACTCTGGGTTGGGCTCAATACCCGCATCGACTGGGAGGGTACGGTTATCGAGGGACCGGTATATATCGGTTCGGGTTCGCATATCGAAGCCGGCTGCAAGATCATCGGCCCGACCTGGATCGGGCACGGCAGCCACATTTGTGCCGGTGCCCAGGTGGTGCGCAGTGTGCTGTTTGAATACACCCGAATATCGTCCAGCGCGCATCTGCTTGAAAAAATCGTGTTCAAGGATTACAGCGTGGACCGCAACGGCGAGATGCACCATATATCGGAATTAGGCTTGTGCGACTGGGGTAACGCGCGCGATCGGCGCAAGCTGCCGCGTCCGCAGGTGCCACCCGCTAACCGTGATGACCAAGCGGTAAAAACGGCGTGACCGCGTGCTTACCTGCGGCCGCGACCATAGTCGCGAAAGCCGCGATGGCCGCCACGATCCCTGTTATAGCCACCCCCGGATCGATACCCGAAACTGAACTGCACCGGCGGCCCCACATATACCGGCGCTGCATAAACGGGAGGCGCCGCATAAACCGGTAGTGGCTGTCCGTAAGGGGAAGGGTCGTAATAGGTGGCCGGATAACCGGGCCCGTATACTGCGCAGCCACCGAGGCTAGATAGCATGATGACGGAAAGTGCCAGGCGTTTCGCTGCAATTTTCATGGCTGGACCTCTTGATAAGTGCGGCAGTAATGTACTTATCGACGGTTTTTAACATCTTTAGCACAAGTGCCTGATTTATAGACAGACGATATAAATCGTTTAAATTCAATTGCTTGCAGATTTACAACATAGTTGCGCACAAAGTTGTCCACAGAAGATGTGAATAACCTCGTGCCTCCTGATGACTCCAATCAAAAACGTTGGATCAATCCTGTTCGTGGTGGCCGCGCCGACGATCGTGATCGTCGTCATCCCAGTCGTGGCGGCGATATTCCCTGTCTTTCCAGTGACGGCGTCCGCGATGTCCCCTGCCTTCCCACTGCGGCCTCTGGTAATACACCGGACCCCCTTCAATATAGAACGGGCTCGGCTGAACATACACTGGCTGTGGTTCAACATAAATCGGCCGCGGCTCAACGTAGATCGGCCGCGGTTCAACATAAATGGGTCGTGGTTCTACATAAACGCCCGGAAAGCCCAGGTTGATGCCAACGCTGACATCGGAGCGGGCAGACGCAGGTACAGCAGTCAGCATCAGACTGGCACAGGTCAGTAATCCGGCGGTAAAAGTCAGTAATTTTTTCACGATGATTCCCTTTCAATATGTCTCCATTAAAGTCCGAATCCACGGGCATTGCCAGCATCAATGGGTAAGCTCTGTAACCAGTTGTAAGCAGTGCACGGCCGGATTCGGTCAGGAAAAAGCGTATTTACCGGCTCATGCAGGTCTGACAAAGCTGGAATTGGCAGCCGAGAGAATGGCTTCCACCGCAGGATGCTTGATTTTCCTCTCGGTCAGGATGCCGTAGAACTGTTCTTGCACGCCAGGTAATTCTCCGATCGGCACCGCGCCAAACTGCATTTCGATGTCCTTGGCCAGCAACGATGGGGCAGGGAATAGGCCCAATCCGCTGCGCCCGAAAGTTTTGAGCAGGGCGCTGTCTTCAAATTCGCCAACAATTTCCGGCTGCAGGTCGTTGATCTCAAACCACTGATCGACCTGGCCGCGTACCGCACTATTACGCGTCGGCATCAGCATCGGTGCACCGTTCAAACTGGCCGGAAAACCGTCCTTGTATTTTCGCGCGAGAGTGGGGGTACCGAACAGCATGATTTCGCATTCGCCCAGCAAATGGCTGAAGACCCGCAGGCTGGTACCCGGACTGGCCGGTCGATCGGTCAGCACCAGGTCGAGTTTGTGCAAGGCGAGGTCGGCCAGCAATGATTCGAATTTGCCTTCGTAGCAGGCCAGCCTGACCTTGTCCGGCATCTGCAGCACGGTTTCCAGCAAACGATAGGCAACCAGTTTGGGCAGGGCATCGGAAATGCCGACCGTTAAACGGATGGTGCGGCCGATATCTTTTTCAGCCAGCGCTTCCTGCATTTGTTCGCCGAGCAAAAATATCTGGTCGGCGTAACCCAGTGCCATTCTGCCGGCCTCGGTCAGCACCAGCCTGCGGCCTTGCTGCGTCAGTAAAGATTTGCCGATCGATTGCTCCAGCAGGCCTAGTTGCATGCTGATGGTCTGCACGGCGACCCCAAGCCGCTCGGCGGCACGGGTTATGCCGCCTTCCTTGGCGACGACCCAAAAATAGTACAAATGGTGAAAATTCAATCCGGTTGATTTCATGGTTCTGTTTTTATGAAGTTATATTCATGTTATCTTCGCTTTTACGTGATGTAAAAACCCAATAGCATGAACTGGTGAATAACGACAGGAGTCTAGGATGAAGCCAGTTATTGTTGCCAAGGGTTTGAAAGCAAGCGGCGCGTTGCGAGATTATGCAGTGCGTCGGTTGGATTTTGCATTGAATCGGATACGCCATAATATCCGCGCAGTGACACTGCACATCAGTGATTTAAATGGACCGAAAGGCGGGATCGACAAGCGTTGCCTGATCAAAATGAGCGTACCGGGCCTGCCTGATATCGTGATTACTGAAACAGCGCATAATATCAATGCGGCAATCGATCGTGCAATTCATCGGGCGGCTCATGCAGTGCAGCGGCTTTTGTCGCGGGCCAAGTCGTTTTCCCATACGAAACATATAATGCTTGATACTGAGCTTCGTACTGAATTTTCCTGAATTTATTTACAGGCTACAAGAAAAGGAGTGAACATGAACAATCGATTTAATGAGATGCGTGCGAATCTTGCATCGGCTTCGTCATCGACGACGGTGCTGGACGCTTCGGCGCACCGCGTACTGCGCAACACTTATATGCTGCTGTCTTTGTGTCTGGCTTTCAGCGCGCTCACGGCAGGGGCATCGATTGCGATGGGTTTGCCGCATCCGGGCCTGATCATTACAATGGTGGGTTACTTCGGACTACTGTACCTGGTCACCAAAAACCGCGATAGCGGACTCGGCGTCGCTTTGGTATTCGCGTTGACCGGCTTCATGGGTTACACGCTGGGGCCGATCGTCAGCATGTATCTGAAGTTGCCTAACGGCGGCCAGACAGTGATGATGGCAATGGGCGGCACTGCGGCTATTTTCATGGGGCTGTCAGCCTATGCGGTGGTTTCCAAGCGTGATTTTTCCTTCATGGGCGGCTTTTTGACGGTCGGTATTCTGGTCGCGTTTCTGGCCGGTCTGGCTGGCATCTTCATGCAAGTTCCCGCATTGTCGCTGACAGTATCGGCCGTCTTTGTATTGCTGATGTCGGGCCTGATCCTGTACCAGACCAGTGAAATCATTCGCGGCGGTGAAACCAACTATGTGATGGCAACAGTGACGCTGTTTGTGACCATTTTCAACCTGTTCACCAGCCTGCTGCAATTGCTTGGCTTTGCCGGCAGCAGCGATTAAATATTTTCTAAAAGCTGCTCAACATTCTTTAAGATCTACAAACCGCCGCTTGGCAACAAGCGGCGGTTTGTTATTTCAATCTTGCAATCTGAATTTCTGCATGCTTTCTGCGAAGAACGTAATAATTGCGATGCAATGATAGATGCAGACAGCTGTCGATGGATGCCTTATCATGTCGACCCTTTGAATTCATAAGAGTGCCATGGCAGATGCATGCGGAGTTGATTTCGGGACATCCAATTCCACCGTCGGCTGGAGTCGCCCCGGCCGGCCGGCCTTGCTGGCGCTGGAGGACGACAAGCCGACCTTGCCTTCGGTGATTTTCTTCAATGCCGAAGACGAAACCGTGCACTATGGCCGTGCCGCGCTGGCCGGTTATTTGTCCGGGGCGGAAGGGCGGCTGATGCGCTCGATGAAGAGCTTGCTCGGCAGCAGCCTGATGGAGAGTCAGACTGAAGTGCAGGGCAACGCGGTGGCCTTCAAGTCGCTGCTGGCGCAGTTCATCGGCGAGCTCAAGCACCGTGCAGAATCCAGCGCCGGACGCACATTCAGCCGCGCGGTGCTGGGGCGGCCGGTGTTTTTTGTCGACGGCAATCCTAAGGCGGACCGGCTGGCGCAGGATACGCTGGCCGAGGTCGCGCAAATGGTCGGTTTCAAGGAAATCGATTTCCAGTTCGAGCCGATTGCTGCCGCCTTCGATTATGAATCGCAGATTGCACGCGAAGAATTGGTGCTGATTGCCGATATCGGGGGCGGCACTTCGGATTTTTCGCTGGTGCGGCTGTCACCGCAGCGTGCTGCCAAGCTTGATCGCCGCAGCGATATCCTGGCCACCGGGGGCGTCCATCTGGGCGGCACCGACTTTGATAAATACCTGAGTCTGGCGTGCGCGATGCCGCTGTTAGGTTACGGCAGCACGCTTATTAACGGCGGCACGATACCTTCCAGCATTTATTTCAACCTGGCCACCTGGCACACTATCAATCTGGCCTATACGCAAAAAATCCGGGCTCAGTTGCAGGATATTTATCGCGATGCCAGTGCGCGCGACCGGCTCGATTCCTTGCATGCACTGATCGATCAGCGCGCCGGCCATTGGCTGGCCGGCCAGATGGAACTGGGCAAAATCGCACTGTCGGATGACGAACTGACCCGGCTCGATCTCGACCGCATGTCGCCGCGCCGCACGCTGGAAATTCACAGGACAGAGTTTGAGGCCGCCATTGGCGGCATGGTCGGCAGTATCGAAAACACCGTCGCCAACTTGTTGCGCGATGCCGGTATCGCCGCTGATGCAGTTGATACCGTATTCTTCACCGGCGGCTCCAGTGGCGTGCGGCTATTGCGGGAAAGAATCGCTGCGGTGGTGCCGGACGCGAGACAGGTTGAGGGCGACCGCTTCGGTAGCATCGGCGCCGGACTGGCGCTGGAAGCGCAGCGCAAGTTTGCTTAATTTTGTTCCGGAGCGAGATATGACGATTCCTGCCGCAATACTGGACGCCTTGGCTGGCGCCCATGCGTCCTGGCAGCCGACCCTGCGCGACGGCTTGCAGGCGGTGGCGTGCGCCGATGCCGGATATTTGCCGGCGCTGTCGAATGGCCGGTATTTGCCGACCGAAGGGCGTCTGTTCGCGGCGTTTGCGCAACCGCTGGACGCGGTGCGCTATGTGCTGGTGGGTGAAGGGCCGTATCCGCGCGCCGAAAGTGCGACCGGCCTGTCCTTCATGGATGGCGCGGTGGCCGGCTTGTGGTCGGTCGAGCCGGATGGCGGCATGTCGAAGTCGGTCAACAAGGCGACTTCGCTGCGCAATTTCATCAAGATGCTGCTGGTGGCGGACGGCCAGTTGCAGTCGGGTCATACTGCGGGCGCGGCAATGGCGCCGGTGGCTTTGCGCGCGCGTGCAGTCGGTTCGCCGCTAGTGCAAACGCTGGCTGATTTGCAGCACAACCTGCTGGCGCGGGGTTTCCTGCTGCTGAATGCGTCACTGGTGTTTCGGCCCGAAATGGCGCCGGCCACGGATGCGCGCGCCTGGCTGCCTTTTCTGGAAGTAGTCTTGCAGGCACTGGCTGTGCGCGTTTCAACGCCTGAGGTACCGCTGCCGACACTGGTGCTGTGGGGCAAGATCGCCGAGCGGTTGCAGCCGTTGCGTGTGATCGAGGTTTTTCCGCAGGTGTATTCGGAACATCCGTACAACCTGTCATTCATTGCCCATGCGCAGATGCAGGCACTGTTCGGACCGCTGCATTTGCTGCGAAAATGAATATACTCCTTCTATAATCCATAAAATACAGCGTTTACCGCATATATTTGCTGCCGGTTGTAAATATACAGATATGAGTATATTTACAAGCCAAGCGGCACAATATGGTCTTCCCCATGCGCGCCGAATATCTGGTCTTTCAGCAGACTGAGCTGATCGCGCACTTGCGCGGCTTGCTCGAATTCCAGATTTTTGGCGTGATCGTGCATCAACTTTTCCAGTCGCTTGATTTCGCGGCTGACTTGTTTCTCGCTCATCGCTTCATATTTCGCGTGTTCCTGCGCCACCTGCAGTTCTGCGCGCGCTTCATCCTGGCTCTGCGGGCTATATACGCCGTCGATCAGGTCGCGGATCTGCTTCTTGATGCCGACTGGCGTAATGTTGTTGGCAAGGTTGAAGGCGACCTGCTTTTCACGGCGGCGATTGGTTTCGTCGATTGCGCGCCGCATCGAATCGGTCACCTTGTCGCCGTACAGGATCGCCATGCCGTTCAGGTTGCGGGCGGCGCGGCCGATGGTCTGGATCAGGCTGCGTTCGGAGCGCAGAAAGCCTTCCTTGTCGGCGTCCAGGATCGCCACCAGTGATACTTCAGGTATGTCCAGCCCTTCGCGCAGCAGATTGATGCCGACCAGCACGTCGAAAGTACCCAGCCGCAGGTCGCGGATGATCTCGACCCGTTCGACAGTTTCAATATCGCTATGCAGATAGCGCACCTTGAAGCCGTTGTCGTTCAGGTATTCGGTCAGTTGCTCGGACAT
The DNA here is from genome assembly GCA_039920865.1 of Burkholderiaceae bacterium. Lineage (GTDB taxonomy): Bacteria > Pseudomonadota > Gammaproteobacteria > Burkholderiales > Burkholderiaceae_D > AVCC01. The sequence goes on from JBDSCZ010000069.1 coordinate 11,491, forward strand.
GCGCTTGGTCAGCGTGGTCACCAGCACCCGCTCGTTCTTCTTGACGCGCGCGCTGATTTCGCTGGTCAAATCATCGACCTGGCTGCTCGCTGGCCGCACCAGAATCATCGGATCGGTCAGGCCGGTCGGGCGCACCACTTGCTCTACCACTTGGTCGGAGTGGGTTTTTTCATAATCTGCCGGTGTAGCGGAGACGAACACGGTCTGGCGCATCTTGGATTCGAATTCGTCGAAACGCAGCGGCCGGTTGTCCAGCGCCGACGGCAGCCGGAAGCCGTAATCGACCAGATTGGTCTTGCGCGAGCGGTCGCCGCTGTACATGCCGTTGAACTGGCCGATCAGTACATGTGATTCGTCGAGGAACATCAGCGCGTCCGCGGGCAGGTAATCGACCAGCGTTGGCGGCGGTTCGCCGGCTTTCGCGCCGCTCAAATGGCGCGAATAGTTTTCAATCCCCTTGGTGAAACCGATTTCAGTCATCATTTCCAGGTCGAAGCGGGTCCGTTGCTCGATGCGCTGCTCTTCGATCAGCTTGTTTTCCTGACGGAAAAAGGTCAGCCGCTCGCGCAGTTCGTCCTTGATGGTTTCGACTGCGCGCAGCACGGTGGCGCGCGGCGTCACATAATGCGAGCCGGGATAGACGGTGAAGCGCGGGATCTTCTGCCGCACGCGGCCGGTCAGCGGATCGAACAGTTGCAGGCTCTCGATTTCATCATCGAACATCTCGATCCGGATCGCCAGCTCCGCATGTTCGGCCGGAAACACGTCGATGGTGTCGCCGCGCACCCGGAAAGTGGCGCGCCCGAAGTCGATCTCATTGCGGGTGTACTGCATCTGGATCAGGCGCGCGATCACGTCGCGCTGGCTAACCTTGTCCCTGGCGCGCAGGGTCAGGATCATCTGGTGGTATTCGCTCGGATTGCCGATACCGTAAATCGCGGAGACGGTGGCGACGATGATCACGTCGCGCCGCTCCATCAGCGACTTGGTGCAGGACAGCCGCATCTGCTCGATGTGTTCGTTGATCGACGAATCCTTCTCGATGAACAAGTCGCGCTGCGGCACGTAGGCTTCCGGCTGGTAATAATCGTAATAACTGACGAAGTATTCGACCGCATTCTGCGGGAAAAACTCGCGAAATTCGCTGTACAGCTGCGCCGCCAGCGTCTTGTTCGGCGCGAACACGATGGCTGGCCGGCCCATGCGGGCGATTACATTGGCCATCGTGTAAGTCTTGCCCGATCCGGTGACGCCGAGCAGGGTCTGGAACGACAAGCCATCCTCGATCCCTTCGACCAGCTTGTCGATTGCCTGCGGCTGATCGCCGGCCGGCGCGAACGGTTGGAACAGACGGTACGGAGAATCCGGAAAAGTGACGATTCTGGATTCGTCAATTTGGGTGGAAACTTCGGATAGTTCAGCCATGAATATGCGACCTTTGGTAAAATTGTAGACTGCTAACTGTTATATGACGCTTGGCGGTTTTCTGTGCCTTGTCCTGCACCATCCACCCCGCTGCGAGAAACGCTTTCGGCGCTTTCGCTGCCAACTTTTGATGTTATCACGATGAACTCACCTCTTCCTGCATCCCTATTTACTGCCATCGAGATGGCGCCGCGCGACCCGATTCTTGGCGTGACCGATGCTTTCAATGCCGATCAAAATCCGAATAAGGTCAATCTTGGGGTCGGCGTGTATTACGACGACAACGGCAAGGTGCCGCTGCTGGCATGTGTGCGCAAGGCCGAAGCGATCCTGATAGAAAAATTTGCACCACGCACCTATTTACCGATCGACGGCCTGGCTGCATACGACAAGGCAGTGCAGGAACTGGTATTTGGTGCCGATAGCGCGGTGATTCAAGAGAAGCGTGCAGTGACTGCACAAGCGGTCGGCGGCACTGGCGCCTTGAAGCTGGGCGCCGATTTCCTGAAACGCTTTGCACCCGATGCAGAAGTCTGGATCAGCGACCCTAGCTGGGAAAACCACCGCGCATTGTTTGAATCGGCCGGTTTTACCGTCAACAACTATCCGTACTACGATGCGGCAACCCGCGGCGTCAATTTCGCCGGCATGCTGGCTGCACTGCAATCTATGCCGGCTGGCGCTATCGTGCTGCTGCACGCGTGCTGTCACAATCCGACCGGCGCCGATCTGAGCGATGCGCAGTGGGATCAAGTCATTGCAGTCGTGGCACAGCGCGGACTGGTGCCTTTCCTCGACATGGCGTATCAGGGCTTTGGCGACGGCATTACCGAAGACGGCCAGGTGGTACGCCGTTTCGCTGACGCAGGCGGGCCGCTGTTTGTGTCTAACTCGTTTTCCAAGTCGTTTTCGTTGTACGGTGAACGGGTCGGTGCGCTGTCCATTGTCGCTGCCACCACCGACGAAGCGGCGCGCGTGTTGTCGCAACTCAAGCGCGTGATTCGCACCAATTACTCGAACCCGCCGATCCATGGTGGCCAAGTGGTTGCCACCGTGCTGGTGGCGCCGGAACTGCGCGCGATGTGGGAAGATGAACTGGCCGGTATGCGCGTGCGCATCCGTGAAATGCGCCAATTGTTGGTGTCCAAGCTGAAAGCAGCCGCACCATCCAATGATTTCGATTTCGTGATCAAGCAGCGCGGCATGTTTTCGTATTCCGGCCTGACCAAGGCACAAGTCGATCGCTTGCGCGAAGAGTTCTCGGTGTACGCAGTCGATACCGGCCGCATCTGCGTGGCTGCGCTGAATTCACGCAACATCGATCACGTCGTTGCGTCGATTGCCAAGGTACTGTAATTCTGGTGCAGTCTGGCAGTGCAGGCATTGAAAGCTGCACTGCTTGTTTGGCACCGTGTTTCTGAACCGGTGTTTTCCGGCAGATGGGCGAAAAAAAACGCTGCCGAAAATCGGCAGCGTTTTTTTATTGTTAAATGAAATTAGTTGCGTACTACTTTTTTGAATTCGTTGGTGCGCGTATCAATTTCAATCATGTCATCCTGGCTGACAAACAATGGCACTGGAACGGTGTGGCGAAGCGCTTCGATTGCATTTTCAATCTTGGCTTCTTTCAACACGTTGCCCGAAGTATTGCCCTTGACCGCAGGTTCCGAATAGACGATCTGGCGAACGATAGTCGTTGGCAGTTCTACGGAAATTGCTTTGCCGTCGTAAAAAACTGCTTCGCATTCCATGCCATCTTTCAAATAATTCAGCGCGTCGCCCAGGTTCTCGCCTTCAATTTCATACTGCTCAAAGTCACTGTCCATGAACACATACAGTGGATCAGCATAATAAGAATAGGTCACAGCTTTTTTGTCGAGAACAACTACGGCAAACTTGTCATCACCCCTAAAAACATTTTCCAGAGGGCTGTTTGTCAAAAGATTCTTCATCTTCCACTTGTAGGTGAAGCCCGTGCGGCTCGAGCCGTTGACATCGGAGCGCAAGACGATCATAGGCTTGTTGTCAATCATGATAATGTTGCCAACACGAATTTCTTTTGCAGGTTTCATAGCGAATAGTCGTAAAAAGTAGGTTGCATAAAAATCATCTGCAGCCTACTGGCAAAAAGCGCCGCAAGCCCACGTTTGATTGTATTTAATAGTGCGTAATTATTTGGCACAGCTCTCTATTTTAACCCATTTTTTTGAATATTCCGCACCGAACTGTTTCAGAGAACTGCAGTAAATTGGATGCCAGGTCGCCATTTGCCGACAATTGGCGCTGCCAATCTACCGTCATGATGGCAATTTTTTGCAGATCGGCTTCCAGCAGTGGCCATAGCGCGGCCCAGTCGACTGCTGCGTTCGTGATTGTCGTGGCAGCATTCCAGCCTAAGGAGAATTCGCGCAAGCTCTCTGTTTTTGCTGCGTTGCACTGCAAAAATGCGTTCAATTTAATGTGATGCAAGTCTTTGTCTTGCGGGTAGATATGCCAGATAAAAGGTTTGTTCGCCCACTGCGCGCGCACGAAGGAGTCCTCTCCACGCACAAAATTGAGATCGCAGGCCCATAACAGTTTGTCGTAATCGGGCTGGGGAATGAAAGGCAGCACGCGCACGGTTAATCCATCCCGGGTCGCGCTCGCCCCCGCCTTTGCAGCGCGACCAAGAAATGCCTGCACTGCATCGACGGCAACACCCTCCGGCACCAGGCAGAGCATCGCTGTGCCGCACCCTTGCCATGCATCAAATAATGCCGAAACCGGTGCCTGCGGATAGCAAAACAGGGAGACCTTCAAGCCTGCCATCTCTGCTGGCGTGATGTCAAATTGCCCGAGAAAAGCTGCCATCTGGGCCGGGTCAGATTGAAATGCCTGACGCTGCTGCTGCAATCCGGATTCGAGCAGCAGACCGCCGGTCTTGCTGGTAAAGCCAGGAAAGAAAAAATACTTTGTCAAAGGCAGCGATGGATGCGACGACGGTAACGTATGGCAGCCCTCTACCCATGCTTCGGCACTTAGGCCTTCCAGATTCAGCCACACCGGATGCGGTGTACGCTCTGCCATCGCCGCAATATACGCTGGCGGAATGTCGCAGGCAAAAAACTCGATCACGATATCGGCCACATCACCGGTCGTAAACCCGCCGTCTTGATCGCGCCAATGGCGCACCGTCACAGTACCGATCTGTTGCTGCTCGCGCTCGAGCGCGACTTCGGGACAAATCCGCTGAAAACTGCGCAAATCGTCAACCCACAAGGTGACAGCGATGCCATGTTCCTGCTCCAGTTGCCGTGCCAGACGCCAGCAAATCCCGATGTCGCCATAGTTGTCAACGACCTTGCAAAACAATGCCAGCGATGTTGTTTGATGTGCTTTGGTGTGTAATTCGGTATGCATTTTTTGGTGGCTCGTGATTCAAATTCCGACAGTCATTGATGCTTGTTTACGTCTCGCGTTTCTCCGCATGATGTTGACTGATGTTACGCAAGCGCATTACGGCGTAAGCATTGTCCGCGAAAAACACCAACAAGGCTTACGTTCCATGGTTGTCTATGGCTGCATTGGTAGATACGGCGCGCGCATCATAAGCCGATGACTTTGTTTCTCTTTCGTGTTTTTCGTCGGCATTACTTTTATCATCTGCGTACACCAGATGTTGATATAAAAATATACATTATCCTGTATTTTTTATGTCCACATGAATCAACGCGTAAAGTTGGGTATTTATAGATATACCCCACATTTTTTGCAAAATTTGGTGGGCTGCGGTAAGCGCAGAGAATAATTTCTGCGTCCGCCGCGATCGGAAATTACCGGTTTTTGCTTGCCGGCTGTTCTGCACGCGCACGCTCAAAGCTTTTTTGCGTTTGGTCCTCGTCGCGTTCGCCGAAGGCGTAATTCGCTTCCAGCCACATCACGTTGATGATGCCGAATGCCAGCGCCAGTCCGATCCCTAAAATCCAGTTGAAATACCACATGCGGCTCTCCTAGTAAGTGTTGTGCTCGTTGTCATGGATGTGTTTTTCATCGATCTTGCCGCGCATCACGTGATAAACCCAGCCGGTGTACAGGATGATGATCGGCAGAAAGATCAACACGACCCAGAACATGATGCCCAGGCTCTTGTGGCTGGCCACCGCGTCCCAAGCGGTCAGGCTGCTGTCGGGCGCCAGCGAGGACGGCATAACGAACGGGAACATCGAGGCACCTGCAGTCAGTATTACCATCGTCACCGACAGGCCGCTGCTGAGAAAGGCTGGCAGAGAACGTTTCGATGCAGTAAAAAACAGGCACATCATTGCCCCTGCAAAGCCGAGCGCGGGCAAGGCCCACATTGCGGGCCAGCGCGCATAGTTGTCCATCCAGGCACCGCGCACCAGTTCCACCGTCTTGGCCACCGGCATGAAGGCGCTATTGGCATCCGGCATAGTCACGATGCGGTAGCCGTCGATGCCGGTGGCGACCCAGACTCCGGCCAGCGCAAATGCAGCAATCGTGATGAGCGACGCGATCGCGGCCGCCTTGCGCGCCCGTTGTGCGACCGCACCATCGGTCTTGACCTGCAGGAAGGCTGCGCCATGCATGGCCAACATCGCCACGCTGAGCACTCCGGCCAGCAGCCCGAACGGATTGAGCAAGCCGAAGAAACCACCGATATATTCCAGCCGCATGCTGTCGTCATATTGGAATGGCACGCCCAGCAACAGGTTGCCGAACGCGACGCCAAAGATCAGCGGTGGCACCAATCCGCCGGTAAACAGGCCCCAGTCCCACGCATTGCGCCAGCGCGTATCGGCGACCTTGCTGCGGTAGTCGAAGCCGACCGGGCGCAGGAACAGCGAAAACAGCAGCAACATCAGTGCAATATAAAAGCCGGAAAAAGCCGCCGCATACACCAGCGGCCAGGCTGCAAACAGCGCGCCGCCGGCGCTGATGAACCAGGTCTGGTTGCCTTCCCAAGTCGGGCCGATCGCATTGATGACGATGCGGCGCTCGATATCGTTTCTGCCGACGAAAGGCAGCAACATCCCGACTCCGAAATCGAAGCCGTCGGTCAGCGCAAAGCCGATCAGTAGCACGCCGACAAATCCCCACCAGATCACTTTCAAGGTTTCATAATCGAACATGGCGGTTCCTCAGGCGACGGATGGTGGTTGTGATGTCACTGATTTTTCCCAGTGGTAGTTGCCGGTGTGCAGGCTGCTCGGCCCGAGCTTGATGTATTTGATCATCAGGAACATTTCTATGATCAGCAGCACGGTATAGAAACCGATGAAGCCAGCCAGGCTGAAATACAGGCTGCCCGGTTGCAGCGTCGAGGCTGACAGGTGGGTCGGCAGGATGCCTGCGATGGTCCACGGCTGACGGCCGTATTCGGCGACGATCCAGCCCAGCTCGGCGGCAATCCACGGCAGCGGTATGCTGAACAGCGCCAGTTTCAGCAGCCAGCGCTGTTTCGCCAGCCGCTTGCGAATCAGGAAGTAGAACGACATCGCGAAAGTGAACAGGAACAGCAGTCCGAGCCCGACCATGATGCGAAACGACCAGAACAGCGGAGCCACCTTCGGGATCGTATCGTTGACCGCCATCCGGATCTGATCCGGTGTCGCGTCGATCACGTTCGGCGTATATTTTTTCAGCAGCAAGCCGTAGCCGAGGTCGGCTTTGAGCAGGTTGAAATCATCCCGTGCTGGCGGCGATTTGTCGCCCGACTTCAATCTTGTCAGGGCGGCGTAGGCAAGCATGCCGTTGCGAATCCGCACTTCATGTTGTTTTTTCAGGTCCTTGATGCCGGTTACCTGTTGGTCGGTGGAACGGGTGGCGATCAGGCCCAGCAGATACGGAATCTTGACCGCATAATCGGTGCGCTCCAGCTTGTCGTTCGGCAAGCCGATCAGCGTGATGCCGGCAGGCGCAGGATGTGTTTCCCACTCGGCTTCGATCGCCGCCAGCTTTACCTTGTTCACCTCGCCCGCGGTGTAGCCGGATTCATCTCCGAGTACGATCACTGACAGCGTCGAGGCCAGCCCGAAAGCGGCGGCAATCGCGAACGAGCGCAGCGCAAACGCGGTATCGCGCGCCCTGAGCAGGTAAAAGGCGGAAATGCCGAGCACGAACATCGACGCGGTCACATAACCGGCCGCTACCGTATGCACGAACTTCACCTGCGCCACCGGATTGAGGAACACTTCGGTCAGGCTGACCAACTCCATGCGCATGGTTTCGAAATTGAATTCCGCGCCGACCGGATTGTTCATCCAGCCGTTAGCGATCAGAATCCATAGCGCCGACAGGCTCGAACCCAGCGCCACCAGGAAGGTTACGCCCAGATGCTGCACCTTGGACAGCCGGGTCCAGCCGAAAAACATCAGGCCGACGAAAGTCGATTCCAGGAAGAAAGCCATCATGCCTTCGATCGCCAGCGGGGTGCCGAAGATGTCGCCCACATAGTGCGCGTAATACGACCAGTTGGTGCCGAACTGGAACTCCAGCGTGATGCCGGTGGTCACGCCCATCGCGAAGTTGATGGCGAACAGCTTGCCCCAGAATTGGGTCATGTCGCGATAAATCTCGCGCCCGGTCATCACATAGACCGACTCCATGATGACCAGAATCCACGCCAGGCCGAGCGTGAGCGGAACGAACAGAAAGTGATACATCGCGGTGGCAGCGAACTGCAGCCGCGACAGGTTGACGACTTCTTCAATCGGAGCCATGTTGCGCCTTGGGTTGGATTAACGTGACAGTCGCGTAGCGACTCACTTTGCTCCCTTCTCCCGCAGGCGGGAGAAGGGTTGGGGAGTGAGGCAGGGGTTTCGGACAGCATGCTGTCCGCCTGCTGAACAACATTCGCTTGCAAGCGAATGTGCACCCTGCAAGGGAGGGCGTTACTTCGTTTACTGCAGTAGATGTCGCCGCAGCGGGTGCAGCGGCAGCCAGCAGGTGTTGTTCCACCTGCCTTGCCGGTACCAGCATGTTTTTGGCTTGCGGATCGGAAAAAAAAGCATGCCACAACGCAAGTAAAATGACGAGCTTGAGCAGCAATGCCAATGTGATTTCCAGCGCCAGCGGCAAGCGCGTCAGGCGCGGCCAACGCAATCGGGCGGGTCTGGTCACGGATTACTCCTTGATGTCGGCTGGCACTGCGGTCTTGTCGTCGCTGCCGCCAAAGCGGAATTTGTCGCGCACATCGAGCAGTTTTTTAACTTTCGAGCCCATTTTCATCAGTGACGCCAGGGTTTCCGGCGACAGCCTTTGCACATCGTCAAACCATGACGTCGACAGCTCGATCAGGTCATACATTTCGCGCATCCGTTGCTGCGCAATCTTGTCGCTCTCGGTACTCGGATTTTCCAGCAGCGCATCGCGCAGCATCGACAGCGTCGGTTCGATCTCGCGCCGGCGGCGCTCTTCCAGCAAGGCCTTGAAAATATCCCAGATATCCTTCGGCGGCTCGAAATACTCACGCCGGTCACCCGGCTGGTGCAATAGCTTCACCAGCCGCCACGCCTGCAGCTCCTTCAGGCCCATGCTGACGTTGGAGCGCGAAAACGACAGGTATTCGGCTATCTCGTCCGCATTCAGCGCCTTGCCCTGCATGTACAGCAACGCATAAATCTGCCCGACGGTTCGGTTGATGCCCCAACGACTGCCCATTTCGCCGAAATGCAGGATGAAACGCTGGGTGAGCGGGCTGAGTGCGTCCATAATTTTTCACTTTTCTTGATCT